>PKDD01000084.1 GCA_002862465.1 Haliea sp.
TTCCTCCATTGCAGGCCATAAACCGACGCCATGCTTTGCGGCTTACGGCACTGCCAAAGGAGCACTTTCACTGTTGACTCAGGAGCTAGCACAGGAATTTGCGCCGAAGGTACGCGTCAATGCTATTGCCGTCGGTTCCACCAAAACAGACGCGCTCAACACAGTCCTCACGCCGGAAATAGAACAAGTTATGGTGGACCTGACGCCTATGGCACGTCTGGGCGAAGTAGAAGATATAGCATTAGGTGCCTTATACCTGTGTGCACCAGCAGCCAGTTACGTTACTGGCGAAATTCTCGGGGTAAACGGCGGTCTCGAGCGGCTGAACATGCAAATGCCGCGGGCTTGGGGCGGCGTTGGCTAGCGCGGTCTGATAGCGGCCGCTGACCGCTAAGTTTTTGGCCACATTGAACTCTTTGCAGCGCTCCTGAAAGACGTAAACTTAAAAGACACCTCGGACATTTGAGCAACATACCATGTCGACACTCTCTTTCACACCGCGCAATGTGCCCATACATCCTCGCAACAGGGAGTACGATATCAGCCAGTCCCTAAAGCATGATTGGTATAATAACCATCCGTTCAAGACAGCTTGGTTCAACGCAATGTCCATCACTTTCCCTCTTGGTGAAAAGTTTTTTATCGACAGTGTGCGCCATTATGCTGACCAGATAAGCGACCCCAAACTGAAGGACGACATTCGCGGTTTTTGCGGACAGGAAGGCTTTCACCGTCGCGAACATCAACGTTATAACCACACACTGTGTAAGCATCGAGGCTATGATCTGCATGTGATGGAGGGACGACTAGAGAGAAATATTCAACGAGCCTACAAGTTTCTGTCTCCGATGGAGCGCCTTGCTTCGACTGTGGCATTAGAGCACATCACCGCTATCCTTGCCGAAACTGCACTCAGTGAAGATGACCCAATGATTGGCAATACAGACAGCGCTATGCAAGCACTTTGGCAGTGGCATGCAGCTGAAGAAATGGAGCATAAGTCAGTGGCCTTCGATGTATATAAAGCGTTAGGCGGAACTGAGAAAATGCGCAAACGGGCGATGCGCCAGTCGACCGTTTTCTTAATGGTCGATACAATGATGGGGCTCACACACATGCTCCGAAAAGATAAAAAACTTTGGAGCCCAAGATTATGGTGCCAAGGTTGGAAATTTTTATTTTCTGAAGGGGGAATATTACGTCGCGTGTGGCCAGCCTACAAAGAATACTATCAAGATGGCTTCCATCCCTGGGACCGTGATACGAGGCAGCTGCTGGACGCATGGAAAGTCACCGAGGATCAGGCTCAAGCTGCATAGCTTTGACCTTGATGACTATCACAGCCGAAACTTAGTAGCCTCAGGAAAACTGACTGATAATGTCGTCTGAGTAGCGCTTCACGCTGTCAATTTTCTTGTCCACCTCGTCGGTATCACCGTGATAGAACGGCCAAGGCATGGTCAAAATATGCGTTACCCCAGCATCTTCCAGACGTTTATATCCATCATAATCCCAAGCATCTGATGGAGTAGCCATTATCTCGAAAGGCAGATCGTCACGTCCATACTCCGCCCGCCAAACTTTAATTCTCTCAATCGATTCGATAATGTCATCACTAGTCTGCAGGTCTGTCACCCACCCGTCACCAAGCCTAGCAGCGCGGCGCATTGCAGGCGCGGAAATACCGCCTATCCAGATGGGCAGATACTCAGTCGGTGCTGGATTCATTTCCAGTAAATCAAACTGATAGTAATCTCCCTGATACTCAACATACTCGCCGCTCCAAAGCAGACGCAGAATTTCCAGCATCTCATCTGTGCGCTTACCCCGCGTCTTGAAATTGGAATCCATCAGCGCAAACTCGTCCCCTGACCAGCCAACCCCGATAGCGGCTGTCACTCGATTATTCGATATAATTGCAGCAGTACTGATGGCTTTTGCAACCAGAAAGGGATTGCGCATCGGCAACACAAAAATGTTATTCGTAAAGCGTAATTTTTTAGTAATAGCTGCAAGCGCACCAATCATGACCCAAGGGTCGGGCCAGTCAGTAAAGGGCGGCCAACGGCGACTTCCATCTTCAGTATATGGATACGGCGTATCAATCGTCTTGGGATTCACCACGTGATCCGAAAAAGACATCGAATGCCATCCATGCGTGTCAGCAACCGGTGCTAGCTGGGTCAGGTGTGCCACACTGCTAAAAGAGGTGGAAAGGACAAACTTCATGCTTTGGCTTACTCCCGAAAGGTCTCTATCTTGATGTTTAGCGCCGCTAATTTCAGGCTAAAGATTATCGCTACGACCGAACGCGCGCAAGAGCACAGAGTGCTGGCGAACAAACTATTGTGCAGTTCGTTCAATATGGCGAACGCAAACAACTTAATGTTCTAGCGGTTGTTGCATATTGGCGTGCCCCAGACTGGTTCAGCGCCGTTTACTGATTATCCGGTAACGCCAGAAGTGCCTGCTTGGGACTGCTGCAAACAGTAAAATGCGGCTAAAAGCCCCTCGATTTCAACTACTTTAACGTGAGCCCATCAAGCCTGCCGTCGTCACGCCACTGTTGCAGGAGACTAAAAAACTCAATCGAGCCACCCCCATAAAAGCCGTCTTGCGCGTTGCGGTTTCCAGACTTGCCCTCATTGTTGTAATAGCCTGGGGTACAATTTTCAAGGAAATCTCCCGCATCTCGCGACTTATCAATGCATTGCTGAACCCAGGTGGCCTCACTCTGCTCTGACACTTCGACCTCCACACATTTTTTGTTTGAAGCTTCAGTGACAATATAAGCGATGTGTTTCGCCTGTTCATCTAGGAGATGGGGATAGCTTACGGTAAATCCCGCCTGCGAATTACTGAGAATAAAGCAGTTAGGGAAACCATGAACATGCATACCGTGCAGGCTTCGTACGCCGTCTGCCCAAGCCTCGGTAAGGCTTATCCCATCGCGACCCAGCAGCTGAATATCCGCGCGATGCGAATAGTCCGTGCCAACCGCAAAACCGGTTGCGTAGATAAGGCAGTCCAACTCGTATTCTCTACCCTGAACTTCAACGCCTTTTTTAGTGATCCGGTCCACTCCCTTACCCTTGGTGTCAACGAGCGTCACGTTGGGACGGTTATACGTCTCAAGATATTCATTGTGAAAACAAGGGCGCTTGCAGAACTGTCGATAGTAGGGTTTTAGTGCCTCTGCAGTTTTCGGATCTTTCACAATAGAATCTACTCTCGCACGAATTTCTTCCATTTTTTCGAAATCAGCCATCTCAACTGCGCGCTCAATACCTGCCGGGGAGAGGTCGCCGTTTGGATTTTGCTGCATCGCAAAAAGTAGTTTCCCTATCAGGTCTGTCCAACCATCGCCGACCAGATCCTCTGCCTGTGGCACGCCAGAAACTAGCGCGTTAAAATTATCCATACGCTGCTTTTGCCAGCCGGGTTGAAGTGCCTGTGCCCATTGCGGATCAGTAGGGGGACTATTCTTAACATCAATCGAAGATGGCGTGCGTTGAAAAACATACAGCTCTCTTGCTGACTCACCCAGCATCGGGACACACTGAACGGACGTAGCACCGGTGCCGATAATACCTACACGCTTATCAGCCAGACCGGTAAGACCTCCGCTGCCATCGCCACCGGTATATTGATAGTCCCATCGACTGGCGTGAAATGAATGGCCTTGAAAGCTTTCAATGCCGGGAAGACCAGGCAGTTTCGGGCGATTAAGGGGCCCGGTAGCCAGACACAAATAACGCGCCTTCATACGATCCTTGCGATTCGTCGTAACGATCCAACAAGACTCACTCTCTTCCCAGCGTAGCGTTTGCGCCCGTGTTTGGAAGCAGGCGTCTCGATACAAATCGAACTTGCGAGCTATAGCCTGACTATGAGCGAGAATCTCAGTGCCAAAAGCGTACTTCTCTTGCGGAACATAGCCCAATTCTTCCAGCAGCGGCAAATACGTGTAGGATTCAACATCACAGGCAATTCCAGGGTAACGATTCCAATACCAGGTTCCGCCAAAATCGGCGGCAGGATCGATGATACGAATATCTTCTACGCCTTCTTGACGCAGCCGCGCGCCTGCCAGTAAACCACCAAAGCCGCCGCCGACAATTAACACCTCAACTTGATCGGTCAATGGCTTTCGCTCAACAATGGGCTCCGCATAGGGGTCGTCTAGAAAGTGCCGATACACTCCCGATATATCGATGTACTGTTCATTGCCCTGCTCGCGCAAACGTTTATCGCGCTCACGCCGATACTTGTCGCGCATCACATCGGGGTCGAAGTCCTCGTCTTTTAACGCAGTCTTTGCGTTGTTTCCACTGACGTCACCTTCCTCTCCTGTTTGCATCTACCTTTAACTCCCCACTTTTATTTTCGAAATGTATTGCATAGCAAGCACTACTGCTGCCGCCGTCCGGCCCTCGTTAGCCCTCTTTTACTCTCAATCGTCATGACCGGCACAGTGTTAGTCGCCGTCATACCCAGACTGTATTTTTCGCATACCCGCTAAAGCCTGTGGACTACTGACAACGGACTGAAAAACTTCCTGCTCATAAATCATTGCACCGGTTAAATGCGCGTCATCACTTGACGCCAAAATTCGCTTAAGTCCGGCGACAGCAAGCGGTGATTTTTCTGCCAGCGTGATACCCAGTTCCAGAGCCGCGTCTAAGGCCTGCCCGTCCTGCACTACGCTGTTAACGGCCCCGAGATCGCATAAGCGCTTTGCGGACATGGGCTTCCCCGTCAGCACCATTTCTGTTGCGGTTGCGCGACCGGCTAACCGCGCAAGGCGACTACTACCGCCAATGCCAGTGGTCAGCCCCATATTGATTTCGGGCTGGGTGAACTGAGCCGTTTGCTCAGCAATTCTAAAATCGCAAGCCCAGCCCAATTCGGCTCCACCGCCAGAGCAATCACCGGAAATAGCAGCAATGCTAATGACATCCTCATGGCACAGCTCATTAAGCGCAGTAAACCAGCCCGCTCCGGTGCCTGTTTGCTCAAGTCCTTCCGCGCCGTTTAATACATCTTGCAACCAGGCATGCTGCAGCCACTGCCCAGGGAGCCCCGATGCTAGAATTATAACTCTTGCACCGGATTCGCGACTATCCCGCAGTTGCTCGGCAAGTTCGTCGATTGCCGCCCAGCAAATCTGATTTGAGCGCGCGGGGTCACTGAACGTCAGCATCGCTACCTGCGGTTTAACCCAGTCTATGGTGATTACGTAACTCATCGCGCCACGTCGCCTCTAGCCAGGAAAACGATCAAACCTAAGCAACTCTTCTGGCAAACAATGAAAGCTCTGCTTCTCGATGCAATAAAATGCCATCTCAGGCGCGCCATACTGTGTGGGGTCGTCCATGGTACCCACTTTTAGGATAACCATGTCTGGCAAACTCGGCGGCAGACTGACCAATGATGTTCCACAGTCAGGACAAAATTGCCGCTTTACTGGCGCATCCAAATCAGTGCGTTCATAGTCCTTCACCGCTCCCGAGGTATAACGAAAACCACTCATTGGCATGGCTAAAGCCACGTTAGCCCCACCACCGGAAATATACTGACACTCACGGCAGTGACATAGACCGCGCATTAAAGGCTCACCCTCGGCCTCGTAGCGAATTTTTTTGCAGTAACAACCACCCGCGATTTTCATAATATTCGGCCTCCAGAACAGGATACAGCCATGGGCTGATCATCGGTTCAATGACAAGCAAATCATACTACCTTTTTGCGGAACAGGTAACATACCCACTTGCAAGTGACTATGACTGGCGATGGTATCAAAAACCAGTGACTTACTGGCGTCGACATGCAATCAGAGATATTGTTGACATGAGCCACTATCTAGAGCAGATCAGGCAATTTTCTGTGTAGCAAAGCATGATGCAATGTAAGTAATGGGCATTGATGCCTTACACTGGCAAGAGGTGAATTTTGAAATAGGAAAGCGATCCTCAGAGGCGTCGTCCCAATGAGTTATTGCATTAACGTTAGCGCACCTCAGCGATTAGGCGCAGAATCGGTGTCAATGATGCTCTAAAGCATAATCAATAGAACCACACATGCATTCGCTAGTCGAGAAGACTTTGGATAACACTATGAGCAACGTGCCTCCTCAAAAAAACACCATTGACAGCAGCGCTGTGAAGCATTGGCATGCTGAAACTGAAGTACTGATAGTGGGTGGTGGTGGTGCAGGTATTAGCGCCGCCATCGAAGCGGCTGATGCTGGCGCAAAAGTTATGGTTTTGGAAGCAGCGAGTGAGCCTGGCGGATCGACAGCTTTGGCGGGAGGCCTCATTTATATGGGAGGTGGCACACCGACACAGACCGCCTGTGGCTTTGAAGATGATACTGAAGAAATGTATTCATATCTCTTACGAGCGTCGGGTCCTAATGCCGATATTGAAAAAGTGCGCCTGTACTGTGATCGCAGCCTAGAACACTATGATTGGCTGATACGACAGGGAATAGTATTCAAACCCGAGTACTACCCTAATAAACACGTCAATACGCCTAATGAAGCGGCGCTAATGATTACCGGCAACGAAGAAGCCTGGCCTTACAACGCCCATGCCAAACCTGCACCGCGCGGACACAAGCCGCAGATAAAGGGTGACCACGGCGGAATTCCTCTGATGAAGCATTTGATACAAAGCGCGCGTGAGAAAGGCGTAGAGATAATTTGCGATGCACGAGCGCTGAATATCATTAAGGACGGTGCTGCGGTGGTTGGCATCGCTGCACGTATCGACATGCAGACGAAGTACTTCAGGGCACATAATGGTGTCATTCTTACCACCGGTGGCTTCATTATGAATAGCGAGATGGTTGAAAGTTATGCGCCTCGCCTAGCAAGAGGCAACCACCGCAACGGGAACCCCAACGACACCGGGGACGGAATCCGAATGGGTATTAGTGCGGGTGGCATTGGTATAAACATGGATGAGGGCTTTATCTGTACTCCATTCTACCCACCACGACAATTCATTGAATCCATTATAGTAAATGAAAGCGGCGCTCGCTTCATAAACGAAGATGTCTACCATGGACGGCTAGGCAGCGCGATACTCGACAGGCCAGATGGCCGATACTACCTCATCATTGACAGCCGTCACTTTGAGACACTTAATCGACCACCAATGGGTGGCTATCCAGTAGCAGGGACGGGAGACAGTATCGAGGAACTAGAGCAAGAATTACTTCTTCCATCAGGTACTTTGGTTGACACTCTTGCGTCCTACAATCGATACGCGACAGATGGGCAAGATCCAACCTGCCACAAGCACTCTAAATACCTCATTCCTCTTGATCAACCGCCTTATGCGGCCTTTGATTTGACTGTGGGTAATGGTGCTATTTACGCCACGATGACGTTCGGCGGATTGGACACCCTGCCAACGGGAGAGGTGATCACGGCCGATAAAGCTGTTGTTCCAGGACTCTATGCCGCGGGGCGCAGCAGCGCAGGACTGCCGCGTTGCGCAGAAGGCTATGCCAGCGGCATGAGTATCGGCGACGCGACCTTTTTCGGCAGATTGGCAGGCTTTAGCGCAACTAAGCGACATCTAAACCGAACATAGAGACTACTCAACTAGTACAGATTGTATTGGGTAAGATCCGGTTGGCGAGTCCACTGCCAATAGTCTACTAAGCGCCAGGGAAGGTTGGCGGTCACCTTTCCTTTGCTGTTTTTGTACCAGTTATCTGTGCGGTCACTAGACCACACCAATTGTTCAACCCACGCCTGCAGGCGCTTGTTATAATCCGCATTCGCTTTTTCCGTGCATTCAATTAGCTGACAGTCGTTTTCCAGAACCGCACTTATGCAACCCAAAATATAGCGTACCTGGCATTCAGAATTAAATACTAGACTACCTGCGTGCGCAAGATTGGTCGCCGGCCCATAAATACAGAATAGGTTTGGATAGCCTGGCACCGTGATGCCAAGGTTGGCTTGAGGATCATCGCCCCACTCTTGCGCCAGTATCCTCCCCTTACGCCCGACAATATTGATCGGATAGAGCCAGCGGTGATTATCAAAACCGGTCGCATAAATGATAACGTCTACCTCGTGCAGAGTGTCTCCACAGACGATACCCTGCTCGTCAATACGCGTTATGGCATCAGTAATTAAGTCCGCGTTATCCCGCTGCAGCGCCTGCAACCAACTGCCATTATCTTGCAACATTCGTTTGACGAACGGCGGATAGCCCGGAACAACCTTCTCACGCAGCGGGGATGCCTCCGGAAGCTGGCTTTCGATCCAGTCGGTCATGTGTTGGCGAGCAAAATCATTGAGTTGACATACCGAGCGATCTTGGTGCGGCCAGTCGGGGTCGGTCACCAGAGATGGCAACAAGCCGTCGCTACCCGGCCAGAACAATAAGAAACGATACCATCGTGAATAATAGGGCAGATGCTTGAGCAGCCACTTAACCTCATCTGGCACGGCAGTATGGTATTGCGGATTGGGGAACATCCAAACCGGCGAGCGCTGAAACACTTTGATTTGTGCAACCTGCTCAGCAATGGCGGGAACCAACTGAAAAGCGCTAGCCCCGCTTCCGATCACAGCCACCCGCTTACCGCGCAGATCGTGCTGATGCTCATAAGCGGCAGAATGGAATTGCGGGCCTTTAAAACTTTGTCGACCTGAAAAAGTTGGTATTTTCGGTTGATTCAACTGCCCAACTGCACTGATAACCGCCCGCGCTTCAACAACGTTTTTAGAACCATCCTTACAACACAAATGGACGCGCCAGATCTCTTCCTCTTCGTCAAAGACAACGTCGGTGACTGACGTGTTTAACTGTAAATAACCGTCGACGCTATACTCGTCGCAACAGCGCCTGAGGTAAGCTTGTAACTCGGGTTGCTGTGAATAATAGTGACTCCAATCGTGGTTGGGCTCAAAGGAATAGCAGTAAAAATAATTGGGGGTATCTACTCTAGCGCCGGGGTATGTGTTTTCATGCCAAGTGCCGCCGACGTCTGAGTTTTTTTCCACGATGACAAACGGAATGCCTGCTTCTCGCAAGCGAATACCGGCCAGTACACCGCCTACACCCGCGCCGATAATCACTACTGGAAAGCGTTTTTTCTGCTCATCAGTTACACTGCCGTCCAGGTGCAGAGCGCGGCTATCTTCGCCGCTCAGGTTCATCTCCTCTTGCATCATTGGCACGTATTCTTCCGGTACATCTTCTCCAACCATAAAACTCATCATGCGACAGATCGTTGCCGGGTCCGGCAGTGGCGGCAGTTGGCTGTGGTTATCACGAAAGTTTTTAATCACCTCGAGTGCCTGCCGTCGCACCTTATCCTGCTGTTCCTGTGGCAAAAACCCCTGAATCTCTCCCAAAATTGCTGTATTCGGAATGATTGGGCCGTCGAGCAGTGCAGTGTCGCCACTCATATGTATCATCGACATCATCAGTGCCGGTATGCCAGCATGCTTCAGTGCCTTCTCGATAAACTCATCACTTTCGACAATGGGCTGTTCTGCCGGGCGTAAGTGCTTGCGGGTTGTTTCTGCAACATCATTGATCATCAAATATCCTCGGTCTTATTATGGGCAGAGCCCATAATCCATCAACTGCGTGGATTTAATAGCTCTTCCTGGCTTACCGGCATATGGGTCCGATACTGCCGCGGACTCATACCCAGATGTTTGCGAAAAATGCGCGAAAAAAAAGCCTGCTCAGAATAGCCCACGCGGTCGCCAATTTCTGCAATACGCAGGTTGCTATGCAATAGCAACTGCGCAGCCTTAACCAGTCTCAATTCGTTACGATACGCCATCACGCTCGATCCAATTTCTTTCTTAAACAGGCCTGACAGGCGAGAACTTGAAATATTGCTGGCAGCGGCCACGTCTGCCAGGGCAATATCGGCAGTATAATGTTCATCAATGTAGGCACGAGCAACATGGACTCTCGGGTCCAGCTTTCTACTAGTCTCGCGCGGCAAGCAGGCCGCACAGCGCAATAGTAATTGTTCCAGTAAATTGTGGTCCAGTTCCATCTTGAAAAGGCCACTCGCGACAAAGTTGTGATAGAGCTGGCTAAGGTTAACTTCCACTGCTGCATAATTTTCTCCAGCGAGCTCTAATAGACATACCCCCGGGCCTGCTTGCGGCCACTGAAGATAAGAGCGCCAGCCATCAGCGCACTGGAAAACAACCCAATAGAAATTCCAACTTGAATTCTCGGAGTCCGAGAAGTCCGTTACTGTGCCCGGCGCAACCAATATGATGTTGTCCGAGGTGAGTTCATAGTGCCGCAAACCAGCCTTCAAGTGTCCCGTGCCAGAGAGTGTAAAGACTAGCAACCAACTGTCGACCTGAGTATTGCCGAAGCCGGCAAAGTTGATGGCGTGAAAGCCCTGTCCAGCAAAGCGTCCTACGAATAGCGGCAACTTGACGAACAGGTTAGTATCCAGCGCCGCCAAATATTGACGAATAAATTCCTCTGCCTCTGTATTTCTCATCTTTGGGTGACTGAAAAGAGCCTGCCAGCGGGACACTAACTGTAACAATTTAAATTGCTGCGGAAGGCTGAGAATTAGGGCATCCGTAAACCGTTGGAAGGAGCGATAATCGACTGGCGCCCCTGTTTGGGAGAAATATGCCGCGGCTAGATCTCGGTCAGCGGCATTCAGGGTAGAGCCCTGAATCAAGGCGAACAAAACGCGTGCAACAGCCTCCGAGGTTATAGGCGGATGATCGCGCATGTGATAATAAAGTCCAAGTAAATGAGCAGAAACTCCAATATATTGCCTAAGCAGTCCTCTACTATATCAAGAAAGTCCAATAGCGGGCATTCTGTTATTACTGTCTTTACATCATGGAGTAAAACTATGAACAGTTGCCTGATACGCGGCGGCACATTGATTGACGGGACTGGCGCGGCCGGATACCGGGCAGATATCCGCGTCGAAAGTGGCGTCATAACCGACATAGCCGAAGCACTCGAGGCCCGCGACGAAGAGCAGGTCGAGGACGCCACCGGCTGCATTGTTGCACCGGGCTTCATCGAGTGCCATACCCACTTTGACGGCACCATGTGGTGGGAACCTGAGCTTAAGCCACTTGCCGGGTTTGGCGCCACGACTGTGATCATGGGGAACTGCGGTTTCTCTATTGCGCCGTTGCCAGAAGCGCCTGAAGTACGCGATGAATTAATTAAGATATTTTCTTTCTTTGAGGATATTCCTGAGGCGCCCTTTAAAACTGAGCTGCCATGGAACTGGCAAACTTGGTCTGAGTACAAGCAGGTGCTGACTAAAAATGTTCGCGTACCAACAAACTATGGGGCTTACGTGGGTCATATTGCGCTGCGTTTAACCGCAATGGGGTTAGAGGCTTGGGACCGCGCCGCCACCCCGGCAGAGGTAACACAGATGGTTACGCTGTTACGCGATGCGCTGGAAGCAGGCGCCATGGGCATGTCTTCCAATCTCATGGACCATGATGGCAGTGATCGCCCAGTGCCTTCGCTGCAGGCGGATGACACGGAATGGCTGGCACTGGCGGAAACACTGGCACAGTATCCAGGCACTCAACTACAAATAATCGTTGACACCTTTCGCGCTATGACTGCCCCCACGTCTATGGAGCGCCTAGGGAAGTTGTTTGAGGGCGTTGATGTACGAGTGCAATGGGGCGGCGTGCCGACTCTGGAGTTTCAGCGCGATATGATGGGTATTCAGGCGCCACTAATCGAAATGCATGAAAAATTCAAACGGGAGGGACGCGATTTCTGGACGGGGTTTTCGCATGTCCCGATCACTGTGACCCTCAGTGTGCAGCAGTCACTGATCTTTGCCCAAAGTAATGACTATGTCTGGCACGAGGTCGTTCTGGCGGAAAATGAGGAAGAAAAGTCTCAAATTCTGCGCGATCCAGACTGGCGTGAGCGTGCTCGCGCATCTTGGGATAACGATGTCTTTGATTTTTCTCCACTAGCAAAAGCACAATCACGAGGCATGTTGCTACTCAATTCCGATAACGGAGTCGGACCTATTCGGATTACACTTGGTGAGTATGCCGACGCACTTGGGGTTCATACTTCTGACGCTATGGCCGAATGGCTGCTCAATAACGGGCTTGATTCCACCGTCACCATGCCTGCCTTTGTAAAAGATGAAGACATGGTGGTGCGCCTGCTACGCGATCCCTACACCGTAGGTAATATCACTGATTCTGGCGCCCATGGGCAAATGCTGTGCGGTGGCGGAGAAAACATTCTGCTACTAACTGATTACGTTAAAGAGCAAGGACTGATTACAGTGGAAGAGGCGGTACACAATTTAACTGGGAAGTTAGCCGGCCATTTCGGCTTGCATGATCGTGGCGAGCTGAAATTGGGCAAACGTGCCGATATCACCGTATTTAATATGGAAGAAATCAAGTACCAGCCAATGGAAAAAGTATATGACGTTCCCGATGGCAAAGGTGATTACACCTGGCGCTGGACACGCAATCCGGCACCAATGCGGTTGACTCTGGTGAATGGCGAGGCGACATTCTCCGCTGGGCATTACACCGATGCCAAGCCCGGTATGATGGTGAGTCCGCTATCATAAGCGGTGAGCTCCCACTAAATAAGGAATAATTTCATGGCATACCCTGACAAAATAACACTAATGAACTGGGCTACTAGCCACCCTACTCTATGGAACGCAGGCGATAAACAAGCATGGATCGAAAACTGGCGCACTGTCGCGACAGGAGAATTTCGCATGCTTGATCCAGTTGGAACGCCGGAAAAACGAGGCTTTAAGTCCTGCTGCGAAGATTCTTGGGATTTATTTCAGGCACGAGTCCGATTCAAAATACAACCTGGCACCCTATTTATCTGTGCAAATGAGGTCGCTTGGTGTCTAGAAAACCATTTTGAAGGACCTGATGGCTCACAAGTACAATACAGCCTAGAAACTTACCAGTTCACAGAAAATGGAGGCGTCAACATCCGCACCTACTACCGCGTCCCTGCTCACAGCGACGAGAATCTAGGGGATATCTTCGAGGCATATCTGCCCGAGAACGAGGGCGGCTTATAAGTCAAGGCTCTGTCGGCGGCACCGCAGCGTCTGATAATTGCCGGCAGGAAATAAGGTACAATAGTGTACCTAGTTTCTGCCAATATATTTAGGTCTCGCATGCTTAACCAAGACAATCCTTTTGCCTCAGAAGAAATAACGCCCCCTTTCAGCGAAGAGTGGGCCGCCAAGCGTCGCGTGGCAGATGCAATAAGGCAACTGACGGAAGTACTCGTTACAAGCTCGCCCGACATTGAAAAAATGCATTCTATTGCCGCACAGTTGGAAGTCACGGCTGCAGACTTTCGCAAATCACCGCGGATTTTTGGCCGCAGTGACTGGGCGGCAAGCGGCGAGCATGGCAGCTTCGGCCAGGTGAGCCATGAATTAAATCCCCTAGCAGGGTGTAGCAACCCGATTGCCCCGCCCATCAATAGCTGGATCGACGAGGACTTCGCACGTGCGATCTGTCAATGTGGATGGGCCTATGAGGGGCCTCCTGGCAGTGTGCATGGCGGCGTTGTGGCGTCTATTTTTGATCAATTCTTAGGCATGGCGCAGACGCTTGGCGGTCAACCAGGAATGACCGGATATCTGCATGTGAACTACCATAATCGCACCCCCCTCAATACCGAGTTAACGCTGGAGGGTCGACTACTAAAAGTAGAGGGCCGCAAGACTATTATGCACGGTGAAATGTATGCGGACGGGATTATGACAGCAAGCGCAGAAGGTCTGTTTGTGCAACCAAAGGGTGGCATCCACTCCATCAATGCACAAAAAAGCGCGCCGAAATAATAGCGACCACGATCGAGCTATCGCCATTAGGCGTCAGTCCAGCAACCCACCGCTCTCCGGTGCTGGCCGGGCCCGCTGGTTATACAGAAGCGATGTGAGTCGGTCGATGTCTTTTTTAGAGATCTTTGAGTAATCCTGAGTGAGATCACTGCCTACTGACATACCCTTTTGCAGCGCGGGCCTATCACTCAGCTCATTGAGCCAGCGCTTGAAGTATTTGAATTCGTTGATATCGATGCCCTGCGCTTCCCACCCAGCGACCCAAGGGTAGCAGGCCATATCAGCAATGGTGTACTGATCTCCGGCTAAATAGCGGCGGTCAAATAAACGATTATTCATTACTCCATATAGTCTATGGAGCTCGTCATTAAACCGGCGCAGTGCATAGGATTGGTCGCCCTCGCGGTCTTTTAGCCGAGCGAAATGTCCTCTCTCCCCTGTTTTTGGCCCTTGATTCGCCATCTGCCACATAACCCACTGATTAACCTCCCATTTTTCGCGTAAATCACTTCCACCAAAGTGTCCTGACTTCTCGGCAAGATACATCATACAAGCACCCGATTCGAACACTGACAAGGGTTCACCGCCATCTCTGGGGTCATGATCGACAATCGCTGGCATGCGATTATTGGGGCTAATGCTTAAAAACGTCTCCTCAAACTGCGCCCCGCGTCCGATTTCACAGTTAATCACGACATAGTCGATACCGCTCTCTTCCAACTGGATGGTGAGCTTCTTTCCATTGGGGGTAGGCCAGTAATGAAGGTCAATCATTGTTCTACACTCTTGATGCGCGAAAAGTAGAATATAAAGTCACAATCAAAGTGTGAAAGCAAGTGTCCAGACAAACGGCAGGCTCCCAGAATAATATTTAGGACCAATGTAAAAACTCGCGTGTTGTCGTATCGACTTAAGACAGGAGTTCGGCTATGTTTGAAAGAGGAACACTAAGGACTGATCTAATGAAGAATAAGCAGCAGATAGAGCAGGAAGCACTCGCAACCTACGATCGGTTTGTCGCCACTCGAGACAAAGTTGATGTTGGAGACTATGGCTGGGACAAAATGGCCGATTACTTTACCGAAGACGCGGTCTACATTGACCCTGCATGGGGTCGACAGGAAGGCAGGGAAACCATACGTCAGTTCTTTGTTGACTCGATGGCAGGATTAACCAACTTTGGGTGGTCGACGCCTGAACGCTGGACTATGGTGGACGGGCATCGACTGGTGAGCCACTGGGATCAGATTCTTGGCCAAAAGCCTGATGGCACTGATTGGAGCGTACCCGGGTTATCGATTCTCTACTATGCCGAGGACGGCATGTTTTGTTACAGCCATGATTATCTAAACATGACTTACATTGGAGAAACGATGAAGGCGATGGCATGGAGACCACCCGAAATTTTCAATATGCCACCCGCCAAGCCCGACTGGTCGACCGACCTACCGAGTGCATGGCAATCTCTACCGGATGCGTTTAAGCCGGCATAAATTCCTGTCACTCTAAACAAATATAGCTGGGAGAAAAAGATATGAGCGTAAAAGTCATTCAGTGGGCCACTGGCGGCGTTGGCAGAGCGGCCATCGAAGGTATAGCGGCTCACCCAGAGTTAGAGCTAGTGGGCTGCTGGGTGCATAGCGATGACAAGGTAGGTCGTGATGTCGGCGAACTTTGCGGCATAGAACCTCTGGGCATAAAAGCCACCAACGATGTCGATGCGCTAATAGACATGGCCGCAGACTGTGTGATGTACAGCCCTATAATAGGCAATACGGAGGAGGTAGTGCGCATATTGGCATCAGGCAAAAATGTTGTGACTCCGCTAAACTGGTTCTATCCTGGGAAACGCGATGTCTCGATACTGGAAAAAGCCTGCATAGCAGGCAGTAGTACATTGCACGGCACAGGCATTCACCCTGGCGGCATTACCGAACGTTTCCCTCTAATGATTTCGGCCTTATCAAGCGTTGTTACGCATGTGCGCGCAGAGGAGTTCTCTGACATACGCACCTACAATGCACCGGCCGTCGTCAGCGATATCATGCTGTTTGGCAAAACCCCCGCAGAGGCCGCAGCGAGTCCTATGGTCGGCTTCCTCGGTCAAGGATTTGGTCAATCAATGGATATGGTAGCTGCGGAGATGGGATTTGATGTAGACGCAGAAATGAGAAGCTCACACGACGTCGCCGTTGCCACGGCACCTATTGACTCACCGATAGGGATTATTCAGCCAGGGCTTGTCGCCGCACAACGTTTCACCTGGCAACATACGGTGCGAGGGGAACCCGTTATTACTGTGCGGGTGAACTGGTTTATGGGCGAAGAGCATCTGGAGCCAGCCTGGAATTTTGGGCCACAGGGCGAGCGCTTTGAAGTAGAGGTCACTGGCGATCCTTCCTCACTGGTTAGCTTTCACGGTTTGCATCCTGAGTCTATCGCTGCAGGTTTGATTCGCAATCCCGGCGTAGTCGCGACGGCGAACCACTGTGTCAGTGCAATTCCCTATGTGTGCCGTGCAGGCTCGGGGATCAAAACCTATCTCGATTTGCCTCTGGTTGCGGGCCGCGCCGCGCCTGACCTATCACTCTAGGTGAAAACGACGGTAAATTCGCAGGAGCAGCCAGTAATAGATCGGCGTCATGAGCAACCAGGGCAACTGCGTTTGCAGTTGCACCGTCTTACCGCCTACCTCCCAAATGATTGGATTATACCAAGGGCCGGTGGGTATAAGTGGCGCCCATGA
>PKDD01000136.1 GCA_002862465.1 Haliea sp.
TCAGCGTAGCCGAAAAAATGACTACGGTTGACGGGCTGTTTTTTCCTGTGCCTGTTGTTAACTTGACTACCGAAACAGGCGTTAACGTCGGCAGCCGTATTGCACTGCGTGATCCTAATGTTGGGGGTAATCCAGTGCTGGCCATTATGGAGGTCACCGGAGTTGAGGTTGTCAGCGACGCGCAGATGGCATTCATGTCGGAGAAAATTTTCCGTACCGAGGACAATAAGCATCCTGGTGTGGCGACTTTTAATAGTTTGGGCCGGACCCTATTATCTGGGCCTATCCAAGTGCTGAATTTTTCTTACTTTAAAACCGATTTCCCAGACACTTTCCGCACCGCCGTGGAGATTCGAGATGAGATCCAAAGTAACGGCTGGGAGCGAGTGGTCGCCTTCCAGACGCGCAATCCTATGCACCGCGCGCACGAGGAGCTATGCAGAATGGCGATGGACCAGTTGGGCGCTGATGGTGTCTTGATTCACATGTTACTTGGGCAGCTCAAACCGGGTGATATTCCAGCTGACGTGCGCGATGCTTCAATTCGAAAGATGGTAGAGATATATTTTCCGCCGAACACCGTGATGGTGACCGGTTACGGTTTTGATATGCTATATGCTGGCCCACGTGAAGCGGTATTGCATGCGGTCTTCCGTCAAAACTGCGGCTGCACGCACCTGATTGTTGGCCGCGATCACGCTGGCGTAGGTGACTATTATGGCGGTTTTGATGCGCAGGCGATCTTTGAGGAAGAGGTGCCCGCAGGGGCGTTGGAGCTGGAGATATTTAGCGCTGACCACACGGCATACAGCAAAAAGCTCGATAAGGTCGTGATGATGCGGGATGTCCCGGATCACACTAAGGAGGACTTCGTGTTGTTGTCAGGCACCGCCGTGCGCGAGATGCTGGGCAAAGGCATCGCGCCACCACCGGAGTTTTCTCGTCCAGAAGTAGCGAAAATCCTCTCGGACTACTATCAGTCCTTGGATAAATAGAACCGATCGATCGACTAGCGGCTAGCTTGTGCCGCTTGCTCAATTGGAGATGATATGAACTACGATCTCTTTAACGGCGATGCCGATGGTATTTGTGCGCTTCTTCAGCTCCGTAAGGACGAGCCTCTAGACGCTACGCTGATCACAGGCGTTAAGCGCGATATCAACCTGATGAGTAGGGTAGACGCCCTCCCGGGCGACAGCCTTACAGTACTTGATGTTTCGATGGATAAAAACAAGGCTGATTTGACGAATGCACTTACTGGGGGCGCTTCGGTGTTTTACGTGGACCATCATTTTGCGGGTGATATTCCTGAACACGAAAGTCTGACCGCAATTATTAATGAAGCGCCAGACGTGTGCACAGCCGTGTTGATTAATGGCTATCTGTCTGGCCGGCACCTAGACTGGGCAGTGACAGGAGCGTTTGGAGATAACTTAAAAGACACAGCCCTTACTTTGGCCAGTGGCTTGGATATTTCGGCGCGAGATCTCAGCTCGCTTCAAGCCCTTGGAACCTATATTAACTATAACGGCTATGGACCTGCTATCGCTGATTTGCACTTCGATCCCAAGGATTTATATTTGAGGTTATATGCAGCAGACAGCCCTCTCGATTTTGTATACAACTCGCCTGATTTTGAAAAGCTCAGCACCGGCTACAGAGAGGATATGGCGCAGGCAGAAGCGCTGCAGCCACTGCATAATACTGCGACATCGGCTGTATTCATTCTGCCGGATGATGCCTGGGCGCGTCGTGTGAGTGGTGTCTATAGTAACGACCTAGCGATTGAAAACCCGGAGCGTGCTCATGCTGTACTCACGCTTAAAGACAACGGCAATTATCTTATTAGCGTGCGTGCGCCAATGATTAATAAAAGCGGTGCCGCGGAGCTTTGCATGCAGTTTCCAACGGGTGGTGGCAGGGCAGGAGCGGCGGGGATCAACGACCTTCCCAAGTCTTCTTTGCAGAGCTTCATCGACGCTTTTGAACAGGCTTATCATGTTTAGCTCAACGTTAACGAAAGTTTCAAGTAGCACGATGTCTGTGGGCGGATAGCGCATCAAAAGGCGGGACTCTGATATGCTGATGCCGTGTAAAATGACCGTTTGAAAGGCAAGGCGCTGATATGTTTTTGGGCATCGACGTCGGAACTCAAAGTGTAAAGGCTCTGCTCTACGATGCCGACCAGCGTTGCGTGTCCAATATTTGCAGTGCACCACTACGATTGATCAGCGCACCTGATGGCACTAGGGCGCAGCTCGCCGAATGGTGGCTTACGGCTATCGCCCAATGCCTGGCTGGTTTTAGGGCCGCCGACAAGATTAATATCCAAGCGATAGCTGTCTCCGGTCAACAGCATGGCTTTGTACCCCTAGCCAGAAATGGTGAGGTTCTTGCTCCGGTGAAGCTGTGGTGCGATACAAGCACAGTGGCTGAGTGCAGACAGATAACCCATCGTTTTGGCGGGCAGGAGCGTTGCATTAATGAGGTGGGTAATGCGATTCTGCCAGGTTATACCGCTCCAAAAATTCTTTGGTTGAAGAACAATCTGCCCGACGTCTATGCAAAACTTTCAACTATCCTACTGCCGCATGATTATATTAATTTCTATCTGACGGGGGAACGCACCATGGAGTGTGGTGATGCCTCTGGGACAGGTATGCTCGACATTCGTCAGCGCAAGTGGCATGCGGGCATGCTCGCAGCAGTGGATCCTGACAGAGACCTAAGTGCTGCTTTGCCGTCTCTCGTGGCAGCCGATGCTAGTGTAGGTCATTTAAATAGACCGGCCGCCGCGG
The DNA here is from genome assembly GCA_002862465.1 of Haliea sp. Taxonomy (GTDB): domain Bacteria; phylum Pseudomonadota; class Gammaproteobacteria; order Pseudomonadales; family Halieaceae; genus Marimicrobium. Next base: position 2,799 of record PKDD01000136.1, read on the forward strand.
CGCTGGGACTTCCAGCCGGAATTCCGGTCGCCAGTGGTGGCGGTGACAATATGATGTCGGCTATTGGTACGGGAAACGTCACTCCGGGTCGTATCACAGTGAGTTTGGGGACATCGGGAACTCTGTTTACCAGCACAGATACACCCATTATCGATGCACAAGGTGCGGTTGCTGGGTTTTGTTCCTCAACAGGTGGTTGGCTGCCACTGCTATGCACTATGAACTGTACCGTATCCACGGAACTGACTCGGAGACTTTTTACAATGAGTGTCAGAGAGTTGGAGGAGCAGGTCGCGTCTACTTCGGTTGGGTCACACGGCGTGATGACGGTGCCATTTTTCAATGGTGAGCGCACACCGAATCTGCCCAATGCCAAAGGCTGCATTTTCGGCCTGGATGAGTCCAATTATACCCCAGAGAATATGCTTCGCTCTGCCATGGAGTCGGCTGTTTTTGGGTTGAGGTCTGGATTAGATACGCTTCGTCAGTTGGGATGTCACATCGATACAGTGCACTTGACCGGTGGTGGAGCAGGTAGCGACGTGTGGCGCCAGATGGTGTCTGATGTATTTGATTTGCCCGTCTCGGTGCAGACCTCGGACGAAGGTGCAGCGTTGGGCGCAGCGTTGCAGGCCCTGTGGATGTTCCACCGTTTGCAGGGACAAAATGCGTCACTACAGGCGTTGCTAGATGAGCACTTGATTCGCGACCCTATGCGGAGTTGTGTGCCAAATAAGTATTCTGTGCAGGAATATAAACTGTTCTATGTTGAATATCTGCGCCAAGTTGAGACAATGAGGACATTGTACGACTGATCGTTTTTGAGGATTAGCATTATGCGGCAACATTATTTCGTCGGCGACCATGAATATTTCCCTGGCATTGGAAATATCCCCTACGAGGGTCGCGAATCGGATAATCCATTGGCTTTTAAATTTTACCAACACGACAGGCTACTAGGCGGCAAGACTCTGCAACAGCATCTCCGTTTTGCTGTTTGCTATTGGCACACTTTTTGCGCTAAGGGCAGCGATGCATTTGGAGCCGACAGCCAAACTTTTCCCTGGGATATCTCAAGCGACATGATGGTTTGTGCAAGAGCGCGCATGGATGCCGCTTTTGAATTTTTTACTAAGCTTGGAGTCCCCTATTATTGTTTTCACGACAGGGATATGGCGCCAGAGGGAGCCTCCGTTATCGAGTCAGAGCAGAATTTGGCAACGATGGCAACACTGGCTAAAGAACGTCAGGATGTGACAGGAATGAAATTACTGTGGGGGACGGCCAACGTTTTCGGGCATCCGCGTTATATGAATGGCGCTGCAACTAATCCGGAGTTTTCAGTCGTCACGCATGCAGCGGCTCAAGTTAAAGCGGCTCTGGATGCCACGGTTTTGCTTGGCGGTGAGAACTATGTTTTTTGGGGTGGCCGTGAAGGCTACTCTACTTTATTAAATAGCAATACTCGTCGCGAGTTGGACCATCTGGCGCGTTTTTTGGAATTGGCACGCGACTATGGTCGCAGTATCGGATTTAAGGGTAACTTTCTGATCGAACCAAAGCCTATGGAACCCTGTAAGCACCAATATGATTTTGATGCGCAAACAGTCATCGGTTTTTTGCGTCACTATAGGCTTGCAGACGATTTTAAACTGAATATTGAAGCTAATCACGCAACATTGGCCGGCCATAGTTTCGCGCATGAATTACAGATGTGCACTGACGCGGGACTGCTTGGTAGCATCGATGCAAATCGCGGTGATCCACAAAATGGTTGGGACACCGATCAATTTCCGACTGACCTATATGATGCAGTGCATGCAATGCTAGTCGTGCTGGCTGATGGCGGTCTTAACTCGGGTGGATTTAATTTTGATGCCAGAGTGCGCCGCGAATCAGTCGATCTGGAAGATATTTTTGTCGCGCACATCGGTGGTATGGACACATTCGCAAGGGCATTGGATGTGGCCTACCAGATTCGACACAGTTCAGATTTAAGCGCAAGGAAACTGGGGCGGTATACCAGTTTTGACTCTGGAGATGGTGCGCGTTTTGAGCAGGGCAGTATGAGTTTGGTTTCACTGCGCGATTTAGCGGTCAATGAGGGAGAACCTGTGTCTGTAAGTGGTAAACAGGAATGGTACGAGAACGTGATTAATCAGTATTTGTAAATCGCGGGCAGATATTGGAGGGGGTGATGACTAAAATCAGGATGGGTATGGTTGGTGGCGGTGAAGGCGCATTTATCGGCGCGGTGCATCGCATGGCCGCTGCCATAGATGGCGAGATAGAACTGGTTTGCGGAGCCTTCAGTTCAGACGTCGAGCGTGGACGCCGCTCAGGCGCCGATGTGTATCTGCCAGAGGATCGTGTCTATGCTGATTACAATACGATGATCGCTGCCGAGTCTGCGCTTCCGGTAGCGCAAAGAATGCAGTTCGTCGTGATCGTTACGCCAAATCATCTGCATTACCCCGTCGCTGAAGCGTCTCTGCGAGGCGGTTTTCACGTGCTGTGCGATAAACCTGCCACGTTTAATTTGGATGAGGCTCTGCAACTGCGTGAAATCCTTATAGAAACAGGGCTGCTGTTCGGCTTAACCCATACCTATACTGGATATCCACTGGTAAAGGAGGCGCGTACCCGTGTTGCTGAAGGTGAGTTAGGGCGTTTACGTAAGATTGTTGTTGAGTATCCACAGGGCTGGCTGGCAGATCGCGAGGAAGATAAAGATAATAAGCAGGCCGCTTGGCGCCTCGATCCGGCCCGCGCTGGTGTCAGCAGTTGTATGGGGGATATCGGTGTGCACGCGGCCAATTTGGCAGAATATGTCAGCGGCGAGAAAATTTCTGAGATTTGCTCTGACCTGTCCGCGTTCGTGCCCGGCAGGAAGTTAGACGATGACGGGGCGGTTTTATTACGGTTTGAAAATGGCGCTCGTGGCGTGTTGCATGCCAGCCAAATCAGTGTTGGCGAAGAAAATGCCCTTAGTATTCGTGTTTATGGTGAGAAGGGGGGCTTGGAATGGACGCAACAGCAGCCTAATACGCTATGGCTAAAGTGGCCCGACCGTCCAACTGAAATGTTGCGAACAGGGGCTAGCTATTTAGGTGAACTCGCTACCGCCAATGCCCGGACTCCGATGGGCCACCCCGAGGGTTATTTGGAGGCATTTGCGAATATCTACAGTGCGTTTTCCGGGCAGATTCGCGCACGAGAAGCGAGACAGGAGCCGGATGCTCGTTCAGTTGACTGCCCGGGTATTGAGCAGGCAATTCGCGGTATGACTTTTATCGAATTGGCTGTGGCGGCAAGCGCCAGCGATATCAAATGGCATCCCTTTGCACAGTACTAAAATTGAGAGGGCAGTAAAATGGCAATAATGAAAGGGCCGGCAATCTTCCTAGCGCAGTTCACAGGTGCGGAGGCGCCATTCGATAATTTGGAGAATATCAGTCATTGGGCTGGGGGGCTTGGCTATAAAGGCATACAGATTCCCACATGGGAGGCGAGTCTGATTGATCTAAATATGGCCGCCCAGAGTAAAGATTATTGCGATGAGCTAAAAGGTGTCTGCGCAAACAACGGCGTTGAGATTACTGAGCTTTCGACACATCTGCAGGGTCAGTTAGTCGCTGTTCATCCCGCGTATGATGAACAGTTTGATGGCTTCGCACCCACAGAAGTGCACGGCAACCCAAAGGCGCGACAGGAATGGGCTGTTAGCCAGTTACTGCTCGCCGCGCAGGCAAGCCGGAACTTAGGGCTTACTGCCCACGCCACTTTCTCAGGAGCACTGTTGTGGCACACCCTCTACCCGTGGCCGCAGCGTCCCCAAGGATTAGTGGAGACTGGATTTAGAGAACTGGCACAGAGATGGTTGCCGATTCTTAATGCCTTCGATGAAGCCGGCGTCGACGTCTGTTATGAAATTCACCCGGGAGAGGACCTACACGACGGAGTGACATTTGAGCGTTTCTTGGAAGCCACTGGGACGCACAGCCGTTGCAATATCCTGTATGACCCCAGTCATTTCATGTTACAGCAACTTGATTACATACAATTTATTGATGTTTACTATGACCGCATCAAAATGTTTCATGTTAAAGATGCCGAGTTTAATCCCAATGGCCGCAGCGGTATCTATGGTGGCTATCAGAATTGGACTGATCGAGCGGGACGATTCCGCTCGCTGGGCGATGGGCAAATCGACTTCAAGGGCATTTTTAGTCAGTTTGCTCGCTATGGCTTCGAGGGTTGGGCGGTATTGGAGTGGGAGTGTTGCCTAAAGCACCCAGAGGATGGTGCTCGCGAGGGGGTTGAATTTATTAACAGGCATATCATTCGCACCACCGACAGAGCATTTGATGACTTCGCTGCTGGCAGTGCAGATGAGGCAGGCAATCGACGCATTCTCGGGCTCGATTAAAACATCGACGGTTAAAAAAAGGAATGAGCAAAATGGATGATTTGCAGGTGCAGCGAAAACGCCTTTACCATGTAGGCAATTTGTCGATCTTTATGATTGGTCTAGGCTTTGCCGTTAGGGCTAATATTGCTTCCAATTTGCAAGAAGATATTTACGACAGGATCGACTTGGCAAATTCTGCGGCGCTAGTCGGTGAGGCACTCAGCGCAACGTTTATGGGTTTTGCTTTAACTCTGCTTTTCGGCAGTGCGTTGGTTGATTTGATTGGAATGAAACGAATGCTGCTGCTCTCCGCGTTGGGATACATCGCGGGTGCGCTAGGCCTTGTATTTGCAACGACGATGGCGATCAACAGTTCTGTCGAAACTGTCATTTGGGTGAGTCTGCTCTTGACGGGGCTAGGGTGGGGGGCAGTTGAGGCCGCATCCAATCCGATGATTGCCGCTTTGTACCCGGAGGAAAAAACGCATCGTCTCAATATTCTGCATGCCTGGTGGCCGGCGGGAATTGTGGTCGGTGGGCTAATGGGCTTTACGATTACGCGTGTGGGTCTGCCATGGGAACTCAATATGTTTGTGTTGTTATTGCCAGCGCTGGCCCTGGCATCGATGGTGTTACGATCGAATTTTCCAGTTACCGAGCGCGTCGCTGCGGGGGTGAGCTACGGCCAAATGTTTTTTGAATTGCTAAAGCGTCCGCTGTTTTGGGTATTCTGGGTGTGCATGTTTTTTACCGCAACGGCGGAATTGGCCCCAGGTCAGTGGGTCAACATCGCGCTGTCTCACATTGTTGGCATGCAGGGTATCTTACTGCTGGTTTACGTCAGCGCATTGATGTTTGTCATGCGGCACTTCGCTGGACCGATAGTCGCACACATTTCGCCTATTGGCTTAATGTTCATAAGCTGCTTAGCTGCGGGCATTGGGTTGTATTTGCTCAGTCTCGCTGACACGCCGGTGTTAGCATTTGGTGCTGCCACCGTATGGGGTATTGGCGTGTGCTATCTGTGGCCCACTATGTTGGCGATTACGTCTGAACGCTTTCCACGCGGTGGCGCTATGGCATTAGGCTTGATGGGATTTGCAGGTGGTATGGCAATTAAGTTTGTACTCCCGCAGATGGGTGCCATCTTCGATACCGCTAAAGCGCAAGCTGCTGGAGGTGCGGACCAGTTAGCGACGTTGTCTCCGGAAGCCATGCAGGGCGTGCTTCGGTATGCTTCGGTGGAATCATTTCAATCCGTAGCCATCGTTCCCTTGCTGCTGTTGCCGGTGTTTGGGCTTATCTGGTTATTTGACCGTGGAAAAGGTGGCCACCAGGTTGAATCGATTTGAGTATCTCGCACCAATGACAAAGAACACAGGAGCTTAACTGATGGATGTAAAGATTGGCATGAACATGCTCCTCTGGGGGATCGAGATAACCCCGAAACATATTCCGATTTTTAAACGTCTTGCCGCAGCAGGTTACGACGGTGTAGAAATTCCAGTTGTTGGGCAGTCAAGCACCGACATAAAAACGATGGGCACAGCCTGCGATGATCTTGGCTTAGAACGCACCGCCGTTGCTTTTGTCAATGCCGAGGTTAACCCTATTTCTACGAGCTCGAAGATTCGCATGGCTGCAGTAGACAGTCTCAAGAAGGCGATTGACGATACTGCGCTTGTCGGTGCGGACATACTTGTGGGCGGTATTTATCAAGCGCACAAATATTTTACCGGAAGCGCTCCAACAGATCAGGAGTGGAACTGGTCTGCAACCTATCTCCGAGAATGTGGGGAGTATGCTCAGCAGGTCGGTGTTCGGCTTGGGCTAGAATTCCTCAATCGCTTTGAGGTTTATTTAATTAACACGTCGGCTGATTGCAGTCGTATGGTCGAGCAGGTAGGACTGGGCAACGTCGGCGTTCATTACGATACGCATCACGCTAATATAGAGGATCCTGATCCTCGTGAGGCGCTGCGGTTGATCGCGAGCACCATAAATCACGTGCATCTTAGCGAGAGTCACCGTGGGACGCTCGGCACTGGTCAAGTGGACTGGGATACTAATTTCGACGTCCTGCATGAGATTAACTACAACGGCTGGTTAGTTATTGAAGCGTTTGGTAACTGTGACCCTGATCTAGCGGCCGCTGCCAATATTTGGCGTAACGCGTTTGCGTCAGAGGAGGAAGTCTATACGCAGGGTATAGAGTTCATCAGAGAACGCCTGTAAGAACCCCTCAAGACGGTGTACAGTGGCCAAAAATCAGTATGGGAACGAGAGTATTTTAATGCAGACATTCAAGCGCCGCTGGGTTATCGCAATTGGAGTCGCTTTGTACCTCTATTTCCTTTTGCCGGCTACAGCACAAATCTTCTATGAGCTTTATCATCTAACGAAGATAGGGCCCATATATTGGGGTTATAGCGGCTTCAAAGCCGCTGGATATTACCTCAGCGTCTATGAGCATCGTTTTCTAGTCTGTCTTCTGGTGGCAGTTGTTATTATTATTGTTCCCACACTTATAAAGAAATTCCGCGGAACCTAAGAGGCAAATATGAATCGAAGAGAGTTCCTACAGTGCGCCGCCATTATGATTACTGGGGTTAGTGCATCCCAGTTGGGTTTTACGCTGAGCGAGGAGCAGACCGTCTATTTGGCGGCAGCACCAGATTACAATAGAACGCCTGTTAATTTCTTTACGCCTGTTCAGCGTGAGATTGTCACAGCGATGTGTGAAGCTATCATTCCTCGCACGGATACACCGGGAGCGATAGACGCGGGTGTGCCGCAGTTCCTTGAGTTGATGGTGGCTAACTGGTTAAACGATCAGGAGCGCGGAATTTTTCTCGGCGGTTTACAGGATATTGAAGACCGAATTCCGCTGGAATATGGCAAACCGTTCAGTCAATTGGACTCGCAAGAGCAATTGCAAATTCTGGAAGCACTCGAGGACGCCGCGTCAGATTCATCTTGGTATGACCTTGGTAACATACAGCAGGTGTACATGAGTGATGCGCCGTTTATTTGCCACATGAAAGAACTCACTGTCTGGGGGTTTTTCACTTCGGAGGAGGGCGGCTCTCAAGTGCTGCGGTATAATCCTATGCCTATGTATTTCGATGGGGATATACCCTTATCGCCGGACGACAGTAGCTGGTCCAATTCATTGTAGAAATAGTTGCGGAGAACCATGATTGAAACTAAACAATATGATTTTGACGCCATCGTTGTCGGTTCTGGTATTTCTGGAAGTTGGGCGGCAAAAGAGTTAACGGAGAAAGGCCTGAAGGTGCTAGTACTAGAGCGCGGCAAACCATTGCAGGCGGGTAGAGGCTACCTTGGTGAACACGCACCTAATTGGAAGCTGCCCTATCAAGGCAAGCCGCCACGCGAGTTGTACGCAGAGGATTATCCAGTCCAGAGTAAAGTCTGGCATTCCTTTAATGAAGCAAGCCGACAGTTCTGGAACAACGATAAAGAAAACCCTTACGCAATGGACGAGGGTAAACCGTTTCTTTGGGCGAGGGCAGACGTAGTGGGCGGCCGCTCCTTGATATGGGGTCGCCAAACCTATCGCTTTAGCGAGCAGGATTTTAAAGCAAACGCTACGGATGGCCATGGTATACCTTGGCCAATAGAATATAAGGATATTGAACCCTGGTATAGCTATGTTGAAAAATTTGTAGGTATTAACGGCAAAAAGGAAGGCTTGCCACAGTTGCCCGACAGTGAATTTCAAAAGCCCATGCCATGGTTTGAGTTGGAGAAAACAATTCAAGCGCGTTTGAAGGCCAAAGCACCCGACGTGACGCTTACTAATGGTCGAGTCGCCGTTTTGACAGAAGACCTTCCTGGCAGGAAAGCATGCCATTACTGTGGTCCGTGTTACAGAGGGTGTTCAACGGGCAGCTACTTTAGCTCTCAGAGTTCAACCTTGCCCGCTGCGGAAGCAACCGGCAATATGACACTCAAGGCTAACGCGGTGGTTGAACGGCTAGAGTATGATGCCGAGTCTGGTAAGATTTCTCACGTGCATGTGGTTGACGCCATCACGAAAAAGCGGGAAACATATTCTGCTAAAATTTTCTTTCTCTGTGCTTCTACCGTTGGTAGCACACAGATACTGCTTAACTCGGCAAGCGAAGAATTCCCGGACGGGTTGGCTAACAGTAGCGGAACCCTAGGCCGCTATATGATGGATCATACTCTGGGCCTCAGTGGTGTCGGCGTATTCCTTGATAATATGGACAGTTACTATCACGGTAACCGGCCCACTGGATTATACATTCCGCGATTTAGAAATCTTGAGGGACAGGATGACGATGCCGATTTTTTGCGTGGCTACGGTTATCAGACCGCTACCATACGCATGGACTGGATGACTGGACTCAACACTAAAGGCTTCGGTGCCCCGCTAAAAGAGTCATTACGCAAGCCTGGTCCCTGGGTTTTTGCGCTTGCAGGCTTTACCGAATGCCTGCCTCGCGAATCAAACCGTATGTATCTGAGTAAGGACAAGGTAGATCGATATGGAATTCCACAGGTGGTGTTTGATTTTGAGTGGAGCGAAAATGAAGTCAACTTACGCAAGGACGCAAAAAAGAATGCAGATCGCCTATTGAAAGCCGCAGGTGCTGTAATAAATCTGTCGGGAGAGGATGGAATGTCGCTGCCAGGCGAAGGAATCCATGAGATGGGCACGGCTCGCATGGGCGATGACCCCACGGAATCAGTATTGAACGCTTACAATCAGGCGCACGATGTCCCTAATCTATTTATTACTGACGGTTCATTCATGACCTCATCATCCTGTGTCAATCCGTCACTGACTTATATGGCGTTTACGGCACGGGCTTGCGACTATGCTGTAGAGCAAATCGCACAGGGAAAAATATAGTGTGTCATGCATGCATGTGTCTGAGCGCAGTCTGTATGAAATGGTTCTTCTGCTCAGTTTAACGGCAGGTCGTAGTGGTTTAACGACATAGACCCTTTGTACCCTAAGTAAGGTTCTCACGCAGACAACTGCCGCGGTGCTTGCCTCAAGTCTAGGCGTTTGGTATCACTGACGCTCCACTATGGTTGGAAAAAACTTCAGGAAGGAATTATATGTCGATGTCAGATGCAGAAAAGAGGGTGGCCGAAGGAACTACTTGGGATCAGTTCTGTGATGCATTGAAGGACGCGGGGAAAATTGTCCGCAGCCCCAAGGCGCCTCAAGACCCGTTTAATCAGGCCGAAGGATACCGCTATCTGTCTCGACTGTTGCGCGGAGGTTTAGAAAGTTTTCTTGAGTTCCGCGACCCGCTGTTTCCAGAACTGCGCTGTGGTGCGCACGAGACTATTAAGCTCGGTGCCGATAACCCGGACAACCGCTATGAAAGCGCAACGGTTAGTTCAGACCATGACTATCGGATTACAGGGCTTCGGGGTACGGTCGACTACTTAGGCATCAGCACGATTATCAATAAATACGCGTCTGGCGGCACGATGGAAGTCACAGGCCATATTGATGCGCGCCAGATGGAGTTAGGACCTAACGGTGAACTAGAGATTATCGTCAGTCGCAAAAAGCAGCATGGCAACTGGTTGCCGATGGGGGAGGCCACTAACTCCATCACCGTGCGTCAAACTTTCCAAGACAGGATAAACGAGGTGCCCGCCGCTATGAAAATTGAGCGCATTGGTGCGAAGGATGATCGTCCGAAACCGCTGACAGCTGAAAAGCTTGAGCGGGGCCTACTTGGCGCGGTTATGTTTGTCAAAGGCTCTGCGACTCTTTTTGAAAACTGGTCGGAGAGCTTTCTGCCAACCTTAAATAAGTTGCCGGCCGCAGATCAGGATTACTGTCAGTCTATTGGGGGTGATCCCAATATTTTCTACTTTCATAGCGCATGGGAGCTAGAGGACGACGAGGTCTATATCATTGAGGCGGCGGAAATCCCGGAATGTCAGACCTGGAATTTTCAACTGGATAATTGGTGGATGGAGTCACTGGACTATCGTCACCATACGATTCATGTGAATAAGCATACCGCGCATTATGAGAGTGATGGAAGTGTGCGCATCGTGGTTTCGCATACTGACCCTGGCGTTCCCAACTGGATTGAAACTGCAGGGCACAATATGGGTACCATGTGCTGGCGCTGGATTGGCGCGCAACAGCACCCACTGCTGAAAACTCGAGTCGCAAAATTGTCGGAGTTGAAATGACAGATGAGAGCACGAGTTTTATTGCCGACGAGTTAATTGCGGAAGCGAAAAATCAGACGGGGTTCGATGATTTTGGTGAGCCACCCTATCGCGAGGGGTTAGACGTACTTCTAAAGACGTATGATATCAACGTGAAAGATCCTGAGGGTCGTCAGCGTTGCCGCGATAGAATCATAATGCTGCTGGCAACACGGCTAAAAAGTGAGAATGCATTTAAGACGATTCCAGAGATTGCAGAGCAGACGATAAAGGCACCCATTTTTGTGACAGGTTTGCCGCGCTCTGGCACATCAGCGCTGTTAAACTTGTTGGTCGCTGCGCCAGACAATCGAGGCTTGCTGCAGTGGGAAGCGCAGTTTCCCGAGCCTTGGCCAGACAGCGTGCCCGGGCAGGAAGATCCCCGCTATCCATATCTGGTAAAGGCTTTAGAGCAGACTCGAAATTCGGACTTTGCCAAAATGCACTATATCGACGCCGACACTCCGGAAGAGTGCGTGCTTTTGCACGCCTATACATTGGGCGGTGTGCAACTCGGATTTGAGATCATGTTAGAACCATATCGCAGTTGGCTGCTTCAGCAGGATTTGGAATCTCTTTATGTCTACCAAAAACGTCAGATGCAGATGCTTAATTGGCGCAATCCTGGCGCACAGTGGATGTTGAAGGCGCCGGCGCACATGTTAGGTATTGATGCCATTATAAAGGTATTCCCCGATGCGCGCTTCATCTGGTGTCATCGGGACCCTGTCGCTGTTGTCCCGTCTATCAACAGTATGAACAAGCTCATAATGGCTATGTATGCTGGCGATTTCAGCCACCTTGATGCCGGGGAACTTGGGTTGGCCGTGATGGAATGGTATGCGGGTTCGCTAGAGAAAGGCTTAGGGCAGCGCGATAAGTTGCCCAACGATCTATTTGTAGATTGTTCACAGCGTGATTTTGTCGATAAGCCGATGGCCGTTGTCGAATCTGTCTACGACGCATTTGATCTGCCTTTAAGCGTTGAGTCTCGCGCCGCAATGCAGACACATATTGATGCCAACCCCAAAGGTAAACACGGTAAGCACGAGTATAATCTGGCCGAGTATGGTCTGACGCGTGAATTGATTGAGAAGCGTTTTGCGTTTTATACTTCCGACGGACGTTGGCCGATTTCGGAGTAGTATTGCTGGCGCAAGGCTTGTGTATGTTTTTTCTAGTCCTCGGTTTTGTTATCAGCCTTACCGCAGAGTTTTATCTAGCTAACCTGAAGTAACCCTTAGCAAGTGGCGGCATAAATACTGTGCTGCCGTGTTACCTTTCGCTGGGTACCGCTAGACGTTGATTAGATTTAGCAAGATTTAGCGCTGTAGCCCTTCGGGGTAGCGCTCGGCACGAGTGCAACAGCAATTTTCGTTCGGGGGTAGCATGCACATGAAAATAGGAACAGACACACCTGCTTTGCAACAGATGGATCGAGACTACCATCTTCACCCGTTTACCGATTTTAAACGTTATAGCCAGCAAGGTGGTCGTATTGTGTCCAGTGCCGAGCATATCTATATTTACGATAGTGAAGGCAATCGTATGTTGGATGGAATGTCTGGCCTGTGGTGTTGCAATTTGGGTTACAGCCAGCACAGCATTGCTGAAGCCGTATATGAACAAATGCGTCAGCTACCTTATTACAACAACTTTTTCGGCTGCTCTAACCAGCCAGCGACGGAGCTAGCTGCGCTTCTGGTGGAGGTCACTCCAAAGCAGTTTAACCATGTGTTTTTTACCAACTCTGGGTCCGAGGCCAACGACACCAACCTACGTTTGGTACACCGTTATTACGATTGCCTTGGTAAGCCGAGGAAAAAGCACATCATCAGTCGTAAGAATGCCTATCACGGCAGTACTATCGCCGCCGCATCGCTGGGTGGAATGCAAGCCATGCATAAGCAGACTCGCGGTCTTGATTACGTTCACCATATTGGTCAGCCCCATTGGTTTGAGGCGGATACGGATGAAGACCTAGATACCTTTGGGTTGCGTTTGGCCGGCGAGTTGGAGACGAAAATAACGGAGTTGGGCGAAGACAATGTGGCAGCGTTTATTGCTGAGCCTGTGCAGGGCGCCGGAGGTGTCATCATACCACCAGCGACCTATTGGCCTGAGGTCCAAAAGATCTGCGACGCCCACGACATTCTATTGATTGCCGACGAGGTCATTTGCGGTTTTGGCCGCACAGGGAATTGGTTTGGTTCTGAGACATATGGCATCAAGCCTGACTTAATGACCTTCGCCAAAGCGATTACTAATGGCTACATACCGCTTGGGGGAGTAATGGTCAGTGATAAAGTGGCTAATGTTTTAACTGCGCATGACGGTGAGTTTGCGCATGGTCTCACTTACTCGGGTCATCCGGCTGCTTGTGCAGCCGCGTTAGCGACGCTAAAAGTGCTTCGCGACACTCGGATTATCGAAACTTGTGCAGCGGATATTAGCCCGCACTTGCAATCGCGACTGCGTGATCTTGCGGGCCATCCCATTGTTGGAGAAGTACGGGGCGAGGGCATGTTTGCCGCAGTAGAACTCGTCAGCAATAAGTCCAGCCGAGCGCCTCTTGCGCCGGACTCAATTGGCGCCGTTTACTGCCGCAGCATCTGTAACGACAACGGTTTGATGGTTCGCCAGACTGGCGACGCGATGATCATGGCACCACCGTTAGTGTGCAATACTTTGGAGATAGATGCGCTTGTGGATACGCTTACAACCGCCCTTGATCAGACCGCAAAACACTACAATGTATCGTAGCGTCGTTGTTAGCTGATTAGAAAATGAGCGTTGGCATGCGTACAAAAGCAGCGTAATGACTGAGGAGGCGGTGCACCTTAAAACACGACGACGGTCGGTGTATTTTTAGACAGATCGGCTCGATTGCAACAATATGCAAGCATGGTCGGCACTGCGCTATTTAACATAACACAAAGGTTAGCGCGCCTCTGATTCTTATCTTATGCCGATA
>PKDD01000133.1 GCA_002862465.1 Haliea sp.
GCTCCATAGGGCAGAGTGCCAGGTAACGCCTGGGGGGCGAGAGCCTACGGAAAGTGCAACAGAGAGGATACCGCCTAGTCCGCTAGGTAAGGGTGAAAAGGTGCGGTAAGAGCGCACCGCGCGGCTGGTAACAGGCGTGGCGATGGTAAACCCCACTCGGAGCAAGACCAAATAGGAATCCATTAGCTGCGGCCCGCAGTGGATTCGGGTAGGTCGCTACAGGCAGGTGGTGACACCTGTCGCAGATGAATGATCGTCCACGACAGAACCCGGCTTATCGACCGACTTTTCTAATGTCCAAAAACTGCCTGTCCGGCGCTAGTCGGGCAGGTTTTTTTGGGGGCTTGAAACGAGCCAGACCGCAGACCTTCACGCTATTGCCAATATTCTTTGGCAATTTTCAAACAGCCCACCTCTCTGTTAACGCACAGTGTGTTTTATTACAAAAATTCACGCTTTTCTCAAGAAATATTCAAAGTTAATGTAAATCATGAGGAAGTTAATTTATCGATCTGTTTTAACGCGCTATTTTTTTACAAAATCCGACTATATCTTGCATCATAACACCCCAAAGTTGCCCTAATTGCCTGAAATTACAACGTTTTTTCTGGTTGTGTTGCTTGACAGCATCTCGTTTACACACCTATAGTGTTAATAAGTGGGGAGAAGTGGAATATTTTGGTTTTTTGTGGGTATAAAGACCAAGACCGAGTGGAGTGACTGCCGTGTTTCGCGGAGTACAACATATCAATATGGATGCAAAAGGACGTTTGGCGATGCCGGCGCGCCAGCGTGAGCCATTACACACTCAATCTGGCGGGCAAGTAGTCATTACCATCGACACTCAGGCTGCCTGTCTGGTGATTTATCCGCTTCCTGAGTGGGAGCGCATAGAGAAAGATATCCAAAGCTTGCCTGCTCTCAAGCCAGCGGTTAAACGCTTCCAGCGTTTGATGTTGGGTTATGCCACTGACTTAGAACTGGATGGGAATGGGCGCCTGTTGTTGCCGCAATCGCTCCGAGATTATGCGCAACTGGACAAGAAACTCGTGCTGGTAGGGCAGGGCAACAAATTGGAATTATGGTCTGAAGTGTTGTGGTTCGCTCAACGCGATCAAGCTTTGCTGGATTCCGGCGAACAGGCCGAATTGCCCGCCGAACTAATGTCGCTAACGCTTTAGGTGACCGCTATACATCAAACAGTTTTGTTGCATGAGGCTGTTGATGCCTTAGTGACGTTGCCAGATGGTTTTTATGTGGATGGTACTTTTGGGCGGGGCGGACACAGTCGCTGCCTGTTGCAACATCTGAATTCTCGCGGCCGGGTGTTAGGGGTTGATAAGGATCCAGCGGCGCAGGCGGCTGCCGTTGAACTGACAGAAAGTGAGCCTCGGCTGCATTTTTTCCACGGCTCATTTGCTGAGCTTCCCCAGCAATTGCGTCAAATGAGAGTCGATGCTGTCGACGGTATTTTGCTTGACCTTGGGGTTTCCAGTCCGCAGTTAGATGACGGTGGTAGGGGGTTCAGTTTTATGCGTGATGGTCCTCTCGATATGCGCATGGACACTAGTCGTGGAGAAACAGCAGCCGAGTGGTTGTCGCGTGCTGAGTTGCAGGATATCGCCGAAGTATTGAAAGAATACGGGGAAGAACGTTTCGCCCGTCGGATTGCTGCCGCAATAATTGCCGCAAGAGCCGTGGCCCCGATTGAGACTACCAGCCAGTTGGCGCGTTTAGTTAGCGAGGCTCACCCGCGTTGGGAAAAACACAAGCATCCCGCTACTCGTTCTTTTCAAGCAATTCGTATAAAAATCAACCGTGAGCTTGAAGACCTGCAGGCGTTTTTATCTGTCGCGCTGGACATGTTGTGCGTTGGGGGTCGGTTGGTCGTCATCAGCTTTCACTCTTTGGAAGATCGATTGGTAAAGCGCTATATGCGTGATATGGCCAGAGGAGACCCGCTGCCTCGGGGCGTGCCGGTGACAGACAGTCAAGTCAATCGTCGTATGCGTCTGATAGGTCGCGCGGTCAAGGCCAGTGTCGAGGAGGTGGCAGGCAATGCTCGTGCGCGCAGTGCGGTAATGCGCATTGCAGAAAAAATTAATTGAACTGAAGTTTGAATAATAAACAGTGTGGCAAGAGTTAGAACCATGAGTGCAGCGTTGATACAGAAGAGTCAATCTGAAGGCCGGGAGCTGCTTTACTTTAACGCTGCCGCACTGTTGCTGATTGTGGTGTCCGCTTTTGCGACTATTTATTCCACGCACTCGTGTCGCGCACTGTACGCGCAACTTCAGGTGCTGGAATCTGCGCAGTGGTATTTGCAGGAAGATTACGGGCGTCTCATGCTGGAGCAGAGTACTTGGGCATCCCATCGTCGCGTCGAGAGCGTGGCGCGTGAGGAGTTAGGTATGGGTGCGCCGGATCTCGCCGCTTACAAGGTACTAGTACAATGAGACAGCAGCAAAAGCAGCCGTTATCGTTGTGGCGTCTCTATCTGGTCGTCGCGGTGCTGTGCGTCCTGCTGGCGCTTCTCGTTTGGCGAATACTGTCCCTGCAAATACTTGATATAGAGCGCGGTTATACATTCCTACAGAATCAAGGTGAAATGCGCTCCGTGCGCACGGCTGAAATTCCGGCCTACCGGGGCGTCGTTTTAGATCGCCGCGGTGAGCCGCTGGCCCTGAGCACTCCGGTGGTGTCGATCTGGGCGAACCCGCAGTTACTCAAGCATTCCAATCGCTTGGAAGAGTTGGCCGATGCATTGGACATGGAACTGTCGCTGCTGCAGGACAAGCTGGCTCGCTATGACAGCAAGCAGTTTATGTATCTGTTGCGCCATCAGGTGCCCGATCATGCCCGAGATATTCTGGACAAACGAATAAAAGGCGTTTTCGGCGAGCGCGAGTACCGTCGTTTTTATCCTGCAGGTGAAGTTGCAGCGCAGTTAGTAGGGTTCACCAACGTTGATGGTCAGGGCATTGCAGGCCTGGAGTTGACTTACAATGACTGGCTAAAGGGCACGCCTGGAAAGAAAAAATATATCAAGGATCTGCACGGTGAAGTGGTGCGCGATATCGGTGTGCTGCAGCCTGCAATGCCCGGCAAGGACCTTGTGCTTAGCATCGATCTGCGTCTGCAGTATCTGCAGCACCGCGAGCTCCAGCGCGCGGTCTCGGTCTTGGGTGCAGCCTCCGGTACGGTAGTGACCCTAGATAGTCGCACTGGTGAGGTTCTAGCCATGGTTAATTATCCAGTCTACAACCCGAATGGATCTAAGTTGGGCAGTCCAGGCAGCAGACGCAATCGGGCTATGACCGATGTCTACGAGCCCGGCTCTACGATGAAATCATTAACCATGGTGGCTGCACTGGAAAGTGGGCGTTATACGCCAGATACGATAATCGACACATCGCCCGGGCGCATTCAAGTAGGGCCTAAGGTATACCCTGATCCGCGCAATTACGGTTTGATTAGCATGACGCGTGTGTTGCAAAAATCGAGTCAGGTAGGCGTCACTAAGATACTGCTGGACCTTGGTCATGAACCCGTTTGGGAAGTCTTTAATCGTTTTGGCATTGGTAAGTCTCCGGGCACTGGTTTTCCGGGAGAGAGTGCTGGGACGCTGCCCAATCGTCCGCGCTGGTACGCAACTGAAAAGGTATCTTTGGCTTTTGGCTATGGGATTTCCGCCACCCCGCTGCAACTGGCCAGTGCGTATTCAGTGTTTGCCAATAACGGAAAGCAGCCGCCGATATCACTGTTGGCATTGGATGGTGATATCCCAGAGGGCAAACAGATAATTGCTCAGGAAACTGCAGCGCAGCTTCTCGGCATGCTGCACGCGGTGACCGGTGAACAGGGGACTGCACGTAAAGCGCGTGTTCTGGGTTACCAAGTGGGTGGGAAAACGGGCACCGTGCACAAAGTTGGGCCAGAAGGCTATGAGAAGCACAAGTACATCGCCTTGTTTGCAGGGATCGCTCCTATCGATAACCCGCGTTTTGTGACTGTAGTTGTGATAAACGATCCAAAGGGCAAACTCTACGGCGGTGGCGCGGTAGCGGCCCCCGTTTTTTCAGAAATAATGAGTGGCACCTTGCGCATTCTTGGCGTGCCACCGTCTGAAATTGGCACTCTCAGTGAAGTCGGTAAAACGGCTTCGGAGGGTGCTACCTGATGCTGACTCCGCATGCTTCAGACTCACGGTCTATGTCATTACCGCAACTGCTTGGCAGGGAGGACGGTGCCTTTTCCGAGACATTGATAACGGGCATGCAACTGGACAGCCGCAGAGTGCGACCGGGCGACTTATTCTTGGCACTGCCAGGAGAGCAACACGATGGCCGTCAATTCATTGAGCAGGCCGTGGCTAATGGTGCTTCTGCCGTGGTAGCAGAAGCACCCGTAGCAGGTTTTTTGGATGCGATCTCGGTGCCATTGATAGAGCTCCCTGAATTGCGCTTTGAAGCTGGCCTGCTGGCGGCTCGGTTTTACGGAAATCCCAGTGACTCGATGCAGGTGTTAGGAATTACAGGTACTAACGGTAAGACTACGACCAGCCGCATTGTGGCGCAGCTCGTTCGCACTCTGGGCAAACCCTGCGGGGTAATCGGTACGCTAGGCGCCACGCTAGAGGACGGCGTAAAGCTGGCCAGTAATACCACGCCTGATGCGCTATCGTTGCAGCGACAGTTGGCGCAGTGGTGCGAGCAGGATGTACTAATGGTCAGCATGGAGGTGTCATCTCATGCGTTGGAGCAGGGTAGAGTCAACGGTGTGGCATTCGACACAGCGATCTATACGAATCTGTCACATGATCATCTTGACTACCATGGCAGTATGGAAGCTTACGGTCGTGCCAAACAGCGGCTGTTTGCTATTGATGGGTTACGTCATGCCGTCATCAATATGGATGACGCATTTGGCGCATCAATAAAAGCCGCTGTGGCGGAAAATGTTCAAATACTGACGTATTCTGTCAGTGGTGCGCCCGCCGATGTGCGTGTTCAAAATGCGCAATTTCATAGTGATGGTGTGCGCGCTGACTTGCATACCCCCTGGGGTGCCGCCACTTTCTTCAGCCCGCTTCCAGGCGACTTTAACTTGGCAAATCTCGCCGCCTCGGTCACCGCACTGGTCCTGAGCGGTGAAGATCTCAACTCAGTATTGACAGCGACGGCCAGTTTGCAGCCGGTTGCCGGTCGCATGCAGGTCATACCGACTGCGCTGGATATACAAGTGATTGTCGATTATGCCCATACCCCGCACGCATTAGAGCAGGCATTGAAGGCTTTGCGGCCTCATGTCACAGGTTCTTTGGTGACGGTCTTCGGTTGCGGTGGAGATCGTGATAAAGCAAAGCGGCAGCAGATGGGCCGTATCGCCTGCGCGCTGTCTGACCGCATAGTAGTCACTAGCGATAATCCCAGAACGGAAGAGCCCCTAGGCATCATGCGCGATATCGAAGCAGGGTGCAGTGGCCATTATGTAATACGGGCTGACCGTGCCGACGCAATTTCGGTGGCGGTGGCAGAAGCACAAGCCGGCGACTGCGTGTTGATTGCAGGTAAAGGTCACGAGTGTTACCAGTTGGTGGAGGGGCAGCGGTTACCGTTCAGTGATGCAGCGCACGCGCAAGATGCTCTGGCGCGAAGGGCGGCATTATGATGCGCCCGCTGACTCTATCAGAGCTGCGCCTCCCGCTGAACGCCCAATTATATGGTGCGGACTGTGACATTTTGGGAGTGTCTACCGATACTCGCACTTTGCGTCACGGTGACTTATTTGTGGCACTACGCGGTGACCATTTTGATGGCCAGGAATACGTTTTGCAGGCGAATAATGTTGGGGCCACTGCCGCGCTCGTACGTCACAGCGTTGCCAGTTCGCTGCCGCAGCTGCAGGTAGAAGATACCCAACGAGCGTTTGGCTTGTTGGGCGCCTATAACCGTCAGCAGTACAAGGGCCATCTGATCGGCATCACTGGAAGCAGTGGCAAAACCACAGTTAAGAACATGGTGCACGCAGTCCTCTCCCGGCGAGGTGAAACTCTGGCCACCGAGGGAAATTTTAACAACGAAATTGGGGTGCCACTGACATTATTGCGCCTGCGTCCGGGGGTCGAGTTTGCTGTTGTAGAGATGGGTGCTGCTAAGGCTGGGGATATCGCTTGGTTATGCGAGTTGGCATGCCCCACGATTGCATTATTGCTTAATGCGATGCCTGCCCATTTGGAGGGGTTTGGCAGTGTTGAAGGCGTGGCAGCGGCCAAGGGCGAGATTTTTGACGGCCTGATAGAAACCGATGTCGCTGTTATAAATGCAGACCAGTCTTGGGCCCGCCAGTGGCGCAAACGCGCCTCAGCAGCCTCTATAATCGATTTTGGCCTCGAGCAGCCGGCGTCGATCAGTGCGCGCAATATTCAAGGTATGGGTGTTAGGGGCGTGAGTTTTATTGCATCCACGCCCCTAGGCGACATGTCAATACGGCTGAATCTACCGGGCGTCCACAACGTTGCTAACGCCCTCGCGGCGACGGCAGTGGGCTTGGCTTGCGAACTTTCCCTGACTGATATTCGCGATGGGTTGGAATCGCTGCAACCATCAGATGGTCGGTTGCGATCAATGGTCTCACCCTCGGGGGCCGCAATAATCGATGACTGTTACAACGCTAATCCTGGCTCAGTGCGTGCGGCGATCGACATGCTGGCAGGGTGTACTGGAAGGCGGACGTTATTTCTTGGTGCGATGCGAGAGTTGGGGCACAGCAGCGGCGATTTGCATCGAGCAGTCGGTGAATATGCGAGGCTAGCAGGCATCGAACAGCTATGGGGGGTTGGTCCCGAACTTGAAATTTGCATAGATGCTTTCGGTGTTGGCGGTCGCTATTTCGAAGGTCGCGGCGCTGCTCGAGCGGCTGCTGAGAGACAATTTGGCGATGGCGATACCGTTTTGGTCAAGGGGTCACGCAGTGCTGGTATGGAGCAGATTTTGCATACCTTGCTGCGGATCACAAAGGTACAGGAGCACTGAGTTATGTTGTTGCTGCTGGCGGAGTACCTCACACAATACGAAAGTGCTTTTGGCGTGTTTCAGTATCTGACTCTGCGCGGAATTCTGGCCGCGGGGACAGCGCTTGCGATCTCACTGGCGGCAGGGCCTTTGATGATTCGACGTTTGCAGCTTTATCAACTGGGGCAGTCGGTGCGCAGTGATGGTCCTCAAAGCCATCTGAGCAAGGCTGGCACGCCGACGATGGGCGGCGGATTGCTGCTGTTATCAGTGTTCGCTTCTACTGTGTTGTGGGGCGACTTGAGTAACCGTTATCTCTGGTTGACCCTTCTGGTCACATTGGCCTTCGGGGCCGTAGGGTGGATCGATGATTATCGTAAAGTTGTCGAGCGCGACTCTCGCGGACTACCGGCGCGTTGGAAATATTTATGGCAATCGTTGGCAGGTTTGGCCGCCGCGCTCTATCTTTATCTCGCATTTGATGCGCCGGTTACCACAGAACTGTATGTGCCATTCTTCAAGGATTTTGTTTGGAGCATGGGCCCATTCTTTATCTTGCTGAGCTACTTTGTGATTGTCGGGGCAAGCAATGCGGTGAACTTGACCGATGGGCTGGATGGGCTGGCGATACTTCCGACTGTTCTCGTTGGAACAGCGCTGGGGATTATTGCCTATCTAACGGGTCGTGTAGATTTCGCGGAATATCTGCATATTCCCTATGTCGCTGGGAGCGGGGAACTGGCTGTATTCTGCGGCAGTATCGCCGGCGCTGGATTGGGCTTTCTGTGGTTCAACACGTACCCGGCTCAGGTGTTTATGGGCGACGTTGGGTCTTTGGCACTCGGCGCAGCACTGGGAACAGTGGCGGTTGTCACGCGCCATGAAATCGTATTTTTTATCATGGGTGGAATCTTCGTGCTGGAGACCGTTTCGGTGATTATTCAGGTGGTGTCTTTTAAATTAACGGGCAAGCGGGTTTTCCGCATGGCACCTATTCACCATCACTTTGAACTTCAAGGTTGGCCAGAGCCGCGCATCATCGTGCGCTTCTGGATTATAACGGTGATGCTAGTTCTGTTTGGACTGGCCACACTAAAGTTGCGCTAGGTGGAAATAATAGTGGCTTCAAAACTAATGGAGAGTTGTGAGCAGCGCGTAGTGGTAGGCCTAGGTGCCACCGGGCTGTCCTGTGCACGCTACCTCTATCAGCGAGGCTTACAGTTTGCCGTAGTGGACACGCGTGCGCAGCCACCGGGATTAAATCAACTTCGTTATGAGATGCCGGACGTCGAAATTTTTGCTGGTGATTACCCTGAGGAGATGATTGCCAGTGCCAATGAGTTGGTGGTCAGTCCAGGCATCGCGATGGATGCGCCTATCGTGCGTCAGGCGCAAGCCGCTGGCACAGATGTGGTCGGTGATATCGATTTATTTATGCGAGAGGCGGAAGCGCCGGTGATTGGAATTACCGGCTCAAATGCCAAGTCGACGGTGACTGAATTGCTGGGGCATATGGCGCAGGATGCCCAATTAAACGTTGGTGTCGGTGGTAATTTAGGCACGCCGGCATTGGACTTGCTGTCGCATGAGCGTGATCTATATGTGCTGGAGCTGTCTAGCTTTCAGTTGGAACGCGCCGGTAGACTGGGTCTATCTGTGGCTGCTGTGTTAAATATTAGTGCTGACCACATGGATCGCCACCGTACGATGACAGCGTATCAACACGCGAAGCAGCGCATCTTTCGCGGTTGCAGGAAAGTCGTCGTCAATCGGGATGAGCCTCTAATAATGCCTCTACTGAGCGCGGATGTCGAAGCGGTCGGTTGGTCCATGCAAGAACCCGAGCCAGGTGATTTTGGTCTGCGGCAGCAGCAAGGTATGGAATACCTGTGCTTTGGTCAGGACATACTAATGCCTGCTTCGGAGTTGCGTCTTTTTGGTCGCCATAATATTGCTAATGCTTTAGCAGCAATGGCGTTGGGTTACAGCGTCGGCCTGCCGTTATCTGGTATGCAGGCTTCATTGCGAAGCTTTAGGGGGCTACCGCATCGCTGTGAGCTAATAGCCAATATTCAGGGTGTGCGCTTCGTTAATGATTCAAAGGGCACTAATATCGGTGCGACTGAAGCTGCTCTATCGGGTGTGGGCGGAGATCGCGACATTCTGCTCATCGCTGGTGGACAGGGCAAGGGTGCGGATTTCTCTCAGTTGCAAAAGGCCGTATCGCGTCACTGCAAATTGCTAATACTGCTGGGTGAGGACGCCCTTTTATTGCAGAAGGCGTTGTCATCTTGTGCTGCTGTGCGTCGCGTGTCTTCACTGGACGAAGCCGTCAAAGTTGCTGCAATCACTGCGGAGGCTGGTGATGTTGTGTTGCTGTCGCCTGCCTGTGCCAGCTTCGATATGTTCAGTGGCTATCAGCAGCGCGGCGAAGCGTTTTCTTCACTAGTCAATGCGTTGCTAGGGAGGGTTCAATGAGCAGAGCGGCGACTCAGCAGCTAGCCTTTTCTGGGCCCGACAAGATGCTAATCATGCTGACGCTGGCTCTGCTGTTGATAGGACTGGTTGCAAGTACTTCTGCTTCAATTGAGTACGCTGAATGGCATTTTCAGAACCCTTGGTTTCACAGCCGTCGTCATTTCGTTTATTTGCTTATAGGAGTGATCGCTGCAGTCGCAAGCTATTGCGTGAAACCGCAGTTCTGGCTTGCTACTGGCTGGTGGTGGTTGTTCGGCGCGTTGGCGCTGCTGATACTGGTGTTGATCCCGGGTGTCGGGCGCGAGGTAAATGGCAGCCAGCGTTGGTTGCCCTTGGGTCCATTCACGCTGCAACCCTCGGAGTTTGCCAAGCTTGCAATGGTGGTTTACTTGGCCGGTTATATGGTGCGACGTGAGCACGAAGTGCGCAATCAGTGGCAGGGGTTTATTAAGCCCATGACGGTGCTGTTTGCGACAACGTTGCTGTTGTTGATAGAGCCCGATTTCGGAGCCACGGTTATTGTTTCGGCCACTGCGTTTGGAATGTTATTTCTTGCGGGAGTGAGACTGGGCCACTTTATGTTAGTGGTCTTTGGCGCACTGCTAGCCTTGTTAGTGCTGATTGTTAGTGAACCATATCGGGTCAAGCGCTTAACCGCCTATACCGATCCGTGGGCAGATCCTTTTAATACCGGCTTCCAACTTACACAGTCCTTGATCGCTTTCGGTCGCGGGGAATGGCTCGGTGTCGGTCTCGGTAACAGTGTACAAAAGTTGTTCTATTTGCCTGAGGCACACACTGACTTTGTATTCTCTATCTGGGCTGAGGAGACCGGCTTTATTGGGGCTATCGCGGTCATTGGATTGTTCGTGGCTTTGATCGGTCGAATTCTCTGGGTGGGACGTAAAGCGTTTGTGAAACAAAACGCCTTCGGCGCTTACCTCTGTTACGGGGTTGCCCTAATATTTTCTGGTCAGGCGTTTGTCAATATGGGCGTCAGTTCCGGACTGCTGCCCACCAAGGGTTTGACCTTGCCTTTTGTTAGCTATGGAGGCAGTAGCCTCATCGTGTGCTGTGTCATGTTGGGTTTGGTAGTGCGTATTGATCGTGACACACGGTTGCTTCGTCAGGGCGGGAGTTCCGCATGATGGCTGCGGAGAAGCCGTTGATTATGATGATGGCGGGCGGCACCGGCGGTCACGTCTATCCTGCCCTCGCCGTTGCCTTGGAATTACTGTCACGGGGATACCGAGTGGAGTGGATCGGAACCTCACGTGGTCTGGAGCATCGTGTAGTGCCCGCTGCAGGCATCACACTGCACTGTCTGTCTGTGCGCGGCGTACGGGGCAAGAGCGTTCTCGACAAAATCTTTGGAGTGTTATTCGTCATAATCGCTGTGCTCCAGGCTCTTTGGTTATTACTGCGCCGCGGGCCACGCTGCGTCGTGGGTATGGGTGGTTACGTCTCGGCCCCGGCGGGAGTGGCTGCCTGGCTGTTGCGAAAACCGCTAGTGATCCACGAGCAAAACGCCGTCGCCGGCACCACTAATCGACTGCTGGCGCCACTTGCGACTTGTATTTTTGCCGGTTTTCCAGGTGCTTTCGATAATAAAATTAATTCCACAGTGCTGGGCAACCCGATTCGTCGCGAACTGCTACAGGCCAGAGCAGATCGCGCCTACGATTACACCGGGCAAAGACCCCTGCACCTGTTGGTGATCGGTGGCAGTCTCGGTGCTCGCCCGATAAACGACGTCATACCGGGCGCCGTAAAGCGTCTGCTTGAGGGTCAGGGCATAGCAATCGAAGTTTGGCATCAGACGGGTGCCGGGCACGACGAGTCTGTGCGGCGTGCCTACGGATCCTTGCTGGATCGTGGTGCCTGGGTCGCACCTTACATTGAGGATATGGCGGATGCCTATTCCTGGGCGGACTTGGTGCTGTGTCGTTGCGGTGCATTGACGATTACCGAGTTGTGTATTGTCGGTCGTCCGGCCATTTTGGTGCCACTGCCGCATGCAATCGATGATCACCAAGCAGCGAACGCTCGCGTTTTGACTGCCTGTGGCGGCGCGGTGATGTTATGCCAGCGCGATATGGATGAGTCTTCAGTATTCAACTTACTGCAGGATTTTCTGCGCCATCCACAGCGCTTAACTACGATGGCCGCCGCTGCTTTCGTGGCGACAGCCCCAGATGCTGCCGAACACCTCAGCAACTGTTGTGAGGAGCTGATGTATGCCTGATAACACTAGCGCTTACAGCTTGCCAGAGATGCGCCGTATTCGCCGCATACACATGATCGGCGTCGGTGGTTCTGGGATGAGCGGTATTGCTGAGGTGCTGGTAAATCTGGGTTACGAGGTGGCAGGTTCGGATTTGCGTGTCAGCGCAGTTACTGAGCGGCTGGCCCAACAAGGCGTCGAAATTTTTATTGGTCATACGGCTGACAATATTATCGGTGCTGATGTGATCGTTAGTTCCAGCGCGGTCGATGAGGAGAACGCAGAGGTTATTGCAGCGCGTGCCGCGAGAACCCCTGTCGTGCCCAGAGCAGAGATGTTGGCAGAGCTGATGAGATACCGGCACGGGATTGCTGTGGCGGGTACGCATGGTAAGACGACGACGACTAGTCTGATTGCAGCAGTTTTCGCAGAGGCGGGTCTGGATCCTACGTTCGTTATTGGTGGCTTGGTCAACAGTGTTGGCAGTAATGCGCAACTCGGCGCTGGCCGAATTCTGATCGCCGAGGCGGACGAAAGTGATGCATCTTTTCTGCACCTGCAGCCAGTCGTCACAGTAGTGACCAATATCGAAGCAGATCATATGGAAACGTATGGCGGCGATCTGACTGTTCTGCGACGAACATTCCTTGAGTTTCTGCACAACTTACCTTTTTACGGTGTTGCTGTTCTTTGTATTGATGACCTGATGGTGCGCAACATGCTGCCAGAAATATCGCGAAGGGTCATTACTTATGGTTTTTCTGAAGATGCGGATTATCGAATTTATGACATGCATCGCAAAGGTCTAATGACCGACTTCCTCGTCCAAAGACCTGATGAAGCGATACCACTCCAAATAAGCCTGAACATGCCGGGAACGCATAATGTACTGAATGCCACGGGTGCTGTCGTTGTCGCTTGTGATGAGGGCTTGGCAGACGCCGATATTCAGCAGGGACTGGCGGGCTTTACGGGCGTCGGTAGGCGTTTTACTCATCTTGGTGAGCTTGTCTTCCCCAACGGCACTACTCAACTGGTGGATGATTACGGTCATCATCCTACCGAAGTTAGAGCCACGCTGGAGTCTGTGCATCAGGCATGGCCAGAACGCAGGGTAGTGATGGTGTACCAGCCACATCGGTATACCCGCACTCGCGATTTATATGAGGACTTTGTTGCGGCATTGTCTGGCTGTGATGTTCTGGTGCTGCTGGAAGTTTACTCGGCAGGGGAGGAGCCTATTGCGGGTGCAGACAGCCGCAGTCTGGCACGTAGCATTCGGCAGCGAGGTCAGGTGGAACCAATATTTGTCGAATCAATCCTCGAAGTTCCTGACTTATTGAAAACCTTGGTTCGCGACGGTGATGTGGTCGTTACACAGGGCGCCGGTACCATCGCGCACCTAGCGCAAGATCTGGGTGCCATGGTCGGCAAACAGGGGACGCTGCTATGAATCCTGACCAATTGCGCCAGAGCAAAATTGTCGTGTTATCAGGCGGTGATTCGGCGGAGCGTGATATTTCGTTGCAGAGCGGCCGCACCGTCGCGAGCGCATTGCAGTTACAGGGGATTGATGTCTTAGCAGTGGATACAGCGCAATCGGACTGGGCGGCAAAATTACCGGGTGCGAGTCTCGCATTTATTGTACTGCATGGGCCCGGTGGGGAGGATGGCAGCATGCAGGGTGCACTGCAAACGCTGGGCATTCCATACACTGGATCAGGTGTTTTAGGCTCAGCGCTCGCCATGGATAAAAAGCGCTGTAAGCAGGTGTGGCAAGGTATTGGAGTGGCAACCCCAGGATTCACCACGCTGACGCCGACTACCGATTGGCAGGGAGTCATCGACCGCCTTGGCAAAGTATTTGTCAAACCCGCATGCGAAGGTTCCAGCTTTGGCATGAGCACTGCTGACAGTGGAAGTACATTGCAACAGGCCTATGTCATTGCAAGCCAGTATTCAGGAGAAGTGCTGGCAGAACAGTTTATCAATGGACCAGAGTACACCGTAGCGATATTAGGTGATAGCGCCCTACCGTCGATACGGCTCGAGACCGCAAACGAATTTTATGATTACGAGGCCAAGTATCTTTCTGACCAAACGCTGTATCAATGCCCCAGTGGCCTCGATGCTCGCGAAGAGGCTGACATTGCAGCACTGTCCTTACGCGCTTTTCGCTCACTAGATTGCTCCGTCTGGGGCCGTGTCGATTTGATGCGCGATGCTATGGGGCGCTTCTTTGTATTGGAAGTGAATACGGTGCCTGGGATGACATCCCACAGTTTAGTGCCAATGGCGGCAGCTGCAGTTGGCATGGATATCCCTGCGTTGGTGTTGCGCATTGCAGAGTTAAGTCTCTCGGAGGGCCACTAGTATGGTCTCCAAAACGAAAAATTCTGAGGCAGGCATTCTTCAGGAAACGTCTCGCTCTGGCAAAGTGCGAGCGCGCAGGAGACCTGGCGTAAAGCGGAAGTCCGCTTCCGGTGCAACTCGCACTGCAGCTGCCGTTTCAGAAAGCTCCGGCCGTTCATTTTTTTGGGTCAATCGGTTTCTGATTATGCTCGCTACCGCAGTCGTAATAACTGCAGCCACTCAGGGCTTTTTAAAGATACAGAGCCTGCCTGTGCAGCGCATCAGCGTAACGGGTGAGTTGGAGCATACTCAGGCTCAGGTGGTACAGGACAGTGTACAGCAAAGCCTAGCTGGCGGATTCCTTAAGGCCGATCTGCATCAGATTCAGCGCCAACTGGAAAGTTTGCCGTGGATTTATCAGGCTACCGTAAGGCGCAGGTGGCCGGCAGCCTTGGAGATACACATTCTGGAAGAGCTACCTATAGCACGCTGGGGCCAGGACGGTTTTCTCAATCATGAAGGCGAGGTTTTTCATACGGACAAACAGGGCGACTGGAACTCTCTTCCACTGCTAAAAGGCTCTGAAGGTTCAGCTCAGTTGCTGATGGCAAAGTACCAGCGCTTGGTCGAATTTCTAAGACCTCTGGGCCTTCAAGTGAATCAGCTTCTAGTGGATGAGCGCGGACAAATGGAGGCGGTTATGGCTGACGGCATGCACTTGATGTTGGGTGCTGCGGATTTTTTAGGACGTATGCGCCGCTTCGAAGAGGTATACCGCACCGAACTAATCGCGCGGCGGGCAGATATTGAAAAAGTTGATTTACGTTACAAAAACGGTGTCGCCGTCACTTTTGGTGAATCGTCACACATAGCGGAATTATAACAATGCGTCGCGACAGAAAAGGGAGGCACTGCCATGGGCAGCGTGCAAGATAAAAAACTGATAGTAGGTCTCGACATAGGTACATCAAAAGTAGTCGCGATAGTGGGCGAGATCAGTCAGGAGGGTGATATTGAAATTGTCGGTATCGGCTCCAGTCCGTCCAAAGGAATGAAGAAGGGCGTGGTAGTGAATATCGAATCGACTGTGCAATCCATTCAGCGCGCCGTGGAGGAGGCTGAATTGATGGCAGGGTGCCAGATACACTCGGTCTATGTGGGTATCGCTGGTAGTCACATTCGCAGCCTTAATTCGCACGGTATCGTCGCCATCAAGGACAAGGAGGTGTATCTCGCGGATCTAGAGCGGGTCATCGATGCTGCTCAAGCCGTTGCGATTCCTGCCGATCAGAAAATCCTACATATTCTTCCACAGGAGTATGTCATTGATGATCAGGAGGGCATCAAGGAACCACTAGGCATGTCTGGAGTGCGCCTAGAAGCCAAGGTTCATCTTGTTACCGGTGCAGTAAACGCCGCTCAGAATATTGAAAAATGTATTCGGCGCTGTGGCCTAGACGTCGAAGAAATTATTCTCGAGCAGCTCGCATCCAGTTATTCAGTTCTTACTGAAGATGAGCGCGATTTGGGCGTCTGCATGGTTGACATAGGTGGCGGTACAACCGATATCGCGATTTTTACTGAGGGCTCTATTCGTCATACCGGCGTTATACCCATTGCTGGGGATCAGGTGACTAATGATATTGCTATGGCACTGCGCACGCCCACTCAGCATGCGGAAGAAATCAAGATCAAATATGCCTGTGCGTTAACGCAACTGGCGGGTCCTGATGAAACGCTCAAAGTGCCAAGCGTTGGCGACCGTCCACCCCGAGACTTGTCGCGACAGTCACTGGCCGAGGTTGTAGAGCCGCGCTATGACGAGTTGTTCACGCTGGTGCAGGCTGAATTGAGACGCAGTGGATATGAAGCCATGGTGCCTGCGGGCGTTGTGCTGACCGGGGGTACTTCAAAGATGGAGGGCGTAGTAGAGCTGGCGGAGGAGATTTTCCATATGCCTGTGCGAGTGGGGTACCCGCAAACGGTCCGCGGCCTGAATGATATTGTTCGCAACCCTATCTATGCGACGAGCGTAGGTCTATTGCAGTACGGGATGGAGCATCGCAGCGATGGTCGCAAGTCATTATCCGGCAACGGGAGTGGATCCAGCGACGGTATCTGGAGTCGAGCTAAAGCTTGGCTGCAAAGTAATTTTTAAAGGTGTTGTAGTTGTAGTTGTAGTTGTAGTT
>PKDD01000134.1 GCA_002862465.1 Haliea sp.
TTGCTGGTAGACAAATAACTCAACCCAAAGATTCTGACCAATAAACCAAATGAGCAGCACCGCAAATGCGCCCCACCGCCATTCTGTGAAAGCCTTATTTGTTCTTCCATAACATAGCCAAACCAACAACGTGCCAGTCAAACCAATTGCTCCCGCATCGCCGAGCGAGTTCACAATCCAGTTGATCTGTATGGGGATCGCTTCATTGAGCGCTGGAGGTCGCCTACTATCAACATCAAGCCCGTCTACCAAACCGTATGTCAACCAAATTTCCCAGCCAAGCGCACACGCGACAAACGAACACAGAAAGAGCACAAATATCCAGCGCGGCAGTTTGTTGGTCAGATATAACAAAATTACTAACACAGTGGGCAGTATCGACATCGTATAAACAACAGTAACCAAACCAGCCTGCGCTTCTGTCAATGGCATTTTTTACCCCTAAGTTGGCCCAAACTAAGCCGGTCGATTTATTGCTGCTTTTTCTTCAAAGGTCAAACTCAATATTCATGAGAACATCGCTGTCATAGAATGTTCGATACATATCTTTAATCTTACCCAAAAAATCTGTCTTTAGACAGGACCAACTGGTTCACCATGTCGCGGCATACGCAAATTAGCAACTGTGAGAACAAAAAGTGGGTCAAAGCCAATGCAAATTGAGATCTGTTTTATGACGCTCGTCGCATAGGCATCCGGCACATCGCCATCGCAATCGCAATCGCAATCGCAATCGCAATCGCAATCGCAATCGAAATCGAAATACTGTCAAAATCGGTCTATCGCTATATACTGATTGCTTGGTATGAATTAATCTCTTTTCATTACCCTAAACTTCAATGCTAAACCCAATATCGACACACTTAATTGCATAGGTTGAATATCATGAAGACTGTCAGCAAATTTGGCGTTTGGTTTGTGCTTATTTGTATTGCCCTGTTGGTAGCACTTGATATCTGGGGAATTGCAACGCTGGGCGCCATCACCCCAGAGGCAAACCCAGCTATCGACACAGATGCTAACAAAGTAGTCATGGTCTTTGGGGCGACGGGGTCCGTTGGGGATGGGTTGCTCAAAGCAGCGGAAGAAGATCCCAACGTTGACAAAGTCTATGTGGTCACACGCCGCACCTCGCCGCGTATTGAGGCCGGCGTTGCGTCAGGAAAAGTTGTACTAAAAATGCATAAAGACTTTACCGATTATGCCTCTCTGTCTGATATTTTGGGGCAGGTGAATACGGTGATGTGGGGACTTGGGAGCACGTCAATCGGGGTCGATGACGCCACCTACACTTTGATTCATGTTGATTTTCCGGTGGCTTTTGTGAGGACATGGTTGGCCGAGCGTCAAGAAGCACCCATGTCATTCCACTATGTTACGGGCATGGGCACAGATCCCAATGGCGACCAACAGTGGGCCAGAGAGAAAGGCAGAGCGGAAAATGAATTGGCCTCGCTGGCACGGGGGACTGGACTGCGCACATTCAGTTACCGCTCCGCCTTTGTTAGGCCGACGAGCGAACAGGCTAATGGAGCCCACTATGTTATGGAAGCGGCGCTGCGACCTGGCTCGCTTGTAATCAGCGCGAAAGAATTGGGAGAGGCAATGCTTGAGATCAGTGCTAGAGCAACTGAGCTTAAAAATGGCACCTTGATAGACAACGCTGACAGCATCGCCTATGCAAAAGCTTACGAGGAAAGACTAGGCAAACACTAAATGGGATCTAGAGAAATATGCGAAAGCGCAAAGTATTTGCAGTTTCGCATAGCAATAAGTGTGTAGCAGGCTGTCAACGCAATTATAGAAGAGACTTAGAGGGCAGCGAGAATTGTAAGCCATATTGTGTTAAGCAAACAAAACACAAAGCGCATCAGCTAGATAAGCCCCTCCTTGCGCACTCCAGCGGCCAGACAGATTGCGCTTGTGTCGGGATCACGATCTCTGGTGTAATCCTAAGTCGACCTTCGTTTCGATTCGCCTGAACCAACAGAAGGTATTGCTTCTCAATGAACCCCGACCATTATCTGGGCATGCAGCCCGGCGACCTTGACGGTAAGCCATATGCGAAATACTGGCAGCCGACGATGGGAGCACTGCAATCACACGTGACTGAGGCTTTGTTGCATGGCGAGGAAGCCGGCGCGCTAGGCTTTACCCTACGTGAGGCCAAGCAACTCCTTCTACCCGGATACTTGGCGCTAGAAAATGGGTTCACCACGTTACCCGACGGAAAGATCTTCGTCGCTGTCCGCACGGATATGCCTCAGGTAACAGGAGCAATGTTTGAGTGGTGGATGGGTTGGCATTACATGGAACACCAGCGCTACAAGCTTTGGCACCCTCGAGCCCATATCGCAAACGGCACCAATGAAATGCAGGGCGACAACCCCCAACTCAGCGATCGCGAGAAGTATATGACGACTCACTATGTTACCGAGTATGTTGGCGATCGACGCGAAGATCTCACAATCTCCTTTAGTGAACCCGCGAGACTGTTTGCAGACAAAAGTCGCTGGGCTGACAATGGCATCACCGCCATGCTCTATGGCCGGGTCGGCCTGCAGCGAGCACCGGTTACTATCGGTCATTTGCTCCACCAGATTCGGACCACGCCGGGTGGCTCGGAGATGCGTAGTCGTTTCTGGCTTGGCAAGCCGCAACTCAATGCGCTTAGTCCACGTAATCCTATCAATAGGATTCTGGGCTCAAATGCGGTCTCTGCACACTTAGCTGGCCACCATCTCGGCCGCGACATGCTAGTGCATTGCGGCATGGAAATGCACCACCTCGCCCGATTCCTGCCCGAACTCTACCAAGACTACCACAGTGCTGAGGATAGGCTATAAGTGAAGCTTCTGTTAAGCGCAAGGACTGCGGCCCAGGGAGCCGGTAGGCAGCGACGTTTCAACTGGTAAGGAGATGTCGGCAGAGCAGCCAGCGAATGTTGCCGCGAAAACTACTCTTCATCGATATTTTCGACCATAATAACTTGGAAGAGACTTTAAAAACATCGTAAGCCGCAGAGGTAGTTATACATTATGGGCATTTTACAAAAAGTAGCGGCCATGAGCTTTCTAACAGCAGCCGCAGTACTCCCCTTAAGCGGATGTGGTTGTGGTTTCAGTTGTAACGGTGATGATGGTGGTAACCCAACGCGTCTTACACTAGGATTTTCCGACGCTTTGCCTGAAGACCTGAAGCAGGTGGTGATCAAAGTTGATTCCATTATTTTTCGACGCCTTGGCGCAGAAGACCGCGTCATTGACACCTTCACCATTGAGGAGCAGGGGCTGGTTGAAGTCGACACGTTTCAGGTCGACCTGCTGGACTACCGAGGTGTCAATCAGCTCATTGTCATCAAGGATCTCGAAATCGACTCGGGCAGCTACAGCGAGGTCTTAATAAGAATATTAGGCAATGACGTCAACGACTCTTATGTTCAGGAGGCCGATGATCGCCTTAAGAGAATCACCGTGTCCGGCGGGGAACTGAAACTGCCCGGCCTTCGCCTATCAACAGGCTCTCAAGCCTTCACAGTTGAATTTGGCCTGGCACAAGCACTTCAGTATCAGCCAGTTGCGAACCAATATCGGTTGGCAACAAACGGCATTAGAATCGAAAACAACAGGACAGGGGCTACGCTGTCAGGACAGGTAGACAGCTCGCTATTTAACAGCGTATCGCCCTGCGACCAGAAGGATGACCCCCAAAAAGGCAACAGGCTATACCTCTATACGGGTAAAGTAGATCTGCAAAAACAGCGCTTAGCCGATGTATTTACTTCTGCTAGCAGCACGGTACCACCAGCCGACGCCCTCGCTCCTTTTGCAGTTGCATCTTTGGAAAACAACAGTTTAACTGGGAACTGGGAGTATTCATTTGGCTATCTACCAGCGGGCGATTACACGCTTGCATTTGCCTGCGACACAGAAAATGACAATGCAGTGGAATACAATGGTCTAATAATCCCACTGCCCGTAGGACAGGTGTACGAATTTACTCTATTAGAGGCAGAAAGAGCACAATGCAATGTAACAGAAGAAGCTACTTGCTGAACTATTCATATGCTGTAATTTTGAAAAAAGTGATGAGCTGATATGAACACGATTGACGTCGACGGACGAACATGCCGGCCCTCAAAAATTCTTTGTGTAGGTCGTAATTACAGGGCGCATATCGAAGAATTGGGTAACGAAATTCCTGAAAGCATGGTGATCTTTCACAAGCCAAATTCAGCTATCAGCGATACGCTGCGGTCTGCAATCGACGATCAACCTCTGCACTATGAAAGCGAGCTGGCATTTACTGTAAAGGCTGGCAATTTGCACGCGGTCGGCTTTGGTTTGGACCTAACCAAACGCAGGCTTCAATCCGCGTTGAAGGCAAAGGGGTTACCTTGGGAAAGAGCCAAAG
This sequence comes from Haliea sp., assembly GCA_002862465.1. Lineage (GTDB taxonomy): Bacteria > Pseudomonadota > Gammaproteobacteria > Pseudomonadales > Halieaceae > Marimicrobium. The sequence goes on from PKDD01000134.1 coordinate 4,414, forward strand.
CTTTTGACGGCTCTGCATTGTTCAGTGCATTTATTCCGCTCCCAGATAATATAGAAGGGTTGTCTCTGCAGCTGGACGTAGACGGTGAACTCCGACAAGCAGGCGGTACAAGCCTGATGATCTATACACCTGCGCAAATAATAAGAGAGCTGAAGACTTTCACCACCCTAGAGGACGGAGACATTATCATGACTGGTACGCCCGCCGGAGTGGGAGAAATAACGGCTGGGCAATATTTTGAAGGCAAGGTGCTTTTCGCGGGGAAAACGCTAGTATCGGAGAGCTGGACAGCCGTGGCTTCAGCGAACGCTCCACGCGCAAAGCTCTAAGGCCTCAGCCTTTCCAACGACTGCAGTCTAGTTCAAGTGGGACACAGACTCTGTAAGCCTGCACGGTAAATTCTTTATTCCTCTCGCTCAGTTGAAGTGCACTGTGCACATTGTAGTTAGTCGTGTTTTGTCGTAATTTAAGCGTAAGCTTGTGAGTACGAAATAATGCAAACGATTCTTCGACTAGACCTTGCCGGTCAACCTCGGGGCTGGATGACGCTACATGAAGCTGTTACAGCCTATGCTAAAGGTGATGTCGTTTACGGCATCGGGAGCATATTACCGCCCATTTTGGGGGGCATTCAGCGCCTCAGCGGATTGCGGTCCCGCATCGAGTTGCAACCAATTGTCGCCATTCAGGGCAAGATCATTCAGGGTTTTAGTCCACCATTATGCAATCGCACACTATTCCGTCGCGATGACCATCGGTGCCTTTATTGTGGACAGCAGGCCGCGCGTGCTCAATTAACACGTGATCATGTCCTACCCACTTCCCGCGGCGGCACGGATCGTTGGGAGAACGTGGTAGCTGCCTGTAAGCGTTGCAACTGGCAAAAGGATAATCGAACACCTGAGGAAGCACGGATGCCGTTGCTAGCTGTGCCATTTAGACCCAATCCGTGGGAGTGGCATTTCCTCGCGAAAGACCGCATCTTGACCGACCAGATGGATTACCTGTCGCGGCGCTTTCGAGCACAGCGCGCCTGGGCAGCCTGAGTATTTTCGAGCAAGATCGTTATACTAGCGCGCAACAGTCCAGTCCGGCATCTAATTCAACGAGTCATAGAAGGAGTAACGCCTTGCCCAACCGCCACCTGAATGCCGTCAACTCCATAATGCGACAAATGGCACAATCGGTTATCGGCCAAGATGAAGTGGTTCGCACACTCGCGATTGCACTGCTATGCAATGGCAATGTGCTGCTGGAGGGGTTGCCGGGGACGGCTAAAACACGATCCATTAAAACTCTCTCCCAAATACTAGAAGCCAGTCTTGGCCGCATCCAGTTTACGCCTGACCTGCTGCCTTCGGATGTGACTGGCAACGAAATTTATCAGGACAGTCATGGCAAGTCAGAGCTGCAGTTCGAGCCCGGCCCGATCTTTAACGAACTAGTGCTGGCGGACGAGATCAACCGCGCACCCGCCAAAGTGCAATCCGCTCTGCTTGAGGCCATGGAAGAACGCCAGATTACTGTCACCGGCAAGACCTATGCTTTGCCTACTCTGTTCATGGTGCTAGCAACACAAAACCCGATCGAGCAAGAGGGCACCTACCCATTACCGGAAGCTCAGATGGATCGCTTCATGATGAAGATATCCGTAGACTATCCAACTTCCGAGGCAGAGCTGGCCATCGTACGGATGCTGCAGACGGAGGAGACCCAACGAACGCCCCCACTTGAAGTCGTCCCGCAGTCACACATTTTCGACGCGCGGGAAACAATCCAAAAAATGAAAGTGTCCGCTGCGGTGGAACAATATATTGTCGACCTGGTAATGGCCACTCGAATCCCCGGTAAATTTGGCCGCACACTGCCGCTCTGGATTGAGAGCGGCGCTAGCCCGCGAGCCAGCATCTCTTTACATCGAGCCTGTCGCGCAAGCGCTTGGCTGGATGACAGAGACTACGTCAATCCCGACGATGTTCGCTCAGTACTACATTCTATATTGCGCCACCGTCTGATTCTGACCTACGATGCTTTGGCCGATGGCGTGACGCCCGACAGCATCATCGACGAGATCATTCTGCAGGTCGCAGTAGGCTAGGCGTTCATGAGCAACACACAGGACGGTGTATATACTAACCTAAGATCCCTTGTACGGTTGCGGTTCAGCGCGAAAGGGTTTAACTATCTGCCCGGACAATCCGTACGTTCGTCATTAAGCGGCCGAAAACGCTCTCAACTGCGTGGGCGCGGCCTAGATTTTGAAGAGCTCCGCCGTTACAAACCGGGTGACGACATACGCAATATGGATTGGCGAGTCACCAACCGTACGGGCAAGCCCCATGTGCGAGTTTATACAGAAGAGCGTGATCGGCCGGTTATTGTAATCGTCGATCAACGGCTGCAGATGTTCTTCGGCAGCATTAAAAAAATGAAATCTGTCGTTGCTGCAGAAATTGCAGCAATTACGGCCTGGCGCGTGCTGGCTGTAGGAGACCGTGTCGGAGCAATCCTTTTCAATGACAATACTATTATCGAAGCAAAGCCAACGCGCGATGAACGCCGTGTTATAAGCTGGCTGGGTGAATTAGCAACAATGAATAATAATCTATCCGTTAACACGCATCGCGAAAAGAATCCCAATGCCCTAGCACAGGCACTGACCCAACTGGAACGCAGTATTGGTCATGATTACCTCTTGGTATTAGTCTCAGATTTTTACGGCTGGAACGATGTCGCACTAAAGGCCCTATGCCGCATGAACAGCCACAATGACATTATCTGTTCGCTGATCTATGACCCATTGGAACGCGATATCTCCAATGCTGACAGTCTCATAGTGAGCGATGGAGAGTTTCAACTAAGAATTGATCCTGCTAAGCAAGCACTTGTACAAAATTTCGAAGCTAGTTTCAAGAGCTCTCTCGCGCATGTGCAGGGTGAACTCAAGCGTCATAGTATTCCAGTACTACCTGTCGACACAGTCACACCAGCTGCCGATCAGCTGCGAGAAAAACTCGGTGGTGGGAGAGTATTGCTGTGAGCTTGCCATCATTACCAGAAACCTTTGGCAATTACGTGCTGCACGAATTTTCAGAAGTGGCGTCGCCTGATGCCGTCAGCTGGTTACCGCAGACTGCCGGTTGGATATGGGTAGGTGCAGCGCTGGTGGTGTTATTACTCCGCTATAGCTGGACGCACCTGCGTCGCTGGCACCAAAACCGCTACCGCCGGGAGGCAGCCACAGAACTTCAGGTTGTTGCGATAAATGCCTGCGAGGAAGACTGGCTAGTAGAACTAAATAAAATACTGAAGTTGACGGCGCTAGCCGCTTTTCCCCGCCAACAAGTGGCTCACTTATCAGGCGAGAGCTGGGTCAACTTTCTTAACAGCTACTGCACACCTCCGCCTTTTACGACGGAACAATGCCATTTACTTGCAGTGGGACCCTATCACCACATAACACTAGACGGCACCGTCCGGCGGGAGTTACTCGCAGCCTGTCTCAAGTGGGTACGCACTCACGAGAGCTTACGATATGTATGAGCTAGCATATCCTTGGGCACTATCACTGCTAGCACTCCCCCTATTAATGCCACTGCTTCCAGCTTATAAAGAAAGTCGCGATTCTGTGCGAGTACCATTCTTTGATAAGCTTGTTGAACTAGGTCAGCAACGCCTGCAGAGTGGCGCGATAATTCCGCGCCGCGATCGCTATCAGTATGCGCTCGTTGTCTTCATGTGGGTATCTCTAGTATTGGCTGCAGCCAAACCGGAGTGGGTGGGCGTCCCCATTGAGCAACAGAAGTCCGGCCGGGATCTAATGATTGCAGTGGACTTATCCGGGTCGATGGGAACTCAAGATTTTTTTCTCCCCAGTGGCAAGAAAGTAGACAGACTGCAAGCGGTGAAGGAGGTTCTTGCAGAACTTGCTAGCCAGCGCGGGAACGATCGCCTAGGACTCATCGTATTTGGCAGCGCCTCCTATCTGCAAGCGCCCTTCACCGATGATCATGTAGTGTGGTCAAAACTGTTAGCGGAGACCGAAATCGGTATGGCAGGTCAAAGCACCGTATTCGGCGATGCAATAGGGCTTGCGATAAAACTATTTAAGGAGAGCGCATCAGACAACCGTGTTCTCATAATTCTTACTGATGGCAATGACACTGGAAGTATCGTGCCGCCTATAGATGCAGCGAAAGTAGCTGCCGCCTACAATATCCGGATCTACACCATCGCCATTGGCAATCCCGGCTCGGTTGGAGAAGCTGCACTCGATATGGACACCATAAAGCGTGTTGCCGACATCACCGGAGGGCAAACTTTTGAGGCACTGGATCAGAGGGCGTTACAGCGCGCGCATCAGACTATCGGTGAACTAGAGCCAAATTTATACGAAACCATCAGCTTCCGCCCACGACAGAGTCTGCACTGGGTGCCGCTTGGTGCCGCGGTAATTTTATATACACTTTATTATGGCTATAGAGCATGGCAAGCATGGGTTGTTCTGCGCAGGACAAAGGACTCACATGCTAACTGAGTTGAATGTGCTAGAGCACTTTCATTTTCTGAGGCCAACCTGGGCATTGCTACTCCTACCGTGGCTGGCCATAGTGGTGATACGGAATCGACAGCGCGAAAGGCGGCAAATATTCGGGGGCATCATAGCGCCCCACCTGCTGCAACATCTCCGACTACAACGCTTTGATACACGGTACTTGAATCCCAAAAACTTTTCACTGCTGTTCATGCTGCTGGTTTTGCTATTACTCATGGGGCCCACATGGCGTCAGCAAATGTCACCCCTGAGCCAAGATGAAGCGCCGCTGATTTTGATGTTAGATGTATCTTCAACTATGCAGCAGACGGATGTGCAACCAAGTCGCTTGCAGCGTGCTAAGCAGAAAATTTCTGATCTTCTCGTGCTTCGTCCCGACAAGAAAAGCGCTCTCATCGCCTACTCGGGGACGGCTCACATAGCGCTTTCTCTCACTGCCGATCAGGACATTCTCAATCAATATCTCGCCGCGATCACTCCCGCCATCATGCCACGACCCGGGAAATTTCCTGAGTATAGCCTGCCTCTCATAGATGAAATACTTGACAAAAGCAGTGCCCCCGCAACGATTGTGATGTTTAGTGATGGTCTTGGAATAGAGAGCGCACAGGCTTTTGAATCGTATTTCTCAAGTAATCCACATCAACTACTCGTGGTTGGAGTGGGAGGTGATAATGAAACGCTGGGAATTGCTCCACTGGAACGCGAGTCACTTAAAACACTGGCTACCATCGCAAACGGCGTCTATGTGCCTTTGACCATTGACGATGCAGATGTCGGTCAGATTAATCGCCTTATCAATAGCTACTATACGATCATTCAAGACAGTGCCCTACCTTGGCTCGATAGCGGCTACTCGTTGGTATTTCCAGCGATGGCTCTATTCCTGATGTGGTTTAGAAGAGGCTGGACTTTAACGTGGGTATGGCTGGCGGTGCCTATTGTATTCATTAGTGCGCCTGCACCTGCACTGGCACAGGAAGAGAACATGCAGATTGCACGTGAAGAACCTGCCGCTGAGTCGTCTACTGTGATGAGGAGTTTCATGAAACTGTGGCTAACCGGCGACCAACAAGGTCGCCTACTTCTGCAGTTGGGCCGTTATCCGCAAGCTGCAGCACAGTTTAATGACTTTATGTGGAAGGGCATAGCCTATTATTACGGTGAGGATTTTATGCTAGCTGCAGAATATTTTTCACGCCAGAACAGTGATGATGCGCTATTTAACGAGGCCAACGCGCGTGCCCAAGGACGTGACTACTTGCGCGCAGTCAGTCGCTACGATCGCCTGCTGGCGCGCAATCCGAATTACCCTGGTGCAGCTGCAAACCGAACTCAGGTGCGGGCTATCATTAACGAAATCGAGCGGCTCAGTACAAGCCAGCAGCAGGAATCAGGCGCCAATGTGCAAGGAACGCAGCTCAGTGCCGACGACGCGATTCCCGCGCTGGGGGCAGACGAAAATATCTGGGGGCAGACGAAAGTGACACAGCTGACTGCCGAGGACATACTGCAGGATGCTGCCACGAGTGATATGTGGTTACGCGGCGTACAGCAGGATCCTTCCAATTTTTTAGCTATCAAGTTCAGCATGCAACTGCGGAACACGGAGATAAAAATAGACGCACCTTCGAGCGGCAGTCCGTGATGCCGTGCAAGTTGCTTTTACAACGCACACTGTTCATCCTCGTCACGGCCTGCTCCTCTCTAACGCTTGGCAATTCAATCGAAGAACTTGAGGCGTCGGGTCATTTACGCATCGAAAGTGCACTGATGCCAGCAAGCCAAATCGTACCCGGACAAAAGGTAACGCTAACGCTCGAAATCGCCACCGATCGATGGTTTGCCGGCGGCACGCGCATCAGGATCCCCGAGGTCCCGGGTCTGGTCATTTTGCAAACTGAACAATTCGCCAGTAATGCTAGCGAAACCCGCAATGGTCAAACCTGGGCCATCCAGCGTTGGACGCTAGATCTATTTCCTCAACGTGCGGGCGATTTCACCGTCGGGCCAATACCTCTGCAACTACATATAGACGGAGGGAAGGAAGGAGCTATTCAAGGCGAGGTGCACAGCCCTGTGCGTCATTTCACTGCGGCCATACCGGCCAGTCTTGCCGGCACCGGACAGTGGGTAGCGGCCCCGGCCTTTTCCGTCAAGCAGAACTTCAACAGAGCGCTTGATACTTTAACGGTTGGTGATGCCTTCGAACAAGAAGTTCTACTGGAGGCATCGGACGTACTTGCTATGATGCTGCCTGTATATCATCTGGAAAAGCAACTCGGACTTGCAGCCTACCCATCGCCAGCAGTCCTTGAAAACATCGTCAACCGCGGCCAGACACTTGCCAGTCGCAGTATTCGTATCAGCTACGTAGCGGAAAAACCGGGACAGTTCGTGCTACCAGCCAGAGATTACTTCTGGTGGAATACCCGAAGCACCAAACTGGAAGTGCTGTCACTGGCTGAAGTGCGCATTGAGGTTGGCGGCGCGGCAGCGCGAAGCAACAATACCACGACTGCGCCTCGCAGTAGTTTGCGACGAGGACTGATACTGCTCAGCAGTCTGACGCTATTAGTGATTTCCCTAATACTCTGCAGACGCTATCGGCGATACCTGCCGCTCGAAGGCCTTGGTATTTATCTATCTGACTTAATGGTGCGAATGCGTACTTTATGGCAGCCCGCACTGCCGAGCCGACTTAACCCCGAAAATAGTGCTGAGGATTGAACGGCATAGGCGTGACCGCCACTGGCAAGTGTTTGCCCCTTGAAACCACTAGCAGTCTGGTTCCCGGTAAACCTAACTCTCGCTCGATATAAGCCATAGCAATAGGGCCGCCAACACTAGCGCCATAACATGCAGAGCAGATTTCGCCGACCTGGCGACCTGATTCATCTAGCACCAATTGACCCTCACGCACTGGACGCTTGCCATCGACACGCAAGCCTACCCGATGCAGGGCCGGCTTATCGATCATCCGCCGAAAAATTACGTCTGCGCCAGGGAACCCCCCCGCGCGCTCACCCCCGGCTCGGCGAGATCGACTAATAGACCACACTAAACCCGCTTGCACTGGGTCGATCTCAGTGGTCAACTCATGTCCATACAAACACAAACCTGCCTCAAGTCGCAGTGAATCCCTAGCACCTAGGCCGGCCGCCTGCACCAATTCCTCACCGAGCAATCGGCGAGCCAGCCCTGTGGCCACTGAGCCCGGCACAGAAATCTCAAAGCCGTCCTCTCCCGTGTAGCCTGAGCAAGTGATATAGACCTCTACACCGTCGACAATCCCAGAGCAACCCTGCATAAAATGCAGTTCTACGGCGTCACTGGAGATTTTACGAATCACCTCCCTCGCGGCCGGCCCCTGCAACGCCAATAGCGCGTGATCCTCCAAGACTGTCAACGTCTGACCCGACAGGTGTGTCTGAAGATACGCAATATCCTGCCTCTTACGACCCGCATTGACCACAAGGAAAAATTTCTCTTGGCCCCAACGGGTAATAATCAAATCATCCAATATTCCTCCCTGTGCATTGGTGAATAAGGCATAGGTTTGCTTGTCGTCTGCCAAGCCATCCATAATATCCACTGGGACAAGAGACTCAAGCAACGCGGCACTACCGGGACCCTCTAAGATAAGTTGACCCATGTGGGAGACATCAAACAATCCGCACGCTCGCCGAGTATGCAAATGCTCGCTTATAATCCCAGTGGGATATTGCACCGGCATATCATAACCAGCAAAGGGCACCATTTTGGCCCCCAATTCTCGATGCAGCGCATCAAGCGGTGTAAGCAGTAGTGTCATCACTTGTCCTTGGGCCTGTGAGGGCATTTATCGAAGATGAGCCACTCTAACCAGCGCAGCACGTGGACGCAAGAATAGGCGGGCGTCAACAATAGACTGTGCCGCAAGGCGCATGTCCGAACAAGTGCGAACACTTATGGACAAACAAGATCGGCCTTTGCCGGCGCCTGCCGCGCACTGCTATAACCCTGACTACTTGGGCATAAAAATTGCTTCATTACGGTTACGGCGGCTCGCTTGCGCGATCAAAAGCTAGGGATGGCATCTACACGGAAGTAGCGTCATGCGTATGGATGCGCCAAGGACGGACGCGAGTCGCCGGACTTTTTACCACAAAAATATGAGTAAAACTCCCATTAATGTTTTGTTGTTCTGGCGGCCAATTTTTGATTTACTCAGCCTATGGTCTCTTTGCGGTACGGGGCCAATTAGTGGTCTTTTCTAAATTCATCGGGAGGTGATTTATGGGAGAACGTGATTTGGAACCTTCAGAGTCCGAGTCAATAAACGATGACTACGAGCCAGAAGCTGAAGAAATTTCTGCAGAAATGTTACAGGGCGTAATGCCCTTTTCATCCGAGAAGCAACACCTGGTGCATAGGAGGCGCCTCGCCGAACAACGGCTTGAAGAAAAGCGCTTACGCGATGAGCTTGGCGACTATGATTTACAGCTAGATTACTACTAGGGTTTAATCTGCGAGATGGTCATGGGTCCGCAACCCACGACCATCGATCACGCGGCAGCCTGTTCATTTACATCGGCTTTTGATCCGACGTGAGAGAGCGCAACCGCTGCAAGCCCTTCTCGCAGGCATCAAAATTACCATGCTCAGTGATCAGCGCCGCAACTAGATCTGCAGGCGTGACGTCAAACGCGGGATTTAACGCTTTACTGTGTGCAGCCGCAAGTTTGAGTTCGCCATAACCACCGGAAGAATTCAAACCGCCAATACTCAATACTTCTGCTTCATCGCGATGCTCAATCGGAATCTGTTCTCCACTAACACAGGTCCAATCAATTGTTGACTCCGGCAATGCTACATAGAACGGAATATTGCTGGCCCGCGCAGCGAGCGCTTTGAGGTAAGTTCCAACCTTATTGCAAACATCGCCATTAGCAGCTGTACGATCACTGCCCACAATTACACAATCCACTTTGCGCTGACGTATCAATTGACCACAACTGTTATCGGTTACAATGGTACAGGGGACTCCTGCTCTGTGTAATTCCCACGCAGTAAGGTTAGTTCCCTGGTTTCGCGGGCGCGTCTCGGACACCCAGACGTGCACAGACATCCCGTGGGCGTGAGCTTTGTAAATTGGTGCCAATGCCGTTCCCCACTGCACCGTGGCCAGCCACCCTGCGTTGCAATGCGTCATGATATTCAGTGTGTCCTTATTCAACGCACTCAGAAGCTGTAGACCATTGATCCCGATTCGCTCGCAGTTCACGACATCCTCTTCACGGAGCGCTAACGCTTTGCGCAACGCAACTGAGGCGCGTCGTGAAGGCTCCAGAGGCTGCACTTCACAAGTAATTTGCTCCAGCGCCCAACGTAAATTGGCCGCAGTCGGCCGAGTGGCCAATAGCGCCGCACTGGCACGCTCCAAGTTTTCATCAGATGCATCCTCCGTAAGCGCGGTGGCTAGCCCAAACGCTGCCGTAATTCCAATCAGCGGAGCGCCACGAACCTGCATCGTGCTGATGGCTCTGCAGAACGCTGCCGGTGAATCCAGACAACACCAGCGCAGGGTATGTGGCAAAAGGGTCTGATCAATAACCTCGACCACCTTCCCTATTGGATCCCACCGCAGACTGCACAACTCATCGGTACTAAACATGTTTCGCTCTTTCGCCAGATTATGATGAAATGTCTTGCATCATACTACATGGGTAGTATGTGCTGCAGTAGCGCCGGAAGATAGGCGTCGCGGTACAGTGAATCTTACTCAGATTCTAGAGGCACAAAAATTTTGTGGTTCGCGCGGCAGTACTGACACAGCAATTTAATAGCAGCAGTGGTCCAATGATTCAGACGGTTCGTCAATTGATTGCTACAATGGCAGCCACTTTGACACGTTCTTTCGAGGTTTTTCGTGCGGCTTTCAAAAGTAATTGCGCAATCTTCTAATGACTGGCAGAGTCAACTGCGCGACGTTATCACTTCGCGCTTAGAACTGCTCGATATATTAGAACTGAGCGAGGACGACGTAGGTCTGTCCAATGGTGCCTGCCAAGATTTTACGCTCAAGGTCCCGCGTAGTTTTGTGCGAAGAATGCATCCGCGCGACCCGCGCGACCCTTTGCTGCTTCAGGTGCTCTCCTCAGGACAAGAGATGGTTGATGCCCCTGACTACTCTCACGATCCGGTGGGAGAGACGACAGGGGTAATCCCAGAGCGCGGAATCATTCATAAATATCACGGGCGCGCACTGCTAATCGTAAGTGGTGGTTGCGCCGTGAATTGTCGCTATTGTTTCAGACGGCACTTTCCTTACGGCGACAATCAGAATAGCCGGCAGCAGTGGATTGAAACACTGCAATACATCCATAGTGATAACAGTATCGAGGAAATTATTCTCAGTGGCGGCGACCCATTAGTGGTCACCGATGAACAGCTACGACAGTTGATCGCAGAGATTGCTTCTATCGACCATGTTAAGCGTCTGCGGATACATAGCAGGCTGCCTATCATGATTCCCGAACGCGTTACATCCGGATTGCTGCAGGCGATCACGCAACCACGACTGCAGACTATTATGGTGACCCATTGTAACCACGCGAGAGAAATCGACGGTGCAGTCACGGTCGCGTTAGAGGCACTGCGCGATCGCAACATTATCACGCTGAATCAGGCTGTACTGCTAAAGGACATTAACGATAACGTGGGAACACAGATAGAACTAAATCGCGCGCTGTTTGCCGCTGGAACATTGCCCTACTATCTACATCTATTAGATAAGGTGCAAGGCGCAGCGCATTTTAACGTCACAGAGAGTGAAGCACTGCAGATAATGCAGGGAGTCGCAGCTAACCTTCCCGGATATATGGTACCGAAATTAGTTAAAGAAGTTGCAGGCGCCGAGTCCAAAATTCTCGTACCATCATAATACGCTGCTCATAAATGAGCGACTAATGATTCGCTATAACTCAGGTTCAATTACACAATAAGGACTCATTTATGCGCTGCTTTGTTTGTATTCCACTGGTTACGCCAACGGGATATTAGTTTATGATCTACAAAGCTACAGTGAATGCCTTACTTCTAATTTATCATAATCAGCAGCGTCTGTGGTCTTGTTGACTCGGCTAGGGCACCAGATTTCAACGGTAAAAAATTAGGGTGCTTAAAGTACAATCCATCAATTATCCAGCCGCATTTTTTCGTCATAAGGCCGGCAAACCCTGTCTGATCTATGTGTTGTATCTCGCCCTGCATCGAGAC
>PKDD01000045.1 GCA_002862465.1 Haliea sp.
GAGGTATATTCCCAAGAATTCACGCCTGGCTTGCGGTAACGCCACCTGCGTGCGTCAGCATTATCGGTCGATTTTGGTACGAGCACTGAGTAGTTTGACAAACAACCAGATTTTGGCGTCGGTGGGTCAGTGAACTCTGGTGTGATACTGCATGCAGCCAAAAGTGTTGCAAGATAAATGCCCGCAAGCAGTGCGACTAGCGTCTTTATTATGCGATCCTTTTAAACACGTTATGCTGTTGTGCTGAACGCATGAAAACTTAGCTCTGACAATTAAATGAAACACCTCTTAGTGTCTAATATTCGAGCCGATGCAATCACAGCTGTGAGCAGGGACTGCGAGGCGCACACGCTCCATCATTTCCTGCCGTTAACATCACACTATCAGAACTCGAAGTTTCGCTGCGAATTGACTCTGTGGCCGATCAAATTACTTGTCTGCTTTGATCCGATAGGAAAGAGGCTGGATAGTGTCAGACCCATCAATCTTACGCCCATTGGTACGGGTAAAAGTTGTGCGAGTAGCGCTCGGGCAGCAGCGCTAAACTGGCCTTTACCTATAAGGCATTGCTCACAGGATCTGCTGCGCGTTATCTGACGAAAGTCCGCGTACTTCACTTTTAGGGTAATGGTGCGGCCCGTAACATTATTGCACTCAATCCGATGCCAGACACTGTCGATGACACTCTCGAGCGCGTCTCTAAGTGCCGTATCTGTTAACAGATCCTCACCGAACGTTGTTTCTCGGCCTACAGATTTGCGGATACGGTCGGCTCTGACGATTCTTTGATCTATCCCTCTAGCTGCGTGATATAGATAATCTGCTGACTTCCCAAAGTGCTCGACCATAAATTCCATAGTTTTGTCGCAGAGATCGGCGCCCTGACGAATTCCCAGTCGTCCCATGCGTGCTGCTGTTTTCGGACCTACACCATAGAAGCGATGCACTGGCAGGGACGCGACAAAAGCTGCGCCCTCATGAGGCCGCACGACAAAAATTCCATCGGGTTTATTCTGGTCGGAGGCAATTTTAGCCAGAAACTTGTTGTAGCTCACTCCGGCACTAGCCGTAAGGCCCGTCTCGTCAAGGATATCAGACCTTATTTGTTCCGCGGTAAGAACTGCACTACCCATCCGAGATTTGTCTTCAGTGACATCTAAGTAGGCTTCATCCAGTGAGAGCGGCTCAAGAAGGTCGCTGTAGCGGCTGAATATTTCCCTAATCTGGTGTGACACGGCACGATACGCTTCGAATCGCGGGGCCACAAAGACCAGAGAAGGGCACCGCCGCGCCGCAGTCACTGATGGCATTGCCGAACGCACACCGAATTGGCGTGCCTCATAGCTTGCTGCAGCGACTACTCCACGCTGCGCAGATCCGCCCACCGCTACCGGCTGACCGCGCAGAGAGGGGTTGTCTCTTTGCTCGACACTGGCGAAAAAGGCATCCATATCGATGTGAATGATTTTACGAGATGGATTGTCATGGTTGTTAATCATGACACGATAGTAAGTTGAGTGGATTCAGACAACAAGTTCGTCACCAAAATCGTTTATCGTGTCTCCTCCTAGACATTAATGTTGATTTGTCAGGAGGAAAAGGCAAATTCAGCTATAAAAAGCACTATACTACCGCCACGTTGGTGTCCTCTTTTATTTTTCTGTGAACTTTCGATGCAATTTACAACTCCGCAGTCTTCAAGATTAGGTATTGGAATAGATTTTGGTACGAGTAATAGCGCGGCCGCTGTGTTTGATGGCGAGAACATAACGCTTGTAAAACTAGCTGCGCCAGACAGTGTTATGCCATCAGCTAACTATATCGATAAGGCCTTTCAAAGCTCTATCGGCCAATTCGCTATAGAGGATTACATTGGCGGTAATCGAGGTCGAAAAGTAGAACTCAGCCGTGAAGTTCTTGGCGAGGCTCGTTCGGGCACTGGCGGAGGGGAAAGTGCCATGGGAGGCGTGGGGGAGGGAGATACCGCTAATGTCTATGGTCAAGCGTTTGATGATTCGACATTGCCTGGGAGACTGTTTCGCGGTACGAAAAGGCTTTTGGGTAATGTAAGTACAGACCGCACAGCTGTTTTTGAAAAGACTTTCAGGTTAGTTGCGCTCGTCGTTCCAATTTTAGTGGGGATTCGAAAATTCATCGAAAATAGTGTCGGCCTTAAGGTTAACTATGCTTGCTTGGGTCACCCGGTTAATTTCGAAGGAACAGAAAGCGGACGTAATAGCATTGCTTTAGCACGTCTCGGCGAAGCATATGGCTATGCCGGTATCTCTGAACAGTCTTTTTGTCCCGAGCCTACAGCGGCGACTCTCAGCTTTCTGCACAATCATCCTCAGAGCAACGGTGAATTAGTGCTAACGGTTGATTTTGGCGGCGGCACCCTAGATTTCAGCGTGCTGCGACGCGATAGCTCTACTTTTCAGGTTCAGGCAACCCACGGAATTGCTTTGGGCGGTGATAGAATTGATCAAACAATTTTTAGAGAACTGATTTTTCCTCTGTTGGGAAAAGGTGAGCGCTGGAGTCGAGTGATAGACGGCTCAGAAGTAGATACTTTGTTCCCTTTTGAAGAATTCGAAGAGATGTTAATCAATTGGCCGATTAGCTATATGTTGAACCAAAACAAATATACCGCTGCTGTGATGCAGCGTATGAATGACTCAGCTTCAGGTGCTGAAAAATTTAAACGTCTCTACGAACTCATTCAGCAAAACTATAGCTACCAAGTTTTTGAAGCCATCAAGGAATTTAAAGCACAGCTCTCGCTAGAAGAGTCGGCTCTGTTGGATGTTCCGGAGCTCGATATTCAGGTTGTGGTCGAGCGCTGGGAATTCGAAACAATGATCTCTGATTTGCTGTTTGAGTTTGAGCAGGGAATCACACAAATCCTTGAAAAGGCTAACTGTGTGTCTGATGATATTGATCTTGTTATTCGGACCGGAGGCTCCTCACTAATCCCGGCAGTAAAAGAGATTCTTGAGAATCAGTTTAGAGGTAAAGTTGTTGAGCATGACCCTTTCACCAGTGTCGCTGCTGGGCTAGCTATCGCTAATTATTACCAGCTCGCAGAAAGCGACCTTTACTAGTAGCGGGCTATGCAAAAATTGATACTAACGTTATTAGTTACGCCCCTTGTTGCCTATGGCGACATCATCGGTACAGTCGTTTCGGTTACTGATGGTGATACCATTAGGGTGCTCGATGGCGATAGCATTCAATACAGAGTGCGATTGACTGGTATAGATGCTCCTGAGCGGGATCAACCCTATGGTAATAGCTCGCGACAGCACTTAGCGACCATGGTCGCAGGAAAGCAGGTCCTTATCGTGTCGAACACGAGCGATCGCTATGGCAGACTATTGGGCAAAGTGTGGGTGCAACCAAGCGACTGCGTTTCCTGTGGTAAAACGCTTGATGCTAATCATGCTCAGCTATTAGCCGGGATGGCATGGTGGTATCGGTACTATGCCTCTGAGCAGTCGCCAGAAGATCGAGGTCGGTATGAATCAGGTGAAGATGAAGCTAAGAAACGGAAGCGGGGTTTGTGGGCTGGTCCCAATCCAATTAACCCATACCGGTGGCGTAAGGGTAAACGATGATGCGCTGCACCTATGATGTCGGCTATGCAAGTTTAATATCCGCGTAATAAGACGCCTTTTCCTTAAGCTACGGAGCTTAGGAATCCTGACATACTAGTATCCGGAGAAGGCCGATGTCTGTTTGATATCATGGCCATCTGGATGAAAACTTTGTTGAGGGAAAGACATGAATGAGAACACGCAGGCAGGATTGAGTGCCCTATTGTTGTTGATTGTTGGATTTTTCGCATCGGGTGTAAATGCAGATGGTTTTTATGTTGGAGCGGGCGCGTATAGGACAGACGTGAGCATGGATAGTTTCGATGACCATGCATATACACCAGCTGCATTTGTTGGCTTTCAATTTATTGATACTAATTTTCTGATGTTGTCTGCGGAGTTTGGCTACTATGACCTTGGTAGTTATGACCGTAATAATGTCGAAGTCGATGCCTCTGCAGTTACCCTGGCAGGCGTCGCTTATTTACCTATTGGCCCCTTATTCGAAATTTATGCGAAGGCAGGTATTTCGTCAGGCGATATCGACGTTAAAGAGGCAGACGTTAAAGATAATTTTGATGGAGAGAACGCTTTTGGCGGTCTTGGGTTCTCATTTGATATTTTAGACACGATAGATATTTATGCTGAATATCTAAAATTCGACAACAAAGTAGATTCAGAGATGTATGGTGTTGGAGTGCGACTAGATTTCTAGTGATTTCTGCGAACATTCATAGCAGTCTTGTCCTAGCAATGCTGTGAATATTCGCTTCTGCTGGATCACCTGAATAGCTGTTGAAGCTAGCTTACGGTTGTTCACTTTGCGAATGCATGTCTGCAGCAACAAAAGACGCTGGTATATGTGTCGCGCAGGCTATAGTTTCTCAAGATGTAACGGAGGCGCCTTCCTGGCGGGGTGCGGTTTCCCGCACGAAGAACGCGATCACAGTGCCGACGATCATCAGCGCTACGACAAGGCCATAGCCTCTAAGTTCTTGCACGTCAGAAGGCAGACCATTCCTGGCGACCCCAATGTCGGCAAGAAAGCCAACACTCGGTTGTGCTATCACAGGCAACAGCATCACTACGAAATTAACAAAGGCCAGTTTCATGCCACGGTTGTGTCGGGCCGCATTATCAGCAGTCATAACGAAAGATAGCGCCTGGCCTCCGGTGGTGAAACCGAGCATCCCCAACAGTGCGACGGTTAGCCATGTTGGCTGTATGCTTGCGAACATGATCGATGAAGCAATCATTGTCGACGCAATGGCGCAGCCGAGGTAGAGAACCTTTCTGCGGCCAAGACGGTCGGCTAGATAACCGAAGCCGACGCCGCCAACAGCGAATCCGATGAAGACGAATGTTGTAGCGAGACTGGCCCCTCTGATTGAGAGTCCAGATTCTATCTGTAAAAATGCATCGCCCCAGAGGTCGCCGATGACAGAGATCGGGAGATATAGTCCTGCTGAAGATAGGGCAATGAGCCAGAGTTGGCGGTCTTTTGCAACGTTCATGATGGTAGAGAGAATAGGCACTCGAAAATCCGGGTCGTAGCCGTCTTCTCGCATGAGCTCAATAAACCAAGAAGGTCGCCGGGGCAGCATAAACCACAGAATGATTGCAATCCCGAAACCCAAGATAGCGCAGGTTAAGATTGGCGCGCGCCAGCCGAAGGATTCAGCCATAACACTGAGAGGGTATTGCGCTGTTGAGGCGCCCAGAGTACCCATGGCGACGGTTAGGCCCGGTATGATTCCATGGCGCTTGGGGGGGAACCAAACCATCGCCAGATAAATTACACCTAAATAAGCGACTGCGCTGCCCAATCCCTGCAGGAAACGCCCGATACCCATTGTTATGATGCTGTCGGAAGAAGCGAGGATTAGACATCCAAACGCAACGAAAATCGCCGCGGGGGCAACGATAAATCGTGTTCCGAACCGGTCCAAGAGTCGCCCAACGACAAGTTGTGCAGGCGCGTAGGCGAGAAAATACATGCTCATAGACAATCCAAAGGCGCCTTCTGTCGCGCCAGTAGCCTCTAGAATGTCTCCTTTAAGTACGCCTGGAGCAACTCGAGCAAAGAACTCGTAAAAGTAGAACAGCGCTGCTACTAGAAAAAAAAGCCAGGGACGTATCCCGCTGCGAGCGGCTTCAGCTTCATTGCGGACGTCGGTGGTAATATAGTGACGGGTCATTGTGGTGTAAAATCAAGATTCCGCAATGCGCGCCCAGAGGTCTTGCAATGGCGACTAAAAGTCTTTTGCGGTAAGGAGTTTATCAAGTCAACCAACGTTGGTAATAGACCATTCATAATTAGCACATCTCCAACTGGCGATTGACGTTATCTAAGGCATATATTCTATGACAGTGTGATTACTGAGGACGCCTTCGCTGTCTCCATGCAGTCCGCTGACACGCCCAGTTTGAAAATGCTGTAAGTCGGAAGCTAGTAAGGCGCCTATCATTTGAACATGTTAAATATCTCTCGGCTATGATCCGGGTGATTTTTACTTTATCTGCATTGTTAGAGAAAATAAAGTGAGCACGTGGCTCACTCGGCCTCAGGCAATACAGGTCTTTCCGTTTTCTTAGCATTATTGCCAAGCGTCGTTGAGTTTACGCTTTCTAAGAGTCTTTATGAGTCTCGCCATTCCGAGGTGCTAAATATGAGCGTCAGCCGTCTTTTTAAATTTTTTATATGGTGCAGATTTGTTAAGCTACGGTATGTCCCGCAATAATCGAGTTACCCAGCACGTCCGTTCCCTTGCCCAAAGTGAGGTTGCGATGTTATTGAGCGACCTTTGCAGCCCTGTGCGCTTGGCGTCGCAGTCCCCAAATGGCTTCCCGCTCATTTCCACATTATGGTCGATTTACGAAGACGGTATTTTTTGGTGTATCACGCAACACAGCACCTTGCTGCGTCGCAATCTCGCAGTAAACCCGCGCTGCGCGTTTGAGATCGCGCTCATCGATAAACGTTTTAAGCTGTTGCGTGGTCAAGGGCTTGCTTCGCTCGATCTCAAAGATGGTGGGCGCATGACCGAACGCATTATCGATCGTTATTTAGGTGATCCAAACGGACCGATTGCTGCTGGCATGCGCAAGCAGGTCGCCACTGAATACGCCATCGCCGTCCGACCACGCTGGGTGCGTGGGCAGGGTAGGCGGTAGTGGTTTAACCAGCGTCATCGTAGTTTATGTATCAAAGACCGCGTTAAGTGAGGGTGCCGCTGCTACTTTTTTATAAACTGCGGGGCTTACGCGTTCGCGCGGCCAGCTAGGCCAAGCATTCCGAGTAACGCTGAACCGAGCAGCCAAGCCGCGGCAGGAACAGGCACTGCTGATGGCGGCACAACAGTAGCACTAAGCTCTTCTGTATAAACATCATCGTCTGCTCAGGAATAAGACCACCATTTATCGACTTGTGCATAGGCATAGACATCTCCTTCAAAGCCACGGGCGTAAGCTAGCCAAAAAACGCTGAATGTGGGATCCACGGCCCCGTCATTTGCGGCTTCACTGGTAACTTCGAAAGCATTGCTCCACAACTCAGTGTCAAACATATAACCATCGTTATCATAGATCGCTAATTCGACATCGTCACCGACGCTAAGTCATAGTCTTCCTCAGTGATCTAAACGCGAAGCGTTCCCCAGTTCTGATTCAGGCCTTCAGTAATGGCATCACTCATCATAAACGTCAGAGTAAGATCGTCCTCAGTAGCCGAGACCGTGCGTGACTGTGCGGAAACGGTGAACAAAGAGCCCCAGCTGCAGTAGCAGTTGCGTGCCTAACACCCCGTAAAAATAATGTTTTCATTGTGGAACCCTCGCCTGATGTATTGGTCGTAGATAATATTCTGTGAGCGTCAAATTGCTCGCTCGACATGCAAGTGAGGTTGTCTGTCTACGATCGTATAAACAACGCGCCAACTAATTAAAAGCTATTAATATCAATAGCTTAGCAGTAATAAGGCGCTACACTAATTCCGGTCAGCGTAAAAGATCCTGACACATTATTCAGATCGAGCGAACATTTAATCGGAGAGCTATATCGAAGATATTAGGCGATTATTTATTTAAATATATGATTTATACATAATTTTTTTGATGTGCGCAGGGTCTTTGCAACGCTTTTCACATGGAAAATTTCACTGTAAAATATAAGGACATTAGTGTGGCCAACGGCAGCGAGGCGACACTAGATTAGAATAAACCCTACATACTGCAAGGTGGTGCGCTCATTTGATGGCGTTTAAGTGTGTATGCCGTAACTATAAGTATCAAGAAGGGAATGTCCATGATGCCAAGTACGCAAGCTAGAATTAGAAAAGTAATGCGTTCAATACGCCGAACAGTGGTCTATTCCGCGCTGTCGTGTGGCGCGTTGCTGACCACATTGCCAACGGTTGCACAAGCTGTGGATTTCATCACCTTCGAGAGTGGCCCGGTCAGACCTGTAGCACTGACGCCCGACGGAAATACGCTGTTGGCGGTCAATACACCAGACAACCATCTTGCAATTTTTTCTGTTATCGACGGAGTGCTGACTCAAACGGGGTCTGTGCCGGTCGGCATGGAGCCGGTCTCTGTAGTGGCGCGAAATAATGGTGAAGCATGGGTTGTAAATTTTCTTTCTGACAGTGTGAGTATTGTTGATCTCACCGCTACACCACCGCAAGTCGTCCGCACCCTGCTAGTAGGCGACGAGCCACGAGATATTCAGTTTGCCGGGACAGGGGCGAATGACCGAGCGTTTGTTACTGCCGCCCACAGGGGGCAGCATCGAGAACATAGCTCAATAGCGGCTGTGCCCGGTGCGGGTGATCCCGGCCTTCTTACTCCCAGCATACCGCGTTTAGATGTTTGGGTGTTTGACGCGACCAATCTAGGAGCTTCACTTGGCGGGACGCCAATCGAAATACTCAGCTTTTTTGCGGATAGTCCGCGCCCGATAGCAGTGACAGCTGACCGAACGACCGTCTATGTCGCTGCTTTATTTTCCGGCAATGGGACTGCTGTTGTCGGCGCGGGCCAAGTCGGCCTTGCTGCGCCCGGGCCGCAAGACAACGTCGACGGTGTTCCGCGGCCTTCGGTAGGTGCGATCGTAAAATTTAATGGCTCGGCGTGGCTTGATGCAGAGGGGACTGACTGGAGTCCTTTTGTCAATTATTCCCTCCCTGACAACGACGTATTTGCTTTTGATGCCAACACATTAGAGACCGTTGCGGAGTACAAAGGTGTCGGCACCATAAACTTCGGTATCGCTATCAATCCTGTCACAGGTAAGGTCTATGTGAGTAACACTGACTCGCATAACGAAATAATTTTTGAAGGGCCCGGCGATCACGGGGGCAGTACAGTTCAGGGGCAGGCCTCCGAAACCCGCATCACTGTGCTGAATCCTGCAACAGGTGGTAAGAGTAAAAAGCATCTGAATCAGCATATAGACTACAGCCTGCTGCACACAGATGCTGACGCAGACCATGCCGCTATTGAGGCACAAAAACCCCACAGCCTTGCGACGCCGCTTGAGTTAGTGGTGTCCAGTGATGGCTCAAAAATATACATGGCGGCCTATGGTTCTGCAAAGGTGGCGGTGTTTGATGCGGCAGATATAGAGGACGTAAACTTTGCGACAAATTTCGATCCCACGGCGGAAAGTGCGCACTACATTTCCACGGGCGGTGGACCTGCCGGCATAGCCCTCGATGAAGCTAATCTGCAGTTGTATGTGTTGACCCGATTTGCAAACCAGATTGAGGTTATCGATCTGACGAATAACAGTATCGTTGAAACGCATCCTCTCCATAATCCTGAGCCACTATCCGTCGTCGAAGGGCGTCCGTTTTTGTACGATGCTGTCGCAACCTCAGGTAATGGTGAAATGTCTTGCGCTAGCTGTCATATCTTTGCTGAGTGGGACAAATTAACCTGGAATTTAGGTAACCCTGATGAGCATATAACGGTGAACAGCAATAATATTTCTCCCGCTCTGTCCTTTGTGCCGATTGACGAAAACTTTCATCCTATGAAAGGTCCTATGGCAACGCAGTCGCTGCAAGGGCTGGCCGTTGCAGGTGGCATGCACTGGCGTGCCGATCGGGTTGACGGTCATTTTGGTCAGGATCCCTGCAGTGAGCCGACAGGCGCGGACTGTTCAGAAGAGTTTTCCTTTAATAATTTTATTGAGGCGTTTGTGGGTCTTTCCGGAAAGCGCGATATGATTACCGATAGTGAAATGCAAATGTTTACAGATTTTGCGCTGCAGATTACGATGCCGCCGTCGCCAATTCGAGCCTTGGACAATTCTTTGAATGCCGCGCAGCAAGATGGTGCAAACCGATTCTTTATCCCCAATATGGACGGCCCCGCGTCCTGTGAGGGTTGTCATGAACTCGACCCTGCACAAGGATTCTTTGGTACTAGTGGTGACCAAACGTTTGAGGGAGAGCCTCAGACCTTCAAGGTTCCCACGATGCGTAACATGTATAAAAAAGTCGGCAAGTTCGGACACTCGACGTCCGTGAGTTCTGACACCAGTAACACGCACTATGGTGACCAAATAGGCGGCATTGGCTTTTTGCATGATGGTACGGTGGATACTTTGGAGACCTTCGTTTCCTCCCCGTTATTCGTTCGGCTAAATGAACAGCAGGACCGCAACATGGCGCATTTTTCCTACGCATTTGACACTGATCTTGCTCCGATTGTTGGTCAGCAGGTGACACTGACCGCCTTAAATGCGGTTTGGGCTAATCCGCGCATAGATCTGATGGCTGCGCGCGCAGGGACAAATTTTGATTCATTGATACTTGGCGGCACCGTTACTGAATGTGAACTGGTGGTGAAGGGAAGCGTCGCAGGCAAGGCATTCGGCGCAGTTCGTCTGGCAAACGGGCAGTTCCGCACGGACACTGATAATGTCGTGTCTGATGCAGTTATTCGCGCTCTAGCGGTTACCGACGGTCCGGTGACGTACACCTGTGTTCCGCCTGGCTCTGGTACGCGTATGGGGATCAATCGTGACCGAGATAATTGGTTCGACGGCAAGGACAATTGTCCCGCTATTGCTAACGATGCTCAGTTAGATGCTGACAGTGACAGCATCGGCGATATGTGTGATCCGATTTTCAACGACGCGGACTCTGATACAGTGCCGGATGCGATTGATAACTGTCTGTTGATTCCTAATCTTGATCAGCTTGATGCCGATGAGGATGGCGTTGGTGATGCCTGCGAAGGTTTGCCTCCAGGCTGTTAGTGTCTAGGCAGAGAATGCGCGTACTAAACAATGTTCGCGCGTTCCTAGTTTCAATCAATGTGCACGTTTGCATCAAGGCTGGCTTGATAAGCACGTCCGATTGAATACGGACATGAAGTTTTTGTCTGAGTCAAACTCACGGCGTGTTATGTGCCTTTCCCGCTTTATGTGTGCAGGTTGAAACTTTGTCGCAACAGACGACCTAGGCTCTTGTCAGATTTGTCAGTAGCGTTGCCGCAACGTCCTTGACCTCATTATTGAAACGTAAATATCGGTTGCTACTTGGCTTTCCATCCAAAGCGTTTGGGTTAAAAAGCGCTATCCAGAGAAATCGACGAGGACTGCTAATGTTTGAGTGTTGCCTAAAGTGTGCCGTTGAGACGCCAGTCGTACTTGCGGAAGTGAATTTCAAACGCGTCTCGTTTCAGAAGGTCTGCCACCTCCGCGTTATCAACCATAGGTGCTAAGTAGGCCTGTAGTGAGCCTGCGGCAGCTACAAAATCGTCTTCAAACCACTGAAACAGGCTGGACAGGTCTGCACGTCGGTCGAGCGCGTTAAACTGGTTGCGCTCTGGATCGTTGATGAATCCGCTCGCGGCCATAGTGAGTTGCTGATCCAGATCCTGCGAAGTGTAGGCTTCAGATTGCAGAATCGGGCATGATCGACTTGCGCAGACAATTGCGAAGTGAATACGTGGTTCCTGCATAGGGCGAATTATCTTGTGCTCCAATTCATGCAGCGTGATACGGTCTCCGGCCACGAGGTAGCTATCGCGTTTGAAGTAGACATAGCGGCTCAGTAGGCTTCTGGGTGAACTACCATCGAGTATGCCGCGGGCCGCAAGTATGTTGTAGGCATTGATGTAGAATACTAGCTTTTCTCGCCGATCCATCTGGCTGCTGTCGACGTTGGCAATCTGCTCTACGAGGAGGTTAAATTTTGGATTATTTTGCCACAGCGTATAGTCTACATCACCGTCGGTGACCGCTTCCTTTAGCAGCGTCCCCCATGTGTTTAGATCGAGTTCAGCGGTTTGAGCCAACGGGATGAATAGTACGGCTAAGGACAGCGTTTTCAGTAGAGTTAATCGAAGCAGTAATTTGAACATAATTGAAGTCCCTGATATCACTTTTTAGATGAAAGCGTTAAAATAGAAGGCATGGTATACCATTTTTTTTGCATAGTAGCGTTAATGATCGTCTTGGCAGGTTGCACTAGCGCGCCAGAACAGCCCGCTGCAGATGGGATGCTGCCGCCCTGCGGAATGCTGCCAAACTGTGTTAATAGTTACAGCGGCACCGGTGCAAGCGCTATTGCACCTTTGCAGGCCACAACCGCGCAATGGCAAGCGCTCAAGCGGTGGCTGGCGCAACAGAACGATTGGTCAATCACAAAGGAGTCGTCCGACTTCTTGCAGGCTATCGTTAAAACGCCTTTGATGAAATTTCGTGATGACGTACAGTTGGCCTTTGACTCAGGGGCCGGCAATATTCAAGTGCGCTCATCTTCTAGGCTTGGCATCAGCGACATGGGTGCAAATCGCACACGAATAGAGAGCCTGCGCGCTCATCTTGAGAGGGAGAAAGTCTCTCCCTAGTTGCGTTCACCAGCAAGTCGTTGTCTAGCTCAGTGGGGCTCCTACGGTATTGATCATTTCCAGCACGAGGTCCAGGCGTCCCTGCGGACTGGTCATTTCTAACATAGTTTGCCCAGTGTCGGGCGGCATCCCTAACAGCCCAGCTACGGCAAAGCTGAACGTCTGCGCTGGCATTGATTGCCAGTGACTGCTAGTGAGAATGCCTTGTGCTTCAGCATTGTCATGGGTAATGGCTAGCAGTCGCTGCAGGACCTTCGCCTGGCTTTGCTGCAGCGCCAGCTCGCCGGCGTCATCGAGTGCGGTGTCTAAAAGCTCTTCACACGTCCATATGCCAAACGGTAGGGTCTGCTTTTCCTCGCCAAGCTTCAGGCGTATTTCGTTGGCCACCTGAATGAGCATCCGTCCATCATCGAGTTCCTCTAGCAGTTCAACCGGACCAGCCGAAAAGATGCATTGGGGCTTGTATGTGGCTTGGTTGCTGCTGAGTGCTTCTGCGATGCTTTGCTCGCGCTCTTTATGATGCAGCACTTTTTCTGTATGGCACACGCCCATCAGCAATTGTTGATCAATGCACTGCCGCACCATTTGGCGATACCGGGGCTCAAAAACATGCAGAGAACATGGGACCCCGGGGAAGTTGACGGAGTTGGGGATAGGGAATAGGGCAGCGTCTGGCATTGGCTTACTCCAATGGAATCAATAGAACAATACGTTCGCTTTGCATAAACGGATTAGCCGGCGGCGGGGCTTAGCATTACAATGAAAAAGCTGCGGAAACCGATACGATTGATGTTATCGGCCTCGCCCTAAGCCTCAAGGCTCACTAGCTGCGGTTATGGATGAGAACCCTAGAATGCGACAGCCCCGGCAGTCTGCCTAGGCCGCTGCGCCAATAGTGTTTCTGGTGCTGCATCGGTCCATGCGTGCGCTTGGTTCAGCTATATTTTCTGAGTCTGGGCACCAGTACCGGCGTGTGCTTTTTATATGCGATGTACGCCTCCTCCTTCCCCCAGCGTCGGTCGGCTTTATGCTCGAGTAACGGAATGCCGCTAATGCGCGCTAGCAGCAGATAAACAAACACTGGGGATATCAAGGTTACGTATTGCCAGCTAGCTAGTGCGGGAAGCGTCAGTAGCGCAATACCCGCCCAAAGCATGATCTCGCCAAAATAGTTAGGGTGCCTAGAAAGAGACCACAGGCCTGTGGTGATAAAAGCCTCACTACTTTGCGCCTGCCTGAACTGACGCTTTTGCCCGTCGGCAACGACTTCGATAGTGAAGCCAGATAGCCAAAGCGCAATGGCAATGCCATCAATTATATTCAGCGGAACAGACCTGCTGCCACTCAGTGCCGCTAGTGCTGCACCAGCGGTGACCGTGACCCACAGACCTTGCAGCATCCATGTGCGAAAAAAAAGTAGGCCGGAAGGTTTGATCTTATTGAAACGAGAGTCACCGCCATCTTGCTTCATGCGGCTGAAGAGAAAGCTGCCGAGCCTAGCAGCCCAAATCAAAATGAAGGATGCGATGAGTATGCTTCTTAAATCAATTTCGCCGCTGCAAAGAAGAACCAGTGCGACCGCGCTGATATAAGTAAGGCTGCCAGTTAAATCGTAGTAACGCTCCGTCTGATACAGAAACGCCGGAATAAAGGCTAGACCTTGAATCGCAAAAATACCCAACACTGCCCAGGTCATGACGGGGAGCGAGTAAAACATAGCACCACCCCAGCTACCGGACCCTGTGATTATTAGAGCAACAGCAGTAATAACGACAAAAGCTCTCATTTTAGCCTATTTGCAACGATTTCCATGCCTATGCTGTGCTTAACGGTTTGTGCACAACCACACCATAATGACTTATCTGGTCTGCTTAGCGGACCACACCTGCTCTCATGTAGCTTACCAAATTTGCGACGTTGAGGTGCAATCCGTCGCTTTCTTGGCATACTCTTGCTTTACATGCGTCTAAATCTGCCCGACATGTAGCGCAGAGGTCTTATATAACGGTTAGTTTCAGAACGTCCGTTATGTGGGAAAGCGATAGTCCGATATCTGCACTGCCCGAAACTCTGTTGGCGTTAGGCTTTTCATCCGTGCAATAATAAAGGCCTGTCCTCGGAATTGTTGACCCGTGCCTTTTCCTGATGCACTACCATTATTCTATGCCGCCTTGGCGGTGTCTCTGCCTACTTTTGGTTGGGTCGTTGTCGGGATTTCGCTGCAGCGATTCGGTCTCCTACCAGAGACGTTGAACCGAATTTTATCCCGACTTGCGTTCAACATCGGTTTGCCAATTATGCTTTTTGCCGGGGCAGCGCAGGTTGATTATACGACTCTGCGCAGCGCGCGTTATCTTTTTGCAGGCATTTTAGCGACGTTTCTGATTCTGGCTTTGAGCGGGCTCTACTCGCGATGGCGTGATCATCCGCGCCAGTTGCAGGGTATTTTTGTGCAGTCTGCATTTCGCTCTAATCTTGCCATCGTTGGGGTAGCGCTAACGTTTTCTGCCTACGGGGAACTCGGTCCAGTCATGGCCGCACTGCCCATCGCGCTGATGACCGTTCTTTACAATATCCTTGCGGTATGGGTTCTAAACGCTACTCTCGGGTCAGGTACGACGATGCGCAGCGTTGTGCTGGGTACTGTTCGAAATCCACTTATTATTGGCATCACAGCAGGCGCATTTTTAGCCGTCTCTGGGTTTCCTATGCCCGCAATTCTCGTGCCGGTCAGTTCTGGATTATCTGCATTTTTCCTGCCCCTAGTGCTAATCTGTATTGGTGCTTCGATGAATTTTTCTCGTCTTTATTCGGCTGGCATGTTGACATGGGAGGCGAGTTTTTGGCGGTTATGTGTTGCACCGTTGGTGGGCGTATTGGTGGCCCTATCGCTCGGTGTGCGGGATGAGCAGTTGGGGGTGCTGTTTTTACTATTAGCAGCTCCTGTGGCGGCCTCTAGTCATGTTATGGTCGTTGCAGCCAAGGGCGATGGTACGCTGGCAGCCAATATTGTGGTGCTCACTACGCTGCTGTCACTGGTGACGATCACCGCAGGATTCTTCGTGTTATCCGTGTTTTCCCTTATCGGGCAGACCCATTAAAACCTAACACCTCGGGCGGACTGGGTGCGAAGCGGTTAAGACAGTATGCGATGCTAATGCCAATGATTTTTTAGCCTTTAAATAGTCGATAAGTTGATACTCATTAGAATAATCGCGGCCGCTTTGGGACAGGTTTTGAACCCAAGCACAGTGGGTCGCAGTATAGCTATTTATAGCCCCACCTGAGTAATCCGCGGGAAGCGCGTCATGCCTGCCTTAAGCAGGTTTTTTTGTGTTACTGTTTTCATGAACCCTGTGCCACCTCTCGTTGATGCTCTGTTGCATAGCGGTCCGATATGGTGTGCGAGGCTAATGGTTGCGGGCGCGATGACCTTGCCTATTGAGCGCAGGGCCGGAATCCACTAACAATGCTATAAGGGTATAGTTGAATGAAAGAATTTTCGGGTAAAACAGCCGTCATTAGCGGTGGTGCAAGTGGCATTGGGCGAGCAATGGGCGCATTATTTCTCGAGAAGGGGATGAATGTGGTGCTCGCCGACATTGAACAAAAAGCGTTGGATGCAGCTGTCGCTGATCTTTGTGCGGCTGGTG
>PKDD01000002.1 GCA_002862465.1 Haliea sp.
CGCCCCATACATCAGCGCAAACCTTAGTCAGTGCCGCTGTCAGTGTCGTCTTGCCGTGGTCAACATGACCAATTGTGCCAACGTTAACGTGGGGTTTACTACGCTCAAATGCTTCTTTTGACACTTTTAGTCACCTCTGTGCGATAAATCAATATCAGTTAGTTTCATTTTTAGAAATAATTTCTTGCGCGATGTTATTAGGCGCTTCCGTATACTTGGCAAATTCCATGGTGTAGGTCGCTCTGCCCTGCGTCGCTGATCGCAGATCAGTCGCATAGCCAAACATTTCTGCCAAAGGCACGTCTGCGGTAACCACTTTGCCCATCGGGCTTTCGTCCATTCCGCCAATAAGCCCGCGACGGCGATTTAGGTCGCCGACGACGTCGCCCATATTCTCCTCAGGCGTAACCACTTCTACAGCCATAATCGGTTCGAGCAGGACTGCATCGCCATTTTGAGCTAACTTCTTAGTAGCCATAGAAGCGGCGATTTTGAACGCCATTTCATTAGAGTCAACATCATGAAAAGAACCATCAAACAGAGTGGCCTTTAAGCCCAGCAGAGGATAACCGGCCAAAACACCATTTTTCATCTGTTCTTCAATTCCTTTCTGGACAGCTGGAATATATTCACGAGGCACGGTGCCACCGACCACTTCATTAACAAATTCCAGACCTTCAGCGTTGCCATCCTCAGATGGCTCAAACTTAACCCAAACATGTCCGTACTGACCACGACCTCCGGACTGACGGACAAACTTACCTTCAATCTCCGAAGTGCTGCGAATAGCTTCGCGATAAGCGACCTGAGGCTTACCAATATTTGCCTCCACGCTAAATTCACGACGCATCCGATCCACCAAGACATCTAGATGCAATTCACCCATCCCAGAGATAATGGTCTGACCAGATTCCTCATCGGTCCGAACCCTAAACGAGGGATCTTCTTGAGCTAATTTACCCAGTGCAACCCCCATCTTCTCTTGGTCGGGTTTGGACTTCGGCTCTACCGCCACCGATATCACTGGCTCAGGAAATACCATACGCTCGAGCACGATAGGCTTATCCAAATCACATAGCGTATCCCCAGTAGTAACATCTTTCAGGCCGATGGCAGCGGCAATATCGCCCGCCCGCACTTCTCTGATTTCTTCGCGGCTATTAGCGTGCATTTGCACCATGCGACCAACCCGTTCTTTTCTTTCTTTTACTGAGTTATAAACTCCGGTACCGCTCTCTAATTTTCCCGAGTAAACACGAAAGAACGTCAGTGTACCAACAAAGGGGTCTGTCGCTATCTTGAACGCTAATGCGGCAAAAGGAGCATCATCATCGGCCTCACGGACATCCAGGGTGCTGTCTTTATCGAGCAGCGTTCCCTGAATAGCCTTAACTTCAGTAGGTGACGGCATGTATTCGATGACCGCATCAAGCATGGCCTGAACGCCTTTATTCTTAAAGGCAGAACCACCCAGCACAGGGATTATTTCGTTGGCAAGTGTGCGCGCCCGAATCCCTTGCTTGATCTCCTCCTCAGAAAGCTCTCCTCCGTCAAGGTACTTCTCCATGAACTCGTCGTTTGCTTCTGCCGCCGCCTCAATCATGAACTCACGCATTTCTGCTACCTGCTCAACCATATCCTCCGGGACGTCCGCATACTCAAAACTCATACCCTGATCAGCTTCGCTCCACAGGATGGCCTTATTCTTCACGAGATCAATAACACCTTTAAAGTCTTCCTCTGCGCCTATAGTCATTTGAATAGGCACTGCAGTGGCGCCGAGCCGCTCTCTAAGCTGGCTCACCACCATATGGAAATCTGCTCCCGCACGATCCATCTTATTAACAAACACCATGCGCGGCACTTCATATTTATTGGCCTGACGCCACACTGTCTCGGTCTGAGGTTGTACGCCAGATGAACCACACAAAACCACTACGGCCCCATCTAGAACTCGCAAAGAACGCTCTACCTCAATGGTAAAATCCACGTGTCCGGGTGTGTCGATGATATTAATACGGTGATCTTCAAACTGAGCATCCATACCTTTCCAGAAGCACGTTGTTGCCGCTGAAGTAATCGTAATACCACGCTCCTGTTCCTGCTCCATCCAATCCATCGTGGCTGCACCATCGTGCACCTCACCTATCTTATGGGAGAGCCCGGTATAAAATAGCACACGTTCAGTAGTGGTCGTTTTACCAGCGTCCACATGCGCGCAAATGCCAATATTGCGATACCGGCTAATAGAAGTTTTACGTGACACGATTATATCCCCAATAATAGAGTTGTAGGGCGAAAAGAGTTAGAAACGATAGTGCGAAAAAGCCTTGTTCGCTTCGGCCATGCGATGCACATCTTCACGCTTCTTGACGGCATTACCTTTGCCCTGAGACGCATCGATGATTTCTCCGGCAAGACGCTGGCGCATGGACTTTTCGCCACGCTTACGAGCGTACTCGACCAGCCAGCGCATAGCCAATGCAACTCTACGGGACGCGCGAACTTCTACCGGCACTTGATAAGTCGCACCACCGACACGGCGAGCTTTTACTTCAACCATAGGTGCAATATTTTCTAGTGCCTCATCGAAAGCTTCAATAGGATCTTTATTCAACCGCTCCTGAACAATTGTGAGGGCACCATAAACTATAGTCTCGGCAACAGATTTCTTACCACTTTCCATCACATGGTTCATAAATTTTGCCAGTGTCACATTGCCAAATTTTGGATCCGGCAGTATTTCTCTCTTGGCAACTATTCGTCTTCTAGGCATGCTAAATACTCTCTCTTCAGGTTATCCGAACACCAACCTGCAACAAATGCGGGGGCGGCACTGGTTCGGCCTTACTTACATCATTAGTGTTGTTAACTCACAGAAATCTGTTATTTGGGTCGCTTGGCACCATATTTGGAGCGACCGTTACGACGGTTAGCTACCCCAGAAGTGTCCAAGCTGCCGCGCACCGTGTGGTAACGCACGCCCGGCAAATCCTTAACACGGCCACCACGAATCAAGACCACACTGTGCTCCTGCAAGTTATGACCTTCGCCGCCAATATATGAAGAAACCTCAAAACCATTAGTCAGGCGCACACGGCACACTTTGCGTAGCGCAGAATTAGGCTTCTTTGGTGTAGTAGTGTATACGCGAGTGCAGACGCCACGGCGCTGCGGACAGCTTTGCAGGGCAGGCACACCACTCTTTTCTACTTTCCGTTTCCGAGGCTTACGAACCAGCTGGTTGACCGTTGCCATCTATTTAAAACTCCAAATAATAGTTACTTCTCATAGCCGTTAATGCCGACCTCAAGTCCTGCGTAGGGCCCGTTTGCGTATAAAGCTGCACATCACAAGAACCCACCTCTGGATAACGAGGCGGCAGTTTATAGACGCTACGGATGGGAGTCAACCCGCTTAGCTCTGCCGTTGGATTCCAATCATTTCACGGAATACACTGCCTCAATAAATCACGGTACTACGTTCGCCGCAGATAACCCTTGGCCCGAACCTACCGTTCAATATCATGGCGATCCTAGGAATTGTCGCTCTCCTCCCCGTCACCTGATATAAGTCGCGGTATTAATCGTCTGCCTGCAGTGCTTCTGTCAAGGCAGCTTCGATTTCCTGAGCTGAGACAATCATCTCATTCTCGCTCTCACTTTCTCGCGCGCGCTTTCGCTCCGCATGATAAGCCAGCCCTGTACCCGCTGGAATCAGACGCCCGACAACCACGTTTTCCTTGAGACCTCGCAGATAATCGCGTTTGCCAGTAACCGCCGCTTCTGTAAGGACGCGAGTGGTTTCTTGGAAAGATGCTGCAGAAATAAAGCTTTCGGTTGCAAGAGACGCCTTCGTGATACCCAGCAGCTCGCGGTCACCAGTGGCAGGCACCATATTCTCCGACAACAAACGTTCGTTCTCTTCAAGCAGAGTGGTATGTTCAACCTGCTCTCCCTTGATCAAGGTGGAATCACCAGAAGAGGTGATAACAACTTTACGCAACATTTGACGAACAATAACTTCAATGTGCTTATCGTTAATTTTTACTCCCTGTAAGCGATAGACTTCCTGTATCTCATTGACGATATACTTGGCCAGCTCCTTAATGCCCTTGAGACGCAAAATATCATGAGGGCTAGGAGGACCTTCGGAAACAACCTCACCCTTTTCTACATTTTCACCTTCGAAAACTGACATAACGCGCCATTTCGGAATCAGAGCTTCATAATGATCTGAACCGTCTGCCAGCGTCTCTCCTTGGGTCGGCGTGATCACTAGGCGCCGCTTCCCTTTGGTTTCCTTGCCAAAGCTCACAGTGCCTGAAATCTCTGCCAAGATCGCCGGCTCTTTGGGCTTGCGTGCCTCAAATAGGTCGGCAACACGCGGCAGACCACCGGTGATATCGCGGGTTTTAGAACTCTCCTGCGGGATACGAGCGATAATATCTCCAGCATTTATCTTGGCGCCATTTTCCATGCTGACCTGCGCATCAGGTGGCAAGAAGTAATGAGCTGGCACATTCGTGTTGGCTAGACACAGCTCCTTACCTTTACCATCTACTAAGGTGATGGCCGGACGAATGTCTTTGCCTGCAGCGGGACGCTCCCCAGCGTCCATAACAGAAATGCTGGACAATCCAGTTAATTCATCTGTCTGCCGCGTGATGGTTATACCCTCCTCCATACCGCTAAATTTGATAGTTCCCGCCACCTCAGTAATGATCGGATGCGTGTGGGGATCCCAACTAGCAACTCTCGAGCCCTTGCTTACTTCTTGGTTATCCTTAACCTTCAAGAGCGCGCCGTAGGGAAGCTTGTAACGCTCACGCTCACGACCGCGAACGTCTAACACCGACAGCTCACCTGAACGACTAACAGCAACCAGATCACCATCGACTCTTTCAACAGTCTTCAAGTTGTGCAAGCGCACGACACCATCGTTCATAACCTCGATGTTGTCCTGTGCGGTCGCTCTTGAGGCGGCGCCCCCGATGTGGAAGGTGCGCATGGTCAACTGAGTTCCAGGCTCACCAATGGACTGCGCAGCAACGACACCGACTGCTTCACCCATATTGATTCGATGTCCGCGCGCTAAATCTCGACCATAACAAGCCGAACATATACCGTGACGAGTTTCACAGGTGATCGGAGACCGAACCTCGATTTCGTCTATACCCATTTCTTCGATTCGCTTAATCCACAATTCGTCCAGCATAGTGCCCGCTGTGATAGCGATCTCATCCTCAGTACCAGGCCTTATGACATCCTTCACAACAAGGCGCCCCAAAACACGATCACCCAACGACTCGATGATGTCACCACCGTCAATGACGGGTGTCATTAGCAACCCATAGCTAGTACCGCAATCTTCTTCTGTTACCACAAGATCCTGTGCGACATCCACTAAACGGCGAGTCAGATATCCGGAGTTAGCCGTCTTAAGCGCCGTATCAGCCAAGCCCTTTCGTGCGCCGTGGGTAGAAATAAAGTACTGCAGGACACTGAGGCCCTCACGGAAATTTGCCGTAATCGGTGTCTCAATAATCGAGCCATCCGGTTTGGCCATCAAGCCACGCATACCTGCCAACTGACGGATCTGTGCGGGTGAACCCCGTGCCCCCGAGTCCGCGTAAATGTAGACGGAGTTGAATGACGTTTGCTGCTCCTCTTTTCCCTCGCGATTAATGACTGGCTCCGTAGAGAGCCCCTCCATCATCGCCTTGGACACTAAGTCATTTGCACGAGACCAAATGTCTATCACTTTGTTGTACTTCTCACCCTGTGTTACTAGGCCCGCGGCATACTGATTCTCAATTTCCTTAACCTCAGCATCGGCACGATCGATAAGGGCGACTTTCTCTTCTGGAATGACGAAGTCATTCACACCAATAGATGCCCCAGAGCGCGTTGAATATTCGTAGCCTGTGTACATTAGCTGGTCAGCAAAGATTACCGTGGCCTTCAGGCCAACCATACGATAACACTGGTTGATAACTGTCGAAATTGCTTTCTTCACCATATCTTGGTTGACCATGGCAAAGGCTATTCCAGCAGGAACAATTTCCCACAAAAGAGCGCGGCCCACTGTCGTATCAGCGATGAACGTGTTTTCAATTGTATCGCCTTCATCGGTCTTCTCAACCTCATGAATGCGCACCTTCACGCGAGCCTGAAGATGGACATGCCCGCCAACAAAAGCGCGATGCACTTCCGCAATATTAGCAAATAGCATGCCCTCGCCCTTAGCGTTCACCCGCTCCCGGGTCATATAGTAAAGCCCCAGAACCACGTCTTGTGAGGGAACAATGATCGGCTCACCGCTTGCTGGTGAGAGTATATTGTTGGTAGACATCATCAAAGCGCGAGCTTCAAGTTGCGCTTCGATGGTCAGCGGAACGTGCACCGCCATCTGATCACCATCAAAGTCAGCGTTGTAAGCAGCACACACCAATGGATGAAGTTGAATCGCTTTTCCCTCAATAAGCACTGGCTCGAAGGCCTGAATGCCCAATCGGTGCAGTGTCGGAGCGCGGTTCAATAGGACCGGGTGCTCTCGAATGACCTCAGCAAGAATATCCCAGACTTCTGGAGGCTCACGCTCAACCATTTTCTTAGCTGCTTTGATTGTCGTGGCTAATCCACGCGCTTCCAATTTTCCAAAAATAAACGGCTTGAACAGTTCAAGCGCCATCTTCTTGGGAAGGCCACATTGATGCAACCGAAGGGTTGGACCCACCACGATTACCGAGCGACCAGAATAGTCTACTCGCTTACCCAGCAGGTTCTGACGAAAACGACCTTGCTTACCCTTGATCATGTCTGCAAGAGATTTCAAGGGCCTTTTGTTAGATCCAGTAATCGCACGACCCCGGCGACCGTTGTCTAGCAGTGCATCTACAGACTCCTGCAACATCCGCTTTTCATTACGCACAATGATGTCGGGCGCATTGAGGTCGAGCAAACGCTTCAATCGGTTGTTTCTGTTTATCACGCGACGGTATAAGTCGTTCAAATCAGACGTCGCAAATCGACCTCCGTCCAGAGGCACCAGTGGGCGCAAATCCGGCGGCAACACGGGAAGCACGTTCAAAACCATCCATTGGGGCTTATTGCCAGAACCAGCAAATGCCTCCATTAGCTTAAGGCGCTTAGACAACTTCTTGATCTTAGTTTCTGAATTGGTGCTGGGGATCTCCTCACGCAGGGTCGCGATCTCGTCTTTTAAATCCAACTGCATCATGAGGTCCTGAATAGCTTCTGCGCCCATTTTTGCGGAGAATTCATCACCAAACTCTTCCATGGCCTCATAGTACTGTTCATCAGACAGCAACTGACTCTGCTCCAGCGTTGTCATACCAGGTTCAGTAACCACATACGACTCAAAATAAAGTACCCGCTCGATGTCCCGCAATGTCATGTCCAGCAGCAGACCGATGCGCGAAGGCAATGACTTCAAAAACCAAATATGCGCTACCGGGCTAGCCAGCTCTATATGGCCCATACGCTGACGACGAACATTAGCGAGAGCAACTTCCACCCCGCATTTTTCGCATATAACACCACGGTGCTTGAGTCGCTTATACTTGCCACATAGACATTCGTAGTCTTTCACCGGTCCAAAAATTTTCGCACAAAACAGGCCATCACGTTCTGGCTTGAATGTACGATAATTAATGGTCTCAGGCTTTTTAACTTCACCAAATGACCAGGAGCGAATGAGTTCCGGTGACGCCAAACCGATTCGAATAGCGTCGAATTCGTCGTTTTGTCCCTGGGACTTTAATAGATTAAGTAAGTCTTTCAAGGCTTTTCCTCCGCGAGGTTTTTACTTCCAGGCAGCGCATGGGAAATCCAATACACCGCCACCAAGTACAATCGTTATGTTGTTAATCATTCTCGAGATCGATATCGATCGCCAAAGAACGTATTTCCTTAACCAGCACATTAAAAGACTCGGGCATGCCCGGCTCCATACGATGATCGCCATCAACAATATTTTTGTACATTTTCGTCCGTCCGGTGATGTCGTCAGACTTAACTGTGAGCATCTCCTGCAAGGTGTAAGCCGCACCGTAAGCTTCCAATGCCCAGACTTCCATCTCCCCAAACCGCTGACCGCCAAACTGCGCTTTACCACCTAAGGGCTGCTGGGTAACAAGACTATATGAACCAGTTGACCGCGCATGCATTTTGTCGTCCACCAGGTGGTTCAGTTTCAACATATACATATATCCAACCGTAACAGGTCGATCGAAAGCTTCTCCACTGCGGCCATCGTATAAAGTAAACTGGCCACTTTCAGGTAGGCCCGCTAACTTTAACAATCTCTTAATAGAGTCCTCTGCCGCACCATCAAAAACTGGAGTGGCCATAGGGACACCCTGTGAAAGATTAGCTGCCAGTTCCATTATCTCGGCATCACTGAAGGACTTGATATCCTCGATACGGCCATCGCCATTGTTGTAGATGGCTTCAAGAAACTTGCGTAACTCTGAAACCTTTTGCTGCTCTTTAACCATGGCATTAATTTTGTCACCCAGGCCCTTAGCAGCCATGCCGAGGTGAGTTTCCAAAATTTGACCTACGTTCATCCGAGAAGGCACGCCTAGGGGGTTCAGCACAATATCGACCGGTTCCCCGTTCTCATCATAAGGCATATCTTCCACCGGCATGATCACCGAAATCACGCCCTTATTACCATGACGTCCAGCCATTTTGTCACCCGGCTGGATGCGGCGTTTTATCGCCAAATAGACCTTCACAATCTTTAAGACACCGGGCGCCAAATCATCGCCACTTTGCAACTTGCCCCTTTTATCTTCGAAGCGATCCTCAAGAAGTTTGTTCTGTTCTTCCAACTGCCGTTCAGCCGACACTAACGCATCATTCGCTGTCGCATCTGATAGCTTCAACTTGAACCATTGATCCCGCTCCAATTCGGCTAACAGCGCAGGCGTTAAGGTGGTTCCTTTGCTAAAGCCACCTCCACTGACCGTATTTTTACCCTTGAGCGTGCTGCCCAAGTGAGCAAAGATCGCTTCTTCAAAAATACGGTATTCTTCCTTCAGATCCTTGCGATATTGATCTAACTGGTGTTTCTCAATCTGCAGAGCTCGGGCATCCTTCTCTAAGCCATCTCGCGTAAAGACCTGAACGTCTATCACAGTCCCTTTAGCACTCGTAGGGACGCGCAGCGACGTATCTTTAACGTCTGACGCTTTCTCGCCAAAAATAGCCCGCAATAGCTTTTCTTCGGGGGTCAGTTGAGTCTCACCTTTGGGCGTGACCTTGCCGACAAGAATATCGCCGGCTTCAACCTCAGCACCGATATAAACGATACCGGATTCATCGAGTTTAGACAGGGCGCCCTCGCCCACGTTGGGTATATCACCCGATATCTCTTCAGACCCCAGCTTTGTATCGCGGGCTATGCAAGTGAGTTCTTGAATATGAATCGTGGTGAAGCGATCTTCTTTTACCACCCGCTCACTGACCAGTATTGAGTCCTCGAAGTTATAGCCATTCCATGGCATAAAGGCGATCCGCATATTCTGCCCCAGCGCAAGTTCACCAAGATCTATGGAGGGACCATCGGCAAGAATGTCGCCACGCTCAATCGCATCACCCTCTTTCACGAGCGGGCGCTGATTGATGCAAGTATTCTGATTTGACCGCGTATACTTTGTCAGATTGTAAATATCGACGGGCGCCTCATCAACGCCAACGTCCTTTTGATTAACGCGAACCACGATGCGGCTGGCATCCGCAGAGTCGATGACTCCAGACCGATCTGCGACCATACAAACTCCAGAGTCTGTTGCTACGTAACGCTCCATTCCTGTCCCGACAAGGGGCTTGTCAGCAACAAGGGTTGGCACGGCCTGCCGCTGCATATTGGATCCCATAAGGGCACGGTTAGCATCGTCATGCTCCAAAAACGGAATCAGAGCCGCAGCCACAGACACGACCTGCTTAGGTGAAACGTCCATATAACCAACGCGTTCTGGCGGCATTACCGTGAACTCGCTCATATGTCGAACTGCAATCAGATCATCGACAAACTTCATGTTTTTGTCCAATGTCGCCGAAGCCTGCGCAATAACATGCTCAGCCTCATTAATGGCGGACAAAAATTCGATATCGTCAGTGACCTTACCCTTAACTACCTTGCGGTATGGGGTTTCGAGAAATCCATAATCATTAGTGCGCGCATAAGTCGCCAAAGAATTGATAAGACCAATGTTAGGACCTTCAGGTGTCTCAATAGGACACACTCGGCCATAGTGGGTTGGATGCACATCACGCACTTCGAACCCAGCGCGCTCGCGCGTCAAACCACCCGGTCCTAGCGCAGATACACGCCGTTTGTGCGTGACTTCTGACAATGGGTTGTTCTGATCCATAAACTGAGACAATTGACTCGAACCAAAAAACTCTTTGACGGCAGCAGATACAGGTTTGGCATTGATAAGGTCCTGCGGCATCAGGCCCTCGCTTTCTGCCATAGACAAACGCTCTTTTACCGCGCGCTCAACTCGCACCAAACCGACTCGGAACTGATTTTCCGCCATTTCCCCCACACTGCGCACCCGGCGGTTGCCGAGATGATCAATGTCATCAACCATACCTCTACCATTACGGATGCCCACCAGCGTCTTAAGAACCTCTACAATATCGATTCGATCAAGCACTCCACTTCCTTCAACTTCCTCTCTACCAAGCCGACGATTAAATTTCATGCGGCCAACGGATGAAAGGTCATAACGGTCGGCGGAAAAGAATAGGTTCTGAAATAGATTCTCAGCAGATTCCTTCGTTGGCGGCTCCCCTGGGCGCATCATGCGGTAAATTTCTACCAGAGCTTCAAGCTGATTTCGGGTAGAGTCTTGACGCAAAGTATCTGAGATAAAAGAACCGCAATCTAATTCGTTGGTGTACAAGGTTTTAATCTTGGTAATACCAGACTCTTTTAAGCTCTCAATCACCTCCGCAGTAATTTCGGTGTTGCACTCCACAAGCACTTCGCCAGTTTTCTTATCGATTACATCTTCAGCCAAAGAACGGCCAAACAAATAATCCTCAGGAATTTCTAGAGACTTGATTTTCGCCTCTTCAAGCTCACGAATGTGACGCGCAGTAACACGACGCCCCTGCTCGACGATGAGCTTCTTTCCAGACTTAATATCGAATGCAGCCACATCCCCGCGCAAACGCTCCGGGATCAATGCCATCGTATATTTGCCGCTCTTTGAAACAGTAAATATATTTGTGTCGTAGAACATTTCTAAGATTTCTTCGGCTTCGTAACCGAGCGCCCTTAGCAAAATTGTCGCCGGGAGTTTGCGGCGCCGATCAATACGTACAAAAACGAGATCCTTGGGATCGAATTCAAAATCAAGCCATGAACCACGGTAAGGAATCACCCTAGCTGAATACAATAGCTTGCCGGATGAATGGGTCTTACCTTTATCATGATCAAAGAATACGCCAGGCGAGCGGTGTAACTGAGATACAATTACCCTCTCAGTACCATTGATAACGAAAGTACCGTTGTCGGTCATTAGGGGAATTTCCCCCATATACACTTCCTGCTCCTTGATGTCCTTGATGGTCTTGTTAGACGATTCTTTATCGTAAATAATCAACCGGACCTTCACACGCAACGAGCATGAATAGGTTACGCCACGTGATTGGCACTCACTAACGTCAAAAACAGGCTTACCCAATCTGTAATCAACATACTCCAGTGCTGCATTACCACTGTAGCTAACGATAGGAAACACTGACTTAAAAGCCGCGTGCAAACCGTAATCGCCTCGCGCTTCAAGAGCATCACCCTGCTGGGTAAATTTCCGATAAGAGTCCATTTGGATCGCAAGCAAGTAAGGTACATCCATTACCTTCGGCAAGACGCCGAAATCTTTGCGAATACGTTTTTTCTCAGTGTACGAGTATGCCATCAGTACTCCCCATCGTGATTAGCTTTTCATTGCCTTAGTGGACAACTAACTAGCTCTTTGCAGAACTAAAATAAGATTACTGCGCAGTCTGCACCAACCCTATACATTTTTCATTTCTTCAAGCGGGAAAAGGCCGGCAAGCAAAACGCTCACCAGCCTTACCCTTATCCAGCTTAAGCCAGACTGTTCTCAACCTTACTTGAGCTCAGCAGAACCGCCGGCTTCTTCAAGTTGCTTTTTAACTTCCTCAGCTTCCGCCTTGGCAGCACCCTCTTTAATACTGGAGGGAGCATTGTCAACCAAACCTTTAGCTTCTTTCAAGCCCAGGCCAG
Organism: Haliea sp.; assembly: GCA_002862465.1. Lineage (GTDB taxonomy): Bacteria > Pseudomonadota > Gammaproteobacteria > Pseudomonadales > Halieaceae > Marimicrobium. Next base: position 12,295 of record PKDD01000002.1, read on the forward strand.
TAATCGCGCGAACGACTTTAATGACGTTTACTTTCTTCTCACCAGCTGCGGTAAGAACCACGTCGAATTCAGTCTGCTCTTCTGCCGCAGCGCCGGCGTCTCCACCTGAGGCGGCCGGCGCAGCGGCGACAGCTGCTGCTGCAGTGACGCCAAACTTCTCTTCCATTGCTTCGATGAGCGACACGATGTCCATGACGCTCATATCGGCAATTGCATTCAAAATATCATCTTTAGACAGAGCCATGACCCATATCTCCTATTTAGCTGATTAGTTATCCACAAACAGAGGCTTACGCCGCTGCCTCTTTCTGATCGCGTACTGCTGCGAGTGTGCGAACCAGTGTTCCAGGTACTTCGTTCATTGTCTGAACCAGCTTCGTCACCGGCGCCTTCATAACACTCATCATAATTGAGAGTGCTTGGTCACGCGTGGGCAACTTAGCCAAAACATCCAACTGATCTGCACCCAGCATCTGGCCGCTTACCGCCAGTGCTTTTACTTCAAAGTCTTTGTTTTCCTTTGCAAAGTCTTTAAAGATTCGAGCTGCTGCACCTGGATCTTCCATTGAAAATCCGAACAGGGAGGGACCGGTGAGTGCGCTGTTGACACACTCATATTCAGTTCCTTCCAGCGCCCGCTTAGCCAGGGTGTTCCGTACGACACGGAGAGTCACCTGGTTTTCACGCGCTTTTTGGCGCAATGCCGTCATTCCATCCACAGTAACGCCGCGTGAATCGGCGATAATCAGGGACAGTGCACTGGTGGCAGTCTCGTTAACTTCAGCTACGATCGCTTTCTTGTCTTCGAGTCCTATTGCCACTGGATTTACTCCTGGATTGCTAAGTTTGTAACGCCCTAAAACAATACTATTGCTGTTGGCCGTTACGTTTAAATGTCGACAATTCTATGCCAACACTGCTCGTGCGTGGTGAACATACTCACCATCTGCGTAGGCCTTGCCTCGCCCCGAAGGGCTTGCCTAAATTAAGCCGCCACTGAAAACCTACTTCGGCTTTGGCACCTACGGTCTTTGATGGCCTTTAGTTCTCAGCTAAATGGGCTATAAGCCCGGCGCCTTGTCCAAAGACCTCAAAGTGGACTGGATCGAATCCTCAGATATCGACACCAATCTACAACACCCTACTTCCATGCAGGGTTTTGAGGAACCGCCCTTTATAGAGACGATTCGATCAACTCTCCACCGACACCTGATCGATGGTAATGCCTGGACCCATTGTAGTACTCAGGCTAATTTTCTTAATGTAGACGCCTTTCGACGAAGCGGGCTTGGCCTTCTTCAAATCTGACATCAATGCCGCCAAATTGCCCTGAATGGCTTCTAGCTCGAAATTAATTTTCCCTATGCCGCCATGGATTATCCCGTTCTTGTCTGTGCGGTAACGCACCTGGCCAGCTTTCGCATTTTTTACTGCGGTTTCAACATCCGGTGTTACGGTGCCAGTCTTGGGATTTGGCATTAATCCGCGCGGACCTAGAACCTGGCCTAATTGCCCCACCACTCGCATTGCGTCCGGAGAAGCGATAACAACATCAAAGTCCATCATCCCGCCTTTGATTTGTTCGGCCAAATCTTCCATGCCTACCATATCAGCCCCAGCGGCTTTGGCTTTTTCGACCGCATCACCCTGAGCAAAGACAACAACACGGACATCAGAGCCGGTGCCAAAAGGCAAAGTAGTTGCACCACGCACCGCCTGGTCTGATTTACGAGAATCTATTCCTAAGTTCACCGCAACCTCAACTGTTTCATTGAACTTGACGGTGGATAATTCCTTCAGAAACTCAACCGCAATATCAAGTGGATAAGCCTTTTGAGGGTCAATTTTTTCTTTGAATATACGAACACGTTTAGACATCTTAGCCATCTTACTTCACCCCCTCTACTTCAATACCGGCGGAACGAGCGCTGCCGGCAATCGTGCGCACAGCAGCATCCATGTCAGCGGCCGTGAGATCGGGCCACTTCATCGTTGCCACTTCCTCCAATTGCGAGCGATTCACTTTACCCACTTTATGCGTATTAGGAGTGCCAGAACCCTTCTTAAGATTGGCAAGCTTCATTAACAGTACCGAAGCAGGGGGTGTTTTCTTAATAAAAGTAAATGAGCGGTCGGCGTAAACTGTGATCACAACGGGAATAGGCAAACCCGGCTCCATGCCCTGGGTCTCGGCGTTAAACGCCTTACAAAATTCCATAATATTTACGCCGTGCTGGCCCAATGCCGGCCCTACAGGGGGGCTGGGGTTCGCTTGGCCAGCCTTTACCTGCAATTTTATGTAAGCCTGAACTTTTTTAGCCATATCTTTTCTCCCGGGTACAATCGCTGTTTGGGCCATTCAGGCCTACTAGAGCTCCCCATAAAGGCAGCTATGCCACCACTTCATCAAGAGGGTGATTCTCATCACCCCCGCACAATCAGGCCTTCTCTACCTGACTAAATTCGAGTTCAACTGGCGTCGACCGTCCAAATATCAATACCGCTACATTGAGTCGGCTTTTTTCGTAGTTAACATCCTCGACAACACCGTTGAAATCATTAAAAGGACCATCCACAACCCGCACCATCTCCCCAGGCTCAAACAGAGTCTTGGGCCGCGGTGCTTCTACTCCGTCTTCTACGCGCTGAAGTATGGCTGCTACTTCCTTCTCAGTAATCGGGGCCGGAGCGTCTGCTTTGCCACCGATGAATCCAAGGACTCGGGGCGTTTCCTTCACTAGGTGCCAGGTATCATCGCCCAACTCCATCTGCACCAGCACATACCCCGGAAAGAACTTACGCTCACTGCGTCTTTTTTGTCCGCCGCGCATTTCCACGATTTCTTCAGTCGGCACTAACACATCTCCAAAGCGATCCTGCATATGATGCAGTTCGATACGCTCCTTTAACGCCACGGCAACCTTATTCTCATACCCTGAATAGGCATGAATCACGTACCAGCGCATTGCCATCAGTTAACCCTTATCTCGTTGTTAAGCAATTGCACGCGACACTAACCAGCCCAGGAATGAATCCAAACCCCAAAGCAGCAACGCCACCAGCAACACAAACGCCACCACTATCATGGTGGTTTGCACTGTTTCCTGCCTCGTAGGCCAGACAACCTTGCGTATTTCCGTCCTAGATCCTTTCACCAACGCCCAAAAAGCAACGCCTTTAGCTGTTTGCAAGGCGACCATGCCAGCTACCCCAGCAATGGCAAGAATACCCAACACGCGGTACAGCAACGACTGATCAGAATAGTAACTGTTGCCAACGACTGCTAAGGCAATCAGGGCGACTACGACGACCCATTTGACCGTATCAAAACTGCTTGCAGTTGTTTCCTCACTCATCAAATCTACCTTGTCACATTAGACATCGCCCGCCGTGGGCGCGGTACCCGCCAATAAAATGGCAGGCCAGGAGGGAATCGAACCCCCAACCTGCGGTTTTGGAGACCGCTGCTCTGCCAATTGAGCTACTGGCCTAAACTTTTACACTGAGACAACTAAGCCGAACTGCTCTTTCCAGAAGTTCGGCTTAGTCATGGAGGGGGTTAACTAAAGGCTCTCCCCCGACTGCCAGAGTCGTTTATTCGATAATTTTAGCGACGACGCCGGCGCCAACAGTGCGGCCACCCTCACGAATCGCAAAACGCAGGCCCTCTTCCATAGCAATCGGCGCCATTAACGATGCTACCATCTGGACATTATCACCCGGC
>PKDD01000168.1 GCA_002862465.1 Haliea sp.
CGCGGCAAAGTACTGGGCGGGACCAGTTGCATCAACGGCATGGTATATATTCGAGGGCAGCGTGAGGATTACGACGACTGGAGCGACATGGGCAACACCGGCTGGTCCTACGATGAGGTATTACCCTACTTTAAGCGCTCTGAGCACAAGGCGGAAGGGCCAGATGACTGGCACGGCTACGGGGGCCCACTTTGGGTCGAAGACTTCGCTAACGACCAAAAAATGGACCTGGCCGACATCTTCATTGAAGCTTCTATTCAATCTGATATTCCTTACAATGCCGATTTTAACGGGGCCAGCCAAGAAGGCGCAGGCTACTATCAAACAAACATCCACAAAGGAAAACGTCAAAGTTCTGCCCGTACCTTTTTAAAAGCATGTAAAAATCGCCCCAATCTCACCGTTGTCACCGGCGCCCTATGTAAGCGCGTCATTATAGAAAATGGCGAAGCTACAGGTGTTGAATATCAGATCAAAGAAAAGAAAGGCTTATGCACGAGGCAAGCCTATGCGCGCCATGAAACTATACTTTGCGGCGGCGTGATTAATTCTCCTCAACTATTAGAGCTATCAGGTGTCGGCAATGATGAACACCTGAAGTCAGTGGGCATAGAGGTCAAACATCATCTCCCGGGAGTAGGCGAGAACTTGCAGGATCATCTAACGATTAATGTACAGCAGGGACTCAATGAGGTGACGACTTTCTATCAGGAAACTCGCCCGCTAGCGATGGCTAAAAACGTACTCAAGTATCTGCTTAAAGGCACCGGTCTCCTAGCACACCCAGCCGCACAGGTTGGGGTATTCTTTCGCAGTACAGACGAGGTTTCTCGTGCTGATTCACAGATACATTTTGCTCCTGCTGCAAGCGAACCCGACAGCAAAGGCAACCTGAAGCCGACGCCAGGCACTACGGCGACCGTATGCCATCTAAGGCCAGAAAGTCGAGGCAGTGTACATATTTGCAGTAAGGATCCACTGGTCTATCCTGCTATACGCGCCAACTATCTAGACACTGAAAACGACCGCAAAGCCATTATCGCTGCTTTTCGTAGAGTGCGAGAGATATTCCAAGCGCCTGCCCTAAAGCGATACCGCGGCGAGGAGTTCAGGCCTGGCTCGCTGACACAGACCGACGACCAAATTCTAGAGTATGTGCGCGCAGAAGCCGAGTCGGTCTATCATCCAGTCGGAACATGCAAGATGGGCTCAGACAAAATGGCCGTAGTAGACAATCGCCTGCGCGTGCACGGCGTTAAACGATTGCGCATTGCCGATGCGTCTATCATGCCAACAATTACATCTGGGAATACGAACGCACCAGCTGTAATGATCGCTGAAAAGTGCTCGGACATGCTGCTGCAAGACGCGGGCGTAAAAATCACGCTGCCCAAGGAATTGAGCGCAAGCTCTAAACAAAAGAAAGCAGAGAAACTGGCAACTACAGCGGCCGTATAACCGTCTAACGAGGACTCAAAATGAACGCATCATTGAAGGAAAGCCCTGTATCGGCAGAACTACACTTGATTCTGAATAATCAGCGTCGAGCATTTCAGGCTGAAGGACCGGTTGCTCTCGCCACGCGCATAGACCGCATTGATCGCTGTATCGCCCTATTGGTGGACAATAAAGAGGCAATCTGTGAAGCCGTTAACAACGACTTCGGCTGTCGTTCAAAATACGTCACGTTGATGACTGACATCATGACGTCTATAGGCAGCCTCAAATTTGTGAAGAAAAATTTAAAAAAATGGATGAAGCCTGAAAAACGGACGCCGTTCATGCCGATGAATTTCCTCGGTGCAAAAGCGCAAGTGCACCATCAGCCTAAGGGCGTCGTCGGCATCATGACGCCATGGAATGTGCCGGTAAATATGATTTTTAGTCCACTTGCCGATGTACTGGGCGCAGGCAATCGCGCAATGATCAAACCCTCGGAATATACGCCAAACACTGCCGACATAATGCAGACGTTGTTCGCGCAGTATTTTGAGGAGTCGGAAATTACCGTTATCGCCGGTGGACCAGAAGTCGGGGCCGCCTTTTCTGCCCTGCCGCTAGATCACCTGATCTTTACCGGGGCCACCAGCATCGGTCGACTGGTGATGCGCGCCGCCTCGGAAAACATGGTCCCCGTTACGCTGGAGCTCGGAGGCAAGTCACCAGTGATTGTTGGCGAGGATTGTGACATTCACCTAGCTGCGGAACGCATCATAACAGGTAAGGCTATGAACGGGGGGCAGCTGTGTGTCAGCCCAGATTACTGCTTTATACCGCACAGCCGTATGGAGGCCTTTATTAATCGCTGCAAGGCGGTAATAGCAGAACAATATCCAACCATTCAGGATAACCCTGACTTTGTAGCGTGCATCAATGCACGCCACTATGATCGCGTGAAAGGGTACATTGATGAAGCGTCTAACAAAGGTGCCAGAGTGATTTCTCTGTGTCCGCCCGGCGAAGCCTTCTCCAAACGTGATGCGCATAAGATCGCCCTTCACTTAGTTGTCAACCCCGACGATGATCTTACCTGCATGCGGGATGAAATTTTCGGTGCCATACTGAATATCAAAGCCTATGAACAGTTGGACGACGTTATTGATTTTATCAACGCGCGCGAACGACCACTGGCTTTGTATTACTTCGGCAAGGATAAAGCGGAACAGGACAAAGTCATCAACGAGACACTCTCTGGCGGTGTCGCTGTTAACGCTATTGCGCTCCACGTTGGCTGCGACGACCTGCCATTTGGCGGGGTTGGCCATAGCGGCATGGGGAACTACCGTGGCCGTGACGGCTTCCGTACGTTCAGCCACGCTCGCGGTGTCTATCGAGAAGGTTTTGTGGACATGTCGAAACTGGCCGGCACCCTCCCCCCATATGGACAAAAAGTAGCGAACATGTTGAATTCACAGATTAAAAAATAGCGGCTAATGCTAGTGTAGTGTCGTAGGCCTCTCCGACACTACGATAGACTGCAATTGTTTGCCCAGCATAATGACAAAACCTTGCCGCCGTTCCACGCCCTCGTAAGTATAGTCAAAGCGATATTGGCGCCAGATACGCCAACGGCCACTCTCATCGCGACTGAGAGAGACACGCTGCACATGTACTGACTGATCCAACAACTGAAATTCATCACGTTTACTGGCTTGCCCAACGGCCTGAAGGGCAAGCTCTCGCACGCGGACCGCCGACAAAAAATGCATGCACAGGACGCCAAACGCTAGCAGGCTTACAATCTCTCCCAAATTAAAATACACGCCTTCCAGTCTCTCACGGCTTTATATCTGAGCAGACAGCATACTTGGCTTTAGAGCGACAAGAAAGCGTTGCACAATGCCGTTAAAAAGCTGTGGTTTTTCGGCATGTAACCAATGACCGCAACCCGGTAAAATCTTGATCATGGCCTGCGGAAAAAGCTTCTGCATCTGAGGCCAGTGCTCTTCTAAAATGTAATCAGAAACACCGCCCTTAATAAACAGCGTCGGCCCAGCGTAAAACTGCTCAGTCGATGGCTCTGCCAGCATTGAAGAGTAACAGGTCTGTAGACCCTTGAAATCAAAACGCCAGCGGAACACTCCTGTGCTATCACGCTGCAGACCCATCAATAGAAATTGCATGAACGCATCGCCCTTGATACGTCGTGCCATAAGGTCCAAAGCTTGCTCCCTACTGCAACACTGCGCGGCATCTACCTCAGCAAGTGCAGCAAAAACAGCATCATGGTGAGGCGAATACTTCACTGGCGCGATATCAGCAATCACAAGCGACTCAACACACTGGGGCTGCTGCAATGCACATTGCATAGCCACTTTGCCACCCAAGGAATGTCCTACCAAATGTGCTCGAGCCAGTCCCTCTGCCTTCATCCACTGCTGCAGACCGCTGGCCATTGTGTCTAAATTCGGGTTTTTCAGCCACGCCGATCGTCCGTGGTTAGGAAGATCTAAACTAAACACCGTGAACTTATCCCGCAGGGCTCGCTCCAGTGCTCCCAAGTTACTTCCCGCACCAAAAAGACCATGTAACAGTATAACAGCTGGGCCATTCCCCACCCGCTTCACATACAAGCTACGGCTCATCCAATACCCTATTCTTTAAAAAATTTCTCATCACTTTAAAGCCTACCACGTATCGCAGCAGCGACGAGGCCGACGGCCTCCTTTTTTTACTTGCTATGCTGTGCCCCGGAACAGATTTTGTTAACATACGTTTTGCACTGACAACGTGAGAGAAAACATGCGTCGATTACACAGCATTCACCGATATTGGATTTTCATCGCCTATGCGGCGTTACTGAGTGGATGCAGCGCAACGCCCGCCTACAATCCGACGGTCTTTCAAGCTTCGATCGACCAACCAAGCCTTAATATGAGTCCGATGAAAACTGTTGTCATCGCCCACGTCGATCTGGGCTCGCAGTCGCGTAACTATCTTCAAAAAGAAGCGCCCCGCATCGACGCCCAAATCTCCGACTATCTACAAGAAAATGGCTATAAAGTTCTTCCCCAACGCGAGTTCCAGCAGCATTGGAATACGGCGGTGCGCGCTTTCGGCAATCCTGTAGATCCAACCAGCGGCAAAATCAACGCGAAGACATTTGCACAGATCATGTACCAAGTGCGCGATGAATTAGTCGCCAGTTCTAAAGTCGATGGATTTATATTTACAGATCTAGTTGAACGTCAGGAGTCGTTTAGCGGAGGCATGAAGCATCTGGCCCGCTGGGATGGCGTGGCCCGTACGCCTACTATGCAGGGCCCCGGTGATGGCGTCAGTGCCAATTTTGACTGGAGCATGATGGCCGCAGTCGTCTCGTTAAACGTCACGATCTATAATGCAGAATTGAAACCAGTATTTCACGGACGCGGGGGTCTAGATGCAACAGACGCAATAGACAGTCGGTCAACCGCAGGTCGATACATTCGACGGCGCAATATTCTGGAAAACGACAGTAATGTTATGGAGGGCATACAACTCGCTTTCTATCCGCTGATTGCGATGGAAGACTGGCCTGGTGACCCTTAATTACAGCGCACTGAATATCGGAGCATCGTCATGAAAAAAACTATTTTTCTAATTTTAGTAGTTTTACTGGCAGCGCTCATCGTCTATTTTTGGCCCGGATCATCCTCTGAAAAAATCGCGAAATTACCCAACCCAAGCGCTGAGCGCGACACACGAAGTGGCTCAGTGATTGGCAGTGAAGATGCCAACAACACCTTCGTTTGGCTAGGTATCCCGTTTGCCGCGCCGCCAATAGCAGATCTGCGGTGGCGTTCACCGCAGCGGGCAACGCCGTGGACAAAAACCCTGAACGCAACGGCGTTTCGCGATCCCTGTGTGCAGTTATCAGGGCCGCTAGACGGCCTTTCCGACGATAGCGGCGCCGTTGTCGGCAGCGAGGATTGTCTCTATCTAAACATCTGGTCACCCCGTGACCACAGCAGCGTCGCCGCAGAGAAACTTCCGGTGATGGTCTGGATTCATGGCGGCGGCAATACCATCGGCACAGCCAACACCTATAACGCCAGCCTGCTGGCAGGCAGCGAACAGGTCGTCGTGGTGACGATTAACTATCGGCTGGGCTTTTTTGGCTGGCTCAGTCATCCTGCTCTGCGCACACCAGACCGTAACGCACTGGATGCCAGCGGCAATTATGCCAACCTCGACATGATTGCGGCACTGCAGTGGGTAGCCGATAACATTGCCAACTTTGGCGGCGACCGCGACAACGTCACTATCTTCGGGGAGTCAGCTGGAGGCCACAATGTGTTTTCATTGATGGCATCTCCTCTTGCAAAAGGACTCTTTCATCGAGCCATTGCACAAAGTGGATCAGTGGGCACAGCGCCGCTCTGGCGTGCCGAAAACTTTACGGACGATCCGCAGCCGGGGCAACCATTGAGCTCCCGTGAATGGTTATCTTTACAACTGCAAAATTCGGGTCGCGCTAACGACAGCAAAGCGGCCCGCGCTGCCCAACTACTAATGTCGGATGAGGAGACCCGTGACTTCATGTACTCCCGCAGTGCACAAGAGATCCTCGAGGGTGTATCAGGGGGTGCAGGTATGTATCGCGCACCTCAAAGTTTTCGCGATGGCCTAGTACTGCCTAAAAGCACTTTGTATCAATTGTTCAGTGATCCCTCACGCTACAATAATGTGCCCCTGATCACGGGAACCAATCGAGACGAAGCGAAATTATTTTTGGCGCAAGACCCCGAGTTCGTCGAACTTCGCTTTGGTGTCCTGCCGCAGGTCAAGGATGTACAGAATTATGATGAGTATAGCGCCTACCTCAGTGACGGTTGGAAGGCGATGGCGGTAGACGGCGTCGCAGACATCATTGCTGCCAGTGGTTCAGAACCCGTTTTCGCCTACCGCTGGGACTGGGATGAGGGCGGCAAAAACTGGCTTATCGATTACAGCGAACTGCTTGGCGCAGCACACGGTCTTGAAGTGGCCTATATTTTCGGCGAGTTCGAGGGAGGCATTGGCGTGCCTGGCCTCTACACAAACGACAATATTCCCGGCCGCGACCTACTCGCCCAAAAGATGCGAAGCTACTGGTCGGAATTTGCCAGAACGGGCGCACCGAGAAATGGCCGCAGCGGGACACTGCCAAAGTGGCACGCCTGGAATGCTGCCGATGCCAATCTAATGTTACTTGATACCCCTAGCGGCGGAGGCTTGCGCATGGTAGATGAACCTATGACGGTAGCGATGTTGCAAGAACGCATAGCGCAGGACCCAAGCATCAGTGATCTGCGCTCGCGCTGTGCACTGCATGTTCAAATATTTCTACTTGCTAATGCCGGTGACGATGTGTGGGACGAGTCAGACTACAATGCGCTTGGATGCTCGGACTTTGACCCTTGGGCACTGGGGGCGGGGCGCTAGCAAGACGCACAATCATTCCTGCGGCTTAATAAGATACTTCTCGCCGGTGGCCTGCTTGCCGTAAATCGCCATTGCCTCTGCCGACAGCGCCTCTGCCAATGACACTTCTTTCGTATAGTGGCTGGCAAATGTAGTTTTTATTTCTGCCGCCACTTTAGCGCGCATTTGAATACTCTTCTCCATGCCCACCCTCTGCAGAAACGGTGTCAGCAGGAAACCGGATAGGCTCCACGAAAATCCAAAATTACGTGTCAACGTTGTTGGACTTCGATCGAGACCACCATAAATATACACCTGTTTAAATACGTCACTGCCATAGCCGTTATACTCAGTCATACTGCGTAACGCCGCCGCTTCCATACATGAGAGGATCTGACCGGACAGCTTGCCACCGCCGGTCGCATCAAAAGCTAATGTCGCTCCCGTCTCGGCGAGCGCGTCTGTCAGATCATCGTAATAGCTATCACTCGTTGTGTTAACAATATACTTTGCACCCATAGCCTTAAGTATGGCTTCCTGTTCCACCTTGCGAACAATGTTCACTAGCGCGACGTCTTCGCTCATGCAGATACGGTTTAACATTTGACCGAGGTTAGACGCCGCTGCCGTATGCACCAGCGCCGTGTGATTCTCCAGTCGCATAGTCTCAACCATGGCCAGCGCCGTGAGCGGATTGACAAAGCAGGACGCGCCCTCTGCCGCCGTGGTGCCCTCTTCTAGCTCGAGGCACATGAAGGCATTGACGCAGCGGTACTGACTGTACATCGCTCCACCGATAATGCCGACACGTTTACCGATCAACGCCTGTGCGGCGTCTGATGCGCCAGCGCCGATTACCGTCCCTGCAGCCTCATTACCAACTGGCATCGACTGACCAATACGCCCGGCAACCATCTTCATCAACCCTTCGGGAATATCAGCGCTGACCACTGGGTGCTCTGCCGTCCCCGACACCCTCACCGTGGTTAAATCCGCAGGGCCGAACAGCAAGCCCAAATCAGATGGATTTATCGGCGTCGCTTCAACCTGCACCAGTACCTCATCAGGGCCGGGCTCAGGAACAGTCATATCGACGAGTGTTATTTCAAGCGTATTGTCATCCTTAACGGTTGAGCGAAGCTGTAATCCAGTCTTGGCCATTTCGGTATCCTTTGATTATTTCATTCACTGTCTAAGTTGAAAGCCGAGCGTCCTTCGTTGCAATAAAGATCAACGCCCATGCTAATATATTTTTTACCCGAGCGCGTCACGACATCTGCGAGACCATAAACATCCTCGCCAAGGATAGGGTAATCCAGAACTGTCTGCGGGGCTAGCGCGCGCGTGACTGATTGCGCTAATTCAACAACGCTGCCAATCCTCGCTCAATACACCACATAGCCGACAACGAACCGAGGATATAGACGGGTATTGGAAACAGCTTGTCTTGCCATGGAGCCAGTGGCTTCCTGATCACCAACCAGATCCCCCATACCAGCAGAATAAACGCAATTTGCCCTAATTCGATTCCAATATTAAAAAACAATAGCGCCAACGGCACATTATCCTGAGGCAGTCCGGTTTCAGCTAGTGCGCCCGCAAAGCCCATGCCATGAAGTATTCCAAAACCTCCTGCCAACCACCACGGATTTCGCCAAAGGGCGTCATGCTTTTTCATCCGTGTGAGTTCCACGGCAAGCGCAAAGATACTCAGCGCAATAGCAAACTCCACCAAGCCAACAGGATAATCAAGATAGCCCAGTGTAACGAGCGACAATGTGATGCTGTGCCCAACCGTAAATGCGGTAATCGTCCAAAATAGGCGGCTTCCGCCTCCAACCAGCAGCAGTAGCCCAAACACGAACATAAGATGATCAAAGCCAAACCAGATATGCTCGATCCCCAGACGGGTATAGTCGCCAACAACATCCCCAGCCGCAGATTCAGCAGGGACAACGAAGTCTGGCCGCTCTGCATTCAGTACGCGCTGGTATTGACGGCCGTCAAGCAGGTTCACGGTAACCATGGCCGATGCCTGGCTAGCATCAAGTCCGGATACACCAAGGGTCTCCCCGACCAAGCCCTCCTCGCCCAACTCAGTACACTGTAACTGCCAACTGGTCACAATGCCTGTACCTTCTAGCCGCGGGGAACTTGCACTGATGGCCTCACAGGCTTCCGGCCACACCGGTTCTAATGGCACATTACTGACACCCTGCGCCGGTGTTTTCCACACCATGTTGTATTGCTGTGAAGCGGTCTCATTGACTTTCAGCAGTGAGGGCGCGAAACGATGACCGTAAGCAGCTTGTATTGCACACACGCCCAGAACAAGAGCCAATAGCATTCGCACGTTCTTCATCGCCTGATCTCATAGTTTTCGCGCGTGGCAATGACGCTATTACGCAATGCAGTTTCTTTAGCGCGTGACTCTAGGTCGCGTTGCAATTGCACTCTAACCTCGTCAAGAGTAGCGCCTCTAGAAGGCTCCAACTCACTTATCCACACGTAATGGAGCCCGTAAGTGGATCGTACCGGACCCACCCAGCGCCCGGGCTGCGGATCAGTTTTTTGCAGATTTCCCACGAAGGAAGCACCGAAATGGCGCGCCAATTGGTCCGGAGTTTGTCCGGTGAACTGGTAGCCAGGCAAGAAAGGCGAACTTAATTCTCGTGCCTGATCCGGCGTGAGATTTTGCTCGTTGATTGTTGCAATGATTGCATCAGCCTCTGCCTCGCGCTCCTTATTAAAATAAATATGCTCAATCGAATAACGCTCAGGTCTGCGTAACTCCTCTTTACGCTGATCAAACTCTGCGATGATTTCAGCTTCCGTTGGAGAGCGCGGCGGGTTGGCGGCGAGTAAGTATTGCTCCATTACTTGGATCATCCGCCGCTTGATCACCTCGTCGCTAAGGTGCAGGCGCATCTCGAGTGCTGCCTCATAGAGTTCTTGATCAGTTTTGCCCTCGGACATTTGTAGAAAACGCATATTCAGTAATAGCCGCTGATATACGACCGTATCATAGAGGTGAAAATCGAGATCAAGCGCGCGCTGGAACAACATATCCCTATCCAGTTCCGCCTCTAACATTCGAGCTTGCTGCTCCGGCGTAGGCAACCGACCAACACTAGAGAACCATTGTTGCTGCAACGCGTCTGCGCGGGACTCGCTCAGCGGACCAACCGTCGGCTTAGGCTCAGGGAAAAACACGCCCTGCAAATAAAACAGCAAGATACCCAGCCCGATAAAATGAACCCATGGGCGGTTAAACCGGGCAAAAAAAGTCATCAACTACTCCCTAGAAACAGCAGCGCAGCGAACGGCGATTGCTGACTTGCTCACCGCTAGTCTTCATATATGGCCTTTGTCTTGTTCATCTGCGCCTGAATGCCAGCCTTCAGATCCGCTTGACTCATCATCCCTGAGTTCCACGTGGCAATATAGTTAAGGCCTTCAGGGACGCTGTGGTCCCGTGAGTAAAGCATCATTTCTTTAGTACCGCGCATTGCCAATGGCGATTTAGCGGCAATCGTTCTGGCAATAGCGGTGACCTCGCGCACCAGAGTCTCCTTGTCATCGAAGACCTGATTCACAAACCCCACCTCCTTAGCCTCTTGAGCGCCCATATTGCGTCCGGTATAGGCCAGTTCTCTTACCACGCCGTCAGGAATAATTTTGGGTAGTCGTTGCAAAGTTCCCACATCCGCAGTCATACCTAAGTCAATCTCACGGATGGAGAAAAAAGCGTCCTGCGTTGCGTAACGTATATCAGCACAGCAGGTCATATCCACGCCGCCACCAATACACGTATTGTGAATCGCCGCCAATACTGGCACGCGACATTTCTCTATGGCGGTAAGATTAGCCTGCAATCTTAAAATGGTGCGTCGCAGTGCCTCCGCACGACGCGAGGCCTCAGAAGATTCTCCGTGCTGATTGCCAAACACGCTTAGATCTAAACCCGCACAGAAATGTTTACCGTTACCCGTCAAAATGACGACGCGCACGGTAGGCTCATCATCCAACCATTCGAAACATGCTTGTAACTCGTTCCACATGGTCCCGTTCATGGCGTTTGCCTTGTCCGGCCGGTTGAGACTAACGGTGGCAACCTGTTCTTCTATCCAAAGTTCTAAGGTTTCAAAATCAGGCCGCATAGGTCATTCTTCCATAGTAGATTCATCGTTGCGAGAAAAGGAGTGTGCGCTACCAAGTGCATACGAACTGAGTAATGTCCGGTGGAGGTATCACTTTAGCCGCGCCGTTGCGCGAGCCAATATAAAGAAAAGCAATAATCTCCTCATCTTCAGCCAGACCTAGCCCGGTCATAACCGTACGATCAGATGCTGCTGGGCCCGTGCGCCAGATACCGGCATAACCAGATGCCTCAGAGGCTAACAGCAAGGCTTGCGCGGCACAGGCGCCGGAAAATCGCTGCTCGATGGGCGGCACTTTTGGATGCGAAGTAACCTTAACAACAACTACTACCAGCAACGGCGCCCTTAATGGCGAATTACGCGCTTTGGCCAGCGCTGCCTGATCCGCGTCGGGATTGCGCAACAATAAACAGCGCTCCAATAATTCGCCAAACGCCGCACGCCGTTCTTCTGAAATAGTGATAAAGCGCGATGGCCTGAGCCGAGCATGATCGGGTGCACGCAACGCGGCGCGAAAGATATGCTCCATCTCCTCGCCAGAGGGACCGGGGTGTGTCAGTTTAGGAGAAGAATTACGCTGCTGTAAAAACTGGAGGATATCACTCATGAAAAACCGCTGCCGACCGATTGATAATAAAGTATAACAGCATTTGAGTTGGCTTTCGCACTGCTGCGCCCTGTACCTCAGTCAATTGGGCCCACCAGTATATTGACAAAGCCACGCGACTCTTCCACTTTATCCCAATTATCGCACCAAACGGCTAACGCCTCAGCACTACTCGCAATAAGACTGTGTCCAACATGGTCAATCATCCAAAAAGGTTGGCCCAGTGTTGCCAGCGACTCTATAAGCATCCGACCACTGGTGCCTGCCTGACGCAATGAGTGGGGTGTCAATTCTATGATAATTCTAGGCTTGCGTTTTAAGGTCGCTAGCAGCGGCATCAATCCCTCAATGACCTGAAATTCAGAACCCTGTGTGTCAATTTTCAACAAGTCGAGCTGCTCTATGCGTGCCGCGAGATAATCACAGCCCCGCAGCAACACGATAGGCACGCTATTGCGCTGTTCATCACCGACATAGACTTGATGATCACCGAGGTTGTCCTCACTGAGAAATAGCCGCCCTTCGCCTTCTCGATCTGTCAGTGCCGCTTCGACTGCAACAATATTGCTGTCAAAGCCGTTGAGTTGCGCATTGGCACACAAAAGGCCGTAGTTATCCGGATCAGGCTCAAAAGCAAATACGGCGCCCTGTTCACCCACAATGCTGGCGGCGAGTATGGAAAAGTAACCGATGTTCGCACCCACATCGACAAACACATCGCCAGGATTCAGGAATTGCAAAAGCAAGGAGGTTTCATAAGGCTCCCAGATTCCGTCTTCTCGGATGCGGCGCGAAACATGCTGATCCCGTGAGCCGTGAACATGCAACTGCAGACGGCACGCTAACTGAGGAACACGCAGATCAATTGGGGCGCTAGAGTTCAAATAAGAGATGTCCTAAAATACGATTAGCTAATTTTCATGTCGTCATAAGGGGACGTTTGGTCCAGCCGCACAGTGTGTCGACCAATGGTCAACTGCTGCACGCCTACCTCAACATCACTGTCATCAAATACGCCGTGGTCAAACTTGTAAACCGGGCTAACGATGCTCGCAATCATATCGTCATCATATTTCTGCTGTCGCTCCCGCACGTGTTCGTTGGCTTGCTCCCGTTTCCGCCATGCCTGCTTTGAATATCGAGCCTGTAACATCTGTCGAGTTGCCGTGGGACTCATCAGACAGGCGGAGGCATTGTTGCCGCCGAAGCCTTTGGAGTTAATAATCGCGTACTTCTGCTCCGCGACATCCACCTCGCGGTGCTCGGTACAAAAAGCCAGATGATCCTGGCGCACGTCTGCCGCGATCGCATCAATCGTGGTAATGCCAGGCAGAATACCATGATGCCAAATACCCAATGTGGTGCTGATCTGATCACCCGCTGCAGAGCCAATCGAATGTCCCAAATAACATTTAGCCGCAATCACAGGCCATTCATCCATGCCGAACGCCCGCGCAGTGCGACTCAGGATTTCAGCCTCAGAGACACGATTCTGTGGTGTGCCGGTTCCGTGCGCTTGGACTAGGCCGCCCCGTCGTAATCCCTTATTTCCAACGATAGCCTGCGCCGCCGCCACCGCCTTTGCCATCGTAATATAGTTGCCCACGCCCGGCCCAGAAATAGATTTCTTGTGCCCGTCAGCATTCACGTAGACGTCAACAGCCGAGCCAAAAATCGTGGCACCCAACTCCATGGCGAGTTCGTCATCAAACAACACCATCATCTGTGCAGACTCGGCAATGGTGAATCCGCAATTTTCGGCAAAGGGACGGCAAGCGCGTCGAAAATTACATCTCTCTCCGGCCTCAAGACCATCCAGATTGCGCAGACCTTTTTCTGTTGCTAGCGCGCCCATAGCGGAGTAGCCCTCCATAATTTCTGGCGTAATTGGCGCTTCCGCCGCCCCGACAAAAACCACACGCGCCCGACCGCTGCGAATGTCGTCAATCCCGTGTCGCAGATTATAGAGGAAAGAGGCACAGGCGCCCAAGCTAGCGCCCGTCGAACCGAGACTGCCCAGAACATAAGCGTTGACAAAATCAGCGGGCATCTCCGCAAAGCTGAGTGGGCAATATTTTGACGTTACGCGCTGGCCGTTGTATCGCGATTTGATCATCCCCCCCGCGCCCGCAGCGTCGAGTTGTCCCATTGCACTGCCGGCATAGACACTGACCTGGTCAGGGGATACCCGACTACTGATGGCATCCCAGTCCAATCCGATACTGCCCAACGCGTCAGAAGCAGCGTAAACTGTCATTTGCAGACCCCGCGGATGATTGCGCGAAGGATATAGCATGCCGGGCTCAAAGCCGGTAGGTAACTGACCCGCAGACTTCACGTCAAACTCACGGGAAGTAGGCAACAAAAAGTCCTGCTGGCCTGCGATCTGCACATTGACATGAGTCACGGAGGTACCCGTTACCACCCAGTGAGGCGGAATAATATCAGGCAAATACTTGCGCTCAAGGTCAAAACTTGCAGGTTGACTATCACCGTCGGTAGGCAAGCGCTGATTCCAACCGACGCTGTTAACATCAAAATGGTTGGCTTCAATGCGCCGCACTAAGGTGTGGTCGAGGATAAACTGTCGGTGCGACTCCCCCCCCTCTAGACCCATGAGTGCTGCCAAGGCGTCCAAGGTGCGAATTTGCTGTGTCATTGAGAGCGCAGAGTGGGTCATACGCGCATAAGCGTGGTGCCCCGAAGATCTCCCCGCCGCGTTGATACCGCCGAAACCTACAATCACCGGTAAACGCTGTATGGCCATTTATGACAGACTTCCTAAAATTAACGTGCTATCAGTTTACGTAGGCTTCATGTTATAAACCATGTATTTACAGACAGTTTTTATGGTATTTTAGACATTATCTTCCATCCGGACCGAGGGTAGAACTATCTCATGCATACGGCAGCGGCAGCACTTTACCCTCAAGCACTTGCGACCAGCATCACGCTGCCGATGGAAATACTTCAGGCGGCCAGTCAAATGGCCAGTGTCAGTGAATATGGCGCATCGCAAGTGCGTTTTTTACTCGCCGCCCAGTCCACACAGACAATGACACTTAGTAGCGGCATCACACTGCAGCCCGATATATCCCTCGCTGATATACCTTCCCTAGATCTATTGATACTGCCCGCAATTTGGCGCAACCCATTGCCCTCGGTAAGGGTCGCTAGAGACTGGATCAATCTGTTATGTGAAGAAGCTGCCAAAGGAACGCGCATCTGCAGCGTTGGAACAGGCAGCTACCTGCTAGCAGAAGCAGGCCTACTTGATGGCAAGCCCGCTACCACACACTGGAACTACTTCGAACAATTCAGCCGACGATATCCTGCCGTAGATCTAAAGAATCATCACCTGATTACCCAGAGTGACAATATATATTGCGTTGGCAGTGTAAATTCCATTGCTGACCTAATGGTGCACATCGTAGAAGAATGGTTTGGCAGGCCCATCGCTCGCGCCATCGAGAATCAATTTTCTCCGGAAATTCGTCGCAGCTTTCGTGCCGCGGCCTACCAAAATGAAGCAGACAGTTCGCATCACGACGAGGACATTGCACAAGCGCAACAGTGGCTGCAGTCGCATCTCTCTTCGCCCGTATCTATAGATCTGCTGGCAAGCCACTTGCAACTAAGCCCGCGAACGCTGAACCGGCGCTTCAAGCACGCAACGGGCATGACGCCTCTGTCATACCTACAGAGTCTGCGAATGGCCTCCGCTAAAGACTTGCTGCGCCACAGTAATCTGGCCGTAGGTGACATCGCTTGGCAGCAAGGGATCCAAGACCTGAGCTACTTTTCCCAGTTGTTTCGGAAGCACTGTGGCGTCAGTCCACTCAAATATCGCGCAGCCGCGCGCGGCAAGCTGTTTAGCCCCAAGATACCCATGCGGCCTTGAGAAAGATCGCCTTATATGGCTAAATTAGCGCCCCCCCATGGACGGAGCACACAATATTCTTTGTCCTTGTCTGTCACCCCCAATTGCAAGTAAGGATGCATCATCATGACTAAGGAGTCGGTCGTCATTATCAGCGGAGCACGGACGCCGATGGGGGGCCTGCTGGGCGCTTTGGCTACGGTAACTGCACCTGAACTGGGCGCCATCGCCATCAGTGCAACAGTTGAGCATAGTGAAGTGAAAACATCCGACACTGATGAAGCATTTATGGGCTGCGTATTGCCTGCAGCGCTCAAGCAATGTCCGGCCCGTCAGGCGGCAATTGGTGCAGGAATTCCCGCATCTGCTGGTGCGGTCACCGCCAACAAGGCTTGTGGCAGCGG
>PKDD01000038.1 GCA_002862465.1 Haliea sp.
GACAGTCACACCACTATGATTAATGGCTTGGGTGTTCTCGGCTGGGGCGTCGGCGGAATAGAAGCTGAAGCAGCTATGCTGGGGCAGCCAATTTCAATGTTGATACCGGACGTTGTCGGTTTTGAGCTTACCGGTAAAATGCGTGAGGGCATTACCGCTACCGACCTAGTGCTGCAGGTAGTACAAATGCTGCGGTCACACGGTGTGGTGGGCAAGTTTGTAGAGTTCTACGGCAGCGGACTTGACCATTTACCACTGTCTGATCGTGCCACTATTGCCAACATGGCACCGGAGTATGGAGCCACCTGCGGTTTGTTCCCGGTTGATGCCCAGACACTCACTTATCTGAGGCTCACAGGCCGTGATGAAGAGACTGTCTGCCTAGTAGAGGCTTACTGCAAAGCACAGGGTATGTGGCGCGATCAAACCTACATCACGCCCAATTTCGCCGCAACACTGCGGTTGGATATGTCCACGGTTGAACCCAATCTCGCAGGTCCCAGACGCCCGCAGGACCGCGTTACCGTCCACGGTTTGCGCGAAGCTGTCAATCAGTTCATCGAACTGGATGGCAAATCGAAACAACTAGAAACAGCGTTTCCGCTTGCCGACACCACGGAGTCAATGCATCACGGAGATGTCGTCATTGCGGCCATTACCTCCTGTACCAACACCTCCAATCCAGCCGTAATGATTGGCGCTGGACTAGTTGCGCAAAAGGCGCTTGCACTTGGTTTGCAGCGCAAACCTTGGGTAAAATCTTCACTGGCACCTGGATCAAAAGTCGTAACAGACTACCTCGAGAAAGCGGGCTTGCAAAGTGCGCTAGACGCACTAGGCTTTAACTTGGTCGGCTATGGCTGCACGACTTGTATCGGTAACTCGGGGCCACTACCCGACGTAGTGGAAAAAACTATCGCTGCCAATGACTTGGTAGCCTGCTCAGTATTATCGGGCAACCGCAACTTTGAGGGGCGAATTCACCCGCTAGTGAAAGCCAACTGGCTTGCGTCACCCCCACTTGTCGTGGCCTATGCCTTGGCCGGTACTACCCGTATCGACTTGAATCAGGATCCACTCGGAACTGATCCGAAGGGCAACCCGGTATATCTGCGCGACATTTGGCCTAGCAACGCAGAGATTGCCAACCTAGTCCAGACCGTTCATACGGACATGTTTAAACAAGAATACGGCGCCGTGTTCAACGGTGACCAGACATGGCGCTCCATCAATACAAGCGACGGCGCCACCTACGCTTTCTCTGAAGATTCCACCTATATTCAACTGCCACCATTCTTTGAAGAACAGTATCAAGGTAACCAACATGATATTCTGGGTGCGCCCATGCTGGCGATGCTGGGTGACTCAGTCACTACGGACCATATATCTCCAGCCGGAGCGATTCCGCTAGACAGCCCTGCAGCGCAGTACCTGCGCTTGCACGGCGTCAGCGAAACCGACTTCAATTCCTACGGCTCACGGCGCGGCAATCACCAAGTCATGATGCGCGGGACCTTCGGGAATATTCGTATCCGCAATGAAATGACGCCCTCACTGGAGGGGGGTTACACCCGGCTCAATGGCGCTACGAAACCCATGTTCATTTACGATGCTGCTATGGATTACCAGTCTCAAGGTATCAGCACGGTGGTGGTCGCGGGTAAAGAATACGGCACCGGTTCCAGTCGCGACTGGGCAGCAAAAGGTACTCTTCTGCTTGGTGTTAAGGCTGTTATCGTGGAAAGCTTCGAGCGAATACACCGCTCCAACCTGGTCGGCATGGGCGTTCTTCCACTGCAGTTTATTCCAGGAGACACGCGCAAAACATTGGCGCTGCAGGGTGATGAGCGTTTCGACATCCTCGAACTTGAAGGCGACCTAGAGCCGCAGCAGCTGTTGCCGGCAGTCATACACTACCCGTCCGGTGAGCGTCGCGAATTACAACTGCAGTCTAGGCTCGACACAGCGGTCGAGGTGGAGTATTACCGCGCGGGTGGTGTACTGACGTATGTGCTGAACCGGATTGCCAATCAGTCCGCACAGGACTAGCGCCATGGATAAAGTGCGCACTGAAGAAGACAGCATGGGCCAAGTAGAAGTGCCAGCGACGGCATTGTATGGCGCCCAGACCCAAAGGGCCATTGATAACTTCCAAATCAGCGGGAACACCATGCCAGCTGATTTCATTTGTGCGCTGGGCCTGATCAAAGTCGCTGCCGCGCGCGCCAATGCTGAACTGGGATTACTAGATTCCACTCTAGCTGCAAGCATTGCCGATGCCGCCACCACTATTGCGCAGGGACAGTACCTAGATCAGTTTCCCGTCGATATATTTCAAACGGGTTCCGGCACCAGCACTAATATGAATGTCAACGAGGTCATTGCCAGTCTCGCTAGCCAACAACTGGGGCAAGCCGTGCACCCCAACGACCACGTCAACTGCAGTCAAAGTAGCAACGATGTTATCCCCACGGCAATTCACGTCAGTGCTGAACTGGCACTTGTCAACTTACTGCTGCCGTCACTGCGAGGTCTTACCGATGCCATTGGCGCACACGAAGAATCGCTGAAGGACAGCATAAAAACGGGACGTACCCATTTAATGGACGCCATGCCATTGAGTCTGGCGCAGGAACTGTCAGGCTGGCGCACACAGCTGGAGCAGGCAGAGCAAAGGATCAACGACTGTCGCTCACAGCTCCGTCAGTTAGCACAGGGCGGCACGGCAGTAGGCACAGGCGTCAATTCTGACTCACAGTTCGCCGCGCATTTTTGTTTTCATCTCAACGCGTCCTGCGGGCAGACATTTAAACCTGCAGACAATTTTTTTTCGGCCCTTGCGAGTCAGGATGTAGCAGTTGCCCTTTCAGGCCAACTCAAGACGCTGGCGGTCGCTCTGATGAAAATTGCCAACGATTTGCGATGGATGAATAGCGGGCCTTTATCCGGACTAGGTGAAATTAGCCTAAAGCCTCTGCAACCAGGAAGCAGCATCATGCCCGGGAAGGTCAATCCGGTAATACCGGAAGCTGTTGCAATGGCATCAGCACAGGTCATCGGTAATGACGCCACAATCACAATAGCGGGTCAATCAGGTAACTTTCAGCTTAATGTGATGCTACCCGTGATAGCATGCAATTTATTGCAATCTATCACCTTAATGGCGAACAGTTGCGTGGCAATGACAGATAAATGCTTTGCAGACCTGGTCGTGAACCACGACATCATCGCGGCCAACTTGGCTAAAAACCCGATATTAGTAACGGCGCTAAATGGACGAGTGGGCTATAACAAAGCTGCCCAAATTGCGAAACGGGCGTATCAAGAAGGACGGCCGGTGATTGAGGTCGCAGTCGAAATGACCGAACTTTCACGAGAGCAACTTAGCGCTCTGCTCGATCCGAAAAAGCTAATTTAGTTCCCCTCGCAGGCTAAACACAGGACTGACGCACTGCCACCACTGAGGGGACTTTAGTATTGGCTGACGACTGAGATCCTGCCTAAAGTCTCCAAGGTGTATCTACTGAGGATTGCTAGGATCGCTTTCTAAGGACCCACGTGCCGTCACAACTTTTCCGTCCGTCAACCTAATCGTGTCGCCTGGGTCGTGATCCATCCGAATTTCACCTATTGTATCGCCAACTTGATATTTCACATTATATGCCACCGTGCGCTCGCTGACATCAACGACTGTCTTGCAAACACGTTCCGTCGTCTGATAGGTGTCATTCTTCTGCATTTCTCCTTGTACCTTGTTGCCAGCATAACCGCCTGCCGCAGCTCCCGCGATCTTAGCCGCAGTATTTTTTCCGCCACCGCCGATCGCATTGCCGAGCAGGCCACCTGCTACCGCTCCGATGACCGAGCCAGCGATTTTATGAGAATCCTTGACGGGTTCTTGCCGTGTCACTAACTGATCGCTACACTCTTCGCGTGGCGTGCGCACGCTCTCTTTAATAGGAGTGGCGGACAATACCTCAGCATAATCGGATCCACTCAACATTCGGTATCCGGCAAAACCACCGAACGCGGTGGCAATACCAGCGCCAAACACAACGCCAACCATCACTGATTTATTCATATCAGAATACCCTTTAAAATTATTCGCTGAGTATAGACCACCCAGTCTAGTCACATCCAGAGCAAACGCTAAGCAGAATCCATGATATTCCGCACAATGATCGGTTAGGGTAGGATGGCGGTCACGATGCTAAGGTTCAAATGTGAATTATGTGATAAAACCAATAAAATATACGCTGACTACGACGCTGATACTGATCCTGCTCATTGGGGCCTCGCTGTTGTGGCTGCGATTTGAGTTCGAACGGGTGCAACAAGATTCAGATGCGCTGCCTGTTTGGGATCAGGTAGCGGTACGCACCCTGCAACAGAGTCCGCAGATACAGCAGCCATGCCTACACTATTATCCTGAGAAAAAGGCTTTTTTTGGCGACCTACATGTCCATACGGCCGCATCGTACGATGCAACATCATTCGGGGTCACCACGACAGTCGATGAGGCCTATCGTTTCGCTCGCGGCACAGCTATGCCTCTGCGTCTGCTTGGAGATCCTCCAGATTACCAACCTCCGATGCTAGACATCGGTACACCACTAGATTTTGCAGCGGTCACTGATCATGCAGAGGCGCTCGGAGAAACACGGTTATGCTACACGGCGGACCACTCGGCCTATAGCAGCTTAGTATGCCGCCTTTACCGAGGCGACCTGAGGCTACCGGTCGAAAAAAACATGCAATCCCTTATGCGCCTCGCTAGCTTTGCCATCTTTGGGCAAGACCGGTCTACCAGAGTGTGTGGTGATGACGGTTCATTGTGTCGCGATACAGCTGTGGAAGTCTGGCGCGAAAATCAGCGTAGCACCGAAGCGTGGCATGACCACAGCGAAGAGTGCAAATTCACCACTTTCCACGCTTATGAATACACACTGGCGGACCAGGCCAGCAACCTCCATCGCAACGTTATCTTCAAATCGAGCACAGTGCCCCAAGCACCGCTGAGCGCCAAGGATGCACCCACACCAGAGCAGCTCTGGGGCTGGCTAGACGACACCTGCATCGGGGGCAACGACAACTGCGACGTACTGGCGATTCCACACAATAGTAACTGGAGCAGCGGGCGTATGTGGTTCCCTTATACAAATCAAGATCTGTCCATACAGGAACAACAGCGATTGGCGGCTTTGCGGGCACGGCTGGAGCCGTTGGCAGAAATTATGCAAGTCAAGGGTGACTCAGAGTGTCGCAACGGCATTGCTAGCGTTATTGGCGCAGCCGACGAAATGTGTGATTTCGAAAAATTACGGCCTCCCAGCGACGTTATTTCCGACTGTGGCGAGGAGTTTAGTAGTGGCGGCATGATGCTCAAAGGCTGCATCTCTCGCTATAGCTTCGTACGTTATGCATTGACTGCCGGACTGGCTGAGGAACAGGCGCTGGGAGTCAACCCGTTCAAATTGGGCATTATCGCAGCCACAGACACACATATTGGTGCACCCGCTGGCGTTAAGGAGAACGGTTATCAGGGCTCGCATGGCAATGATCGCGGCATACAGAATCGACTACTCGGTCAAATCGAGGTCCCTGGCGATATCGCAAAAGGGTCTCCCGTGCGTTACAACCCAGGCGGTATTGCAGGCATTTATGCTGTTGAAAACAGTCGCACCGCGCTGTTTGATGCGATGCAGCGTAGAGAAACTTTCGGCACTAGTGGGCCGCGTATTACCCCACGCTTCTTTGCCGGATGGAATATTGATAGCAGCCTCTGCCAGAGTGACACCTATTTAGCTGACGCCTACCGCGAAGGCGTGCCCATGGGATCTGACATCCGTCCAAGGCCTGCAGGAGAAAACGTTAGTCCAACATTTATTGCCAGCGCCAATCGAGATCCGCGCGACGGCGGTAATCTCTTAAAGCGCATCCAGATCATTAAGGGTTGGATTGACGATGCGGGTCGCACCCATCAGGCAATCTTTGATATCGCAGGCGCGAAAGACGATGAGGCAAGCGTCGATCGGCAAACCTGTGAAGCCTCTGGCGGCGGCTTTTCCCAGCTATGCGCGACTTGGCAAGACCCAGATTTTAATCCTGCGGTCGCTGCCGTTTATTACGCCAGAGTGTTAGAGAATCCGAGTTGCCGCTGGAGTCATTTCGACTGCCTCAGTCTGGCGCCGACACAACGCCCTTCAAGCTGTAATGATCCCGAACTCCCTTGGCAGATTCAAGAACGCGCGTGGACATCCCCGATCTGGTATCGACCCTAGAAAATACGCCGCTATCGAGCCTGCCTAGGAAAAATGCAAAAACTACTATTTCAATCGAAGCTGGATATCCCGCAGATAATCAAGCAATATTTGATTAACTTCACTAGAGGCCTCCAGTTGGACCATATGCCCCGCATCAGGAATCATCCGCACAGCACGCAGATCAGGAAAAATAGCGCGCATCAGAGCAATCGGATCGTCCCCGTGAAAGCCTTCCAAATCGACGTCATGTTCACTGCCCAAAAAGTAAGCAGGCACATCGCTCTGAATGCCTTCGAAAGGCTTTCGCTGAAGCCACTTTAAATCAAAAGAGCGGTACCAATTTAGGCCACCGGTAAATCCGCTGCGGCTGTACTCGCTGACAAAGTATTCTAACTCAAGCTCGGACAACCAAGACCAGGGCAGCGGTGGCGGCTCTGCCATCGCGTCTATGTAGGAGGTTTCAGGCGGATAGTTAAAGACGTCGAAATAATTGCCGGCCGCGCTCAAAGCATAGAATACTTTATGCAAAAACCGACGTGGCTGAGCTGCGAGTTCTTGGTCTGCTCGAGGCGGCACTCGAAAATATTCAATGTGCAAAAAATGTTCCTGCCCCATGCGTCGATACTCAGCAAGAGGCGGCTCATTTGGATTATGCGGTGCCGCTGGATTCTCTAGGCCAATCACGGCAAGCACTCGTCCGGGATGACGCAGCGCCAGGTCATAAATCGCAAATGCACCAAAGTCCAGCCCCGCGAATACGGCAGCCTCCACACCGATGTGATCAAGTAATCCCAATAAATCGCCAGTAATGTGGTCAATATCGTAAGAAGATGGCGCGGGAGGTGCATCAGTTTGCCCCATGCCACGCATATCGGGGGCAATCACTCTATAACCGGCGTCTGCTAGCGCACTGATTTGTCGATGCCAGCTAAACCACAGGTGAGGAAAGCCGTGGCACAACACCACCGGCATACCCTTACCTTGCTCCACATAATGCACGCGAATATCATTGATGATGGCATACTGGTGGCGCCAATTCATCATAATGGTGACTGCCTAATAAACAAGGACACCAGTGGTAGCATGCTATTAAAAATACAGGCTAGAGATCGTAACCGCGCTCATCATGAAGCGCTAAATCCAGACCCTGATTTTCATCCTCTTCATCGACGCGTAACCCAACAATCGCATCCACCAGCTTAAGGATGATAAACGTCATCACGCCAGTATATAGAAAGGTAGCAGCTACACCGATTGCCTGCACTCGCAATTGGCCTCCAATACTGCTAATACCCTCTGAAAACCCGTTACCACTAAACAGCCCAAGCTGCTCAGAACAGAAGACGCCAATCAGTAAAGTTCCGAGTATCCCACCGACACCGTGCACGGGAAAAACATCGAGGCTATCGTCAACTTTCAATGCGTTCCTCAAAAAGTTTGTGGCCAGATAGCAGATCACACCGGCGCTCAAACCAATGACAATTGCGGCAGCGGGACCGACCGAGCCAGATGCCGGCGTGATTGTACCCAAGCCCGCTACCATGCCGGTAACAATCCCTAACACTGACGGCTTGCCGTGACGCACCCACTCCATAATCATCCAAGCCAAGGCTCCACAGGCGGCAGACAAATGCGTCACCAGCATCGCCATAGCAGCAGTATTGTTGGCACCCAAGGCTGAGCCGGCATTGAAGCCAAACCAACCGACCCACAACATACCCGCGCCAGCAACTGTAATAGTTAGATTATGGGGTGGCATGGCAACCGTACCGAAGCCTTTACGAGGCCCCATCATCAGTGCAGCAACCAAAGCCGCCACCGCTGCCGTAATGTGCACGACCGTACCTCCGGCAAAGTCCTGGAGCCCTATATCACCCAACCAGCCTCCACCCCAGACCCAATGACACACTGGCGAATAAACAACCACCAACCAAATAGTGCTGAAAACGAGCATCGCCGAAAATCGCATGCGCTCGGCAAAAGCACCCACAATCAGCGCTGGGGTGATAATCGCGAACGTCATTTGAAAAATAGCGAACAAACTTGTGGGAATGGTGCCCGTCATTGAGTCCATGGTTATGGCGCCGAAAAAGATATTACCGAAATCGCCAATATAAGGCCCCTGCTCTACGCCCTCACTGCCAAAAGCGATGGTATAACCTACGACAAACCAAACCACTGACATTAAGCACGTCAGAGCAAAGCATTGCATCAACACCGACAACACGTTTTTGACTCGCACTAGCCCCGCATAAAACAACGACAACCCAGGGATCGTCATAAACAGTACAAGCGCAGTAGCCGTAAGTACCCATGCAGTATCGGCGCCGTCGAGCGAATCAGCACTGGCTCCATTAGCCGCAGACATCGCCACTACCAGCAGGATCAACGTCTTAGCTATTTTGATGGCCTTCAACATGATTAAAGTGCCTCCTCGCCGGTTTCTCCAGTTCGAATACGAACACTTTGCTCTAGCGCAGTAATAAAGATTTTACCATCACCGATTTTACCGGTGCTTGCCGCTTTGCACACGACGTCAATCACTGCATCGACTCGCTCATCACTGATTCCAATCTGTATCTTAATTTTGGGCTGAAATTCCACCACGTATTCGGCCCCGCGATAAAGCTCAGTGTGACCTTTTTGCCGACCGTAACCCTTGACTTCTTCCACTGTCATACCAGTGATGCCAAGTTGGTGCAGTGCATCGCGAACGTCATCAAGCTTAAATGGCTTGATGATTGCGGTCATCATTTTCATGTTGGTTCCTCGCCCTTGCGTTAAGTCATTAGTGTTTTAGTTGCTTTGCTGGAGATCATTGAGCAGAATCTGCCATCACCAAACTATGTGGGGGCTTTATCGTGCCACATCGTGGCACAAAGGTTAATAACTCTTGCCAATAATAATAGCACATCACCCTTTACAGCGTTCTTTGATGGCATCTATCATCATTTTTGTGGTGTCCCATTGAAAACTGACATTTGGCATACAAAGGCGCGATTGACGTGGTACCGCTGCGCAATTGCTACTCTTGGATTATGAGATATTTTTTATGTATATTCCGATAGCACGCTCTATGCTTTTCGTTTTTGCACTATCCGCTAACGTGGCGGTAGCGCAGGATAACGCTTCACAGTCTGACCAAGCCGCAGTCACAGCGCCCCGGCAGGTTGTCCTAATCATCGGGGATGGCATGGACGAACAGCAAATTACCATTGCGCGCAACTATTTAAAGGGCGCCTCTGGGCAGTTGCAATTAGACAAGCTGATGTTGCGCTCCTCAATGCAAATCTTAACCACCGAGGATCAGTTAACGGGCAAACCTGTTTATGTCGCAGACTCAGCTAACACGGCCACCAGCATGGCAACTGGCGTAATAACCAGCCGAGGGCGCATCAGTACCAGTGCTGGGAGCGATGAAGACCTAACCACCATCGCTGAGTTGGCTGCAGCCGATGGCCTGCGCACAGGCATTGTCACCACTGCAAGTCTTACTGATGCCACTCCTGCGGCATTTGCAGCTCATATCAGCTTACGCTTATGCGAAAACCCTGAAGCGATGGTGGATATCAGTTTTCGCGGCATAACCCTGGGGGACTGCTCCGATGACCTCAAGGCAAACGGAGGCAAAGGCTCCATAGCTGAGCAACTGGCAAACTCTTCCTTGGATGTTATGCTCGGTGGCGGCGCGAAGCATTTTTCGCCGAATGCGGAGGGTACCACCGAGAGCGTAACAAGCCTGGCACGGCAAAATGGTTTTCAAGTTGTTACGACTGCCGCAGAACTGGCAACCACCGAGCCGGACAAGCGTCTGCTGGGACTGTTTGCACCCAGTACTCTTCCTGTGCGACTGCAGGGCGAGAATAGTCGTGAAGCAGAGGAACCCAAACGCAGTTGGCTGAATCATATACACCCGTTTCTGGGGAGTGTAACGCAACCGGAGCCTATGATCTGCGAGCCCAATCCGGCGTTTGCTGCAGTGCCCAATTTACAGCAAATGACAGAAGCTGCCCTGAGTCACCTCAGTTACAATAACAGTGCTGGATTTTTTTTGATGATAGAGTCTGCCTCGATTGACAAGCAGTCCCATGAACGTAAGCCCTGCGGCTCGATTGGTGAAGTGCAGCAACTGGAAGAAGCCTTAGCCAGCGTATTAGCATTCGCAGAGACGCACGCTCAGACACTTATACTGGTAACCGCTGATCACGCACAAGCAGCGCAATTGATACCCTATGTCAGCCTCTTCAATGGCTTTCCCATCCCGACTTTCACCCCTGGCAAGCTAGCACACATAATTACGCCTGAAGGTGGCCACATGGCAATAAACTACGCCACCAGTAACTTCATGATGGAAGAGCACACGGGGGCAACGGTACCACTATTCAGCAATAGTGAGGGACTTGGCCGTGTGCCCTCTTTCATACAGCAACCACAACTTTTTGACATTATCCGCGACTATCTCGAACTATGAAAGCTGAGCCCCTGCGGATTATAAATTGACCCAACTATTAAGAGCGCGCAAGCGAAACTGTGTGCCTTGGTAACTCAACACCACTGAATCAGGAAGAATTTCCTCAACCCTCATGCCATTCACTGGGGTTCCGCCTACTGTTAGCGTTTTACTATTTAATACTACCGTAGAGTTGGCAGTATTATTTGAATAGTCATGACGCTGGTAATATAGCGTGGGAATATCGTCCTTGGTTTGCTGTGACAGAGCGGTCAGAAAAGGCGCTGGATGCTCGTCAAGGGTCGCATCTTTCATCTCCTCTCGAGCAGATTGCAGGACTTGGGCTATATCGATAGGCTGTTCATTAATAGAGTCAGCATACAATGCTAATGCCGCCGGCGACGTTCGTTGCTGCACCACCGCATCACGATTCTGATAGAGTTCCACCACCGCAGAGTTTTCCGCCGCTGGCGCCGCACTCGGCATTTCTTTCTCCAACGCAACCTCAAGCGACACAGTATTAGGCTCCATGTTAAGCGCAACGGGCTCCACTGCAACTGGCGCTAACACCTCACGTTTCAACGCAGGATCAGCCATCGGCTCCTCAAGTGCGACCGGGTCTTTGACTACCGCAGAGCTGGTGTCTTCCGTAGTCACGACTTGTTGCGGCACCTGCTCACCCGCAGCGTTAGCTTCAGTATCAGCCACAACCGGTGACAAGAGTCGCGCTATCACTAGCCAACCAATGATCACCGCTAACCCTAAGAATACCAGCAATGGCAAATACTGCCGCTTGCCTAGTGCCACTTTCTCTACCGCATGATGCGTTGCGAGATTAGGCACCAGGTCTTTGTCCTGACGAGAGCGATTCAATGCATCAAGAATCAGCGACACAGATACGTTCCTTCTTCCAGCAAAAAAGAAACATCTACAGTCATTCCTTTATCCCGTTTGCTGCAGCGGCCTGCAGTTGCTGTCTGGCCCCCTCGGCAGTGACATCAATCGCTAATTTTTCATTCAGTTTAAGCAGTGTTTGCACCCCTACAACACCATCATCTACCAGCATGTTTTGCCGCTGAAACAATCGAACCCGCTGCTCCAGTGCTCGATTAAAACGCTCACCTGCCAAAGGGATGGGCTGTGCGTCAAGACGAGCGAAAAGTTGTGCGACAACGGCGACCACAGCACTTACATCTCCAGGTACGAGAGACTTGTCGAAACCTGCCGGTGGATGCCATAACAAGCGATAACGACCGGTCCAATAGGGCGCCAATTCTGCTAGCGGCACACGCATTACAGTGCCCTCCACCAGCACCCAGGCCATGGGCTCATCCATGCCTAGCAGCAACACCTCCGCCGAAAATCGCTCAGGAGTGATAACCTCTAGTAACAGGGGAGCATTAAAAGCGGTCAATTCATCCCAGGTCCAGGCCTCTCCCTCTAGACAAGCCAAGCCCGTTTGCGCAGCGTTACCACAAACTGCGTCCGGCGCAGGATCAACCGCGTAAAGTGACCACAAATCCGCCATTGCGACTCTTGGCGCTTGCATTGCATTTATGGCGTTTGGCGGTGTCAGCAGAACTTCATCAGGCAGGCGTTCTGGCGACGGCGGTACGACAACATCCAACAGAACGTCCTGTCCTGATGTCTCAGCGTTTTCGGTCTCCTGTTGTCTATCTACCCAAGATGGAGTCAACATTGCTGAACCACCTGTATACTTACCTAACAGCCAGCCAGCACTCCAAACAGCCAGCAACAACACAACGGCAACTCCTAGCCATCGCCACACCGGAGTGACTGCCGCCTCGTCGCCCAACACCTCCCGCGTGGCTAATTTGAATATTGCATGACTCACGCTTGACTCGTTGCGACCATAAGCGCCCAGCAACATACGATCACACAAGACATTGATCAGCCGAGGAATTCCTTGCGTGGCCTTGTGAATACTGCGAACTACAGAGGGTGGAAAAATCAATCTCCCCGGGGTCATCCCGGCGACATGCAATCGGTGCTGTATATAAGCGCCCGTCTCATCGAGATTCAGTGGACTCAAATTATAGCGCGCAGTGATACGCTGGTTTAACTGGCGCAGTTCGGGGCGTGCCAACATTTGGGCAAGTTCGGGCTGACCGATCAGGATAATCTGCAATAATTTTTCACTATTAGTTTCGAGATTTGTCAGGAGCCTGATTTGCTCGAGCACATCAAAATCAAGGTGCTGTGCCTCGTCAATTAACAAGACTGTCTTGCGCCCTTTGGCGTGATTTTCTAATAAAAATCTGTGCAGGCTATCTGTCAGTGTTTTAAGCGTGTGTCCATCATAATCGTATTCAATACACAACTCGTCGCATGCACTGGCCAACAACTCTATGGCATTAAGCGCTGGGTTCAGGATAATAGCAATGTCTGTATCTTGGGGAAGTTGCTCCAGCACACAGCGATTTATTGTCGTCTTGCCTGTGCCCACCTCGCCGGTCAGCAGAATAAAGCCTCCGCCCGCACCGACCCCATAGAGCAGGTGTGCAAGTGCATCTCGGTGGCGAGCGCTCATAAACAAATAGCGGGGATTAACCGCAATCGAGAATGGCGCCTCAGTCAACCCAAAATATTGATAATACATGCAGTCGATCACCAGTGAACCCTAGTGTTATAACTTCTGCTATTATGCCCAAGCAGTGCAATCAATGCTACGTCACCATGATAACGGGTAACCTAAGGACATACCAAAATGCGCACTAAATATTTACTCCTCGTCGTTCTTTCCTGCCTGTCCTCTCCACTTATGGCAGATTCAGCCACAGCCATCTTTGCCGGTGGCTGTTTTTGGTGCATGGAATCCGACTATGAGGCGCAGTCAGGCGTAACAGGGGTTGTCTCGGGCTTTACGGGTGGCACGCTGAAACATCCTACTTACGCTGGAGACCATCAGGGCCATTTCGAAGCCGTTGAAGTAACCTATGATCCATCTGTTATAAGTTACGCGGAACTACTCGAGATATTCTGGCGGAATATCGACCCGTTGGACAATCAGGGTCAATTTTGCGATAAAGGTGCGAGCTACCGAAGCGCGATTTTTCCTGGCAATCAGTCAGAACTAGATCTCGCTGAGCGCTCAAAAATTGAAGTCGCGATGCGCTTCCAAGGGCAGGAAATATTCACCGAAATCCGCAACCGAAGCGCGTTTTGGCCGGTGGAAGAGTATCACCAGAATTACTACTTGAAAAATCCCGTGCGTTACAAGTACTACCGCTGGAACTGCGGCCGAGATCAAAGACTTGAGCAGCTCTGGGGCAGCGATGAGACCAAAATAATCGAAGACTAATAGCCAATTAAGCGCTGTGGCGGTCTGTAGTCATATGTGCGCAAGGTTAGAACCACACCGACACGGCATGCATATACGCTGACTTGAAATTAAGTCTCTTCAGTGGCTGCTATTAAAGCGATGGCCTCGTCACACCACGCCATGAACTGCTGCCCATGCCCGAGGCCGCGGGAAAGCGCCAGATATACGCCTTTGCTCCGGATTGGGAGCGACTCTGGGTCACTGTAATATCGAACGCGGATTTTCTCATAGACGTACAACATCCGCATCATCTCTTGTCGACGCTCACCAATTTCCGTCGCGAGGTGCACCGCATTTTCAGGGCTAAGATTGTATAAC
Organism: Haliea sp.; assembly: GCA_002862465.1. Taxonomy (GTDB): domain Bacteria; phylum Pseudomonadota; class Gammaproteobacteria; order Pseudomonadales; family Halieaceae; genus Marimicrobium. Next base: position 14,375 of record PKDD01000038.1, read on the forward strand.
TTAATCACCAACTCATCCTTAGCAGATTGCGTTTTGGTGGCGGTATATACCCACTTAGCCAAGGCGTCCCGGCCCGCCTTAGTAATACCATAGATAATTTTATTAGGCTTACCGCTTTGATGAACTTCCCGTTTATTTAGCCACGCCTTGTCAGCAAGTTTGTGCAGTTCTTGATAGATCTGTTGATGAGATGCATGCCAGAAAAATCCAAGCGAACTTTCGAAATCTCTGGCCAGTTCAATTCCTGAGAGATCGTCGTCGATTAAAGCGGTCATTATTGCGTGTGCAAGTGCCATGCGTTCAACTCCTGTACCGCTGTTCTTATTAACGCTGCGACTGCTTCACGCACTATAATACGTCCGCCAGCAGATCCTTAAACTAATGAAATGTTACCATGAATCGGCATTGAAGCCATCTCAACTTCACAGGCGAGCTGCGCTTGTAAGCCGCTATTATCCGGCAAGCATTTATCTTTTTCTAGTTCCTGGGTCTTAGCAAGCGAGCGACAATAGGCCGCTCAGAAGCGGGGTGGACTCTGAAACGCAAGACCGCTGAACCAGGTGGAAGACCACAGGACAGGAATCAAAGCTGGGGAATGATTTTAGAGAATTCATCGATCATAGGCATCACAATTTCCGGTTTGCCCCAATTCTCCATGCCGACCCCGATATTACAGCGATCAACGCCCATGTCTCGATAAGCCTTTAACAGGTCCGCAGTAACCGGTGCCATTACCACCAACGTAATGTCAACGCTGTCAGGATCGCGACCGTTGTCTTTCACATTTTGACGAAACGATTTTATATCCTTCTCGATATCCTGCATTGCCACATCCACCGGCATCCAACCATCCGCCCACTCGGCCGCATGCTTTATGCCTAATGGACCCATTGCACCAAAAATGACCGGCGGCCCGCCGGGTCGCGTTGCCTTCGGATCAAACCAAACCGGATCAAAATCGATTAGCTTACCGTGAAACTCCGGCTCTGAGTCAGTCAGCAAGGCACGCTGCGCGAGCACCGTTTCCTTCAGTCCGAGATAGCGGCGGCCGAACGGCAAGCTGGTTGTATTTTCAAACTCTTCCCTATTCCAGCCCACACCGCAACCGATAATCATCCGACCATCGGATAATCTGTCTAGCGTGGCAATCGTTTTTGTTTGAGAAAATAGTTCCCTCTCCATTAGCAG
>PKDD01000164.1 GCA_002862465.1 Haliea sp.
TTCGCTGCTCAAGCGGTCTGCTCATGCGGATAAATTCGATGTGAACTTCATCGAGTTAAAGAGCTACCCCTGCATGTTGGAGCGTGAAGGACAGCTCTACCGACGTGACGGCGAATTGCGCCCGTGGCTGAATGAGGACCTACAATCCTTTACTCCACTGCGCTTCGCGCCACCCCAACTAATGAATTATGAAGGCCGCGCGGTAATCATAGATCCAGATATATTTGCCGTTGGCGATATTTGGGAATTACTGAGTCGTGACATGGCAGGCGCATCAATCATGTGCCGCCCAAAATCTGGACGCAAAGGTCGCAAAGGTGCCTACGCCTCAAGCGTGATGCTACTTGATTGCGCCAAGCTCCAGCACTGGCAGTTTGAAAGCAACTTTGCGGATATGTTCGAGCCAGCCAAACGGGATTACATGGAATGGATATCGCTTAAACTGGAAAACTCTGAAACGATTAACCCACTCGAGAATCAATGGAACGATTTCGATCATCTGACTGAAAACACTAAACTGCTACACAATACCAAACGTAAAACGCAACCCTGGAAAACAGGCCTCAAGGTCGATTATCGCCCAGCAGACACCTTCCAGTTATTTCCTCCTAGACACTGGCTGAGACGCGGACGGCGTGCCCTCTTCGGCGATTATAAATTCGCCGGCACTTATGCCGCTCACCCGGACCCAAATCAAGAGACATTCTTTTTCCAATTGGTCCGCGAAGCACTTGAAGACGGTGAATTTACCGAAGCCCTGCTCCGCGACGAAATTGCTCAGGGACACCTGCGGGCTGATGCACTAAAACTGGTCGGGGCCTGACTCCGCTGCTAAGGATTCACAAGCGGCACAAAGTTGGCAACCAAAAATACTGAACTCACTCGCGGCCCAAAGGGAGTAGATACTTCCGGCGCAGCAGATTCGCTTTACGTTGACCGAAAGCTGGAAAGGGGGGGTTACTTATAATTGAACAAGGGAGCCAGGCTCTCCGCTAGTCTATCGTCAATTTTGGCGACTTCTTCGTCAGTGAAATAATCACGGTAACCGCCAACTTTGGCTCGACGAACCTTAAAGCTATTAGGGTTATCCTTGTCACGAGGCATCATGCGACCGCCGGCTAGGCGAAGCTGCTGCGAGCCTTCCATTTTTTTCATATTTTCATAGGAAGAGTAATCCACGGCTGCATTGATTTGCGTCTCAGTGGCGTCTACCTGCATAAATTCTAACAGCCGACGCAGTTCTTCACGCGGCCGCGCGCGCAGATCCTCATAGCGCAGCAAATGAAAGCATTCCATCTTATGTACTTCCTGCGCCCATAGGTTCAAATACTGGGTGACAGCATTCATACTGCCGCCGTTATCGCCCATAACAAAATCGAATAAACTGATATCACTGCCCTGCGGCGGATAGTTGTTGATTGCTATCTTGGTCGGCTTAACCCGGAACTTCCATTGAAAAAACTGGGATACCGCGACATCACGCGGGTCGCGAGCAAGCAGAATCACACGCTTTTTATAAAAAGGAGCCTTCGTGTCGAAGTCCCCAGTAAAATCTTTGATATAATTATCATGCGTAAAAAACGTTTTGGGAACCTCACTGTTAAGATTGTGAAAATTGTCAAACCCCAGAATGGCATTCTCAGGGAACTTGAACATTACGCGAAATAAATGGGAGATCATCACCCGCAACCAGGTCCGTCCGCTTTTACCAAAAGACACTATCACAACGTCTGCCCTGTGCAGCTTATCAAACTGCTCTACGCCGCGGAGCTTACGCTCGGCCATCAGAATATCTGTCTCAGGTTGACCATTCATACGCCAATGCAGCACTCTCCGTGAAAACTTCTTACGCGCTGTCTGCAGTGCTTGGCGGATATTTTGGAAAGCCATGTTCACGGTTGCTGCCCTCCATAACCGAACAATGGATCCAAGTGAGCAACCATTTCTTCAAGGTGCTGGCACTGCTCATCGCTAAAGTAATCGCGATAACCGCCGACTTTGGCCTTACGTACCTTGAAGGACTGAGGGTTGCCCTTGTCACCTGGTTTGACGCGGGCACCACCGCCTTTGAAAAAACTATCCTCTTCCATTTTTTTCATATTGTCATAAGCGGCGAACTCTACCGCCTGCTGCGCCTGCTCTGCGGTCACTTCTGTGCCAGTAAAGGCCAGTATTTTTCCTAGCACATCATTGGGATTCTTACGCATATCCTCATAACGAACCACCAATACATCTTTCAATTCAGGAATGGCCTGCGCCCAACCATTGAAATAATCCACAATACGGGGCACCCCCGCGTTTTTATCTAGAACGAAGTCCCAAACGTCTATCGCTGCCCCATCGGGCGGATAGTCATTGATAAACTTCTTTTGAGGCCGCATGCGAAATTGCCACTGAAAAAACTGCGACACGGCGACATCACGCGGGTCGCGCACGAGCAGAACGATGCGCTTGCCCTGAAAGTGACTTTTAGAATGTTGGTTACCGGTATAATCGCGAAGATAGTTGTTATGAGTAAAGAACACCGCGGGCAACTGCGGGTCATGCTGCTTAAAGTTGTCAAAATCTAGCAACTCACTGGCGTCGAGGTTTCCTTTCAACTGGTAAGCCCTAGACAACATCACCCGCAACCAAGTCCTGCCAGATTTGCCCCAACTCATCAGTACCCAGTCGCTTCGCTGCAGTTTCTCAAACTCTTCGCGCCCCCGCAGCCAGCGTTCGATTTTTTTGCGGCGTTCAGCGGGCAGCCAAAAACAGAGCAATGCAATGATGTGGCGCACAACAACCATTGCTCTATCGGGCATAGATTGGATTATCCTCGGCAACGTCTTGAAAAGATTAGGAATAATAACGTATATCACTGTTTTCCGCACTACAGGTTAGAGCCTGATTTACCGCACTATTAACATCCTCAGGCTCATCGCTGTCTTGCCGGACTTGCAACGGGCGTACTAGAATGCTCGCATGCCACTGACCAATATTAATGCTCTGCGCGCGGCGCACGTAGAAACAGACCCCTATGACTACCTTGTGGTGCCGGACTTCCTCGACACCGTCTCACTGGAACAGGTCAATGGCGACTATCCCGCCATAGACAGCGCGGCCAACCACACGCTAGAAAATCTCACCTATGGGGCCACCTTCGAACAACTGATACAGGAATTGCAGGGCCCAGAATTGGCAGCCGTGCTTGGCAAACACTTCGATATGGATTTAGTGTCGCTGCCAACTACTGTAACGGTGCGCAAGTTCTGCGAACGAACCGATGGCAATATTCACACAGATCACAAAAGTAAGGTTATTACGGTACTGATCTACTTCAACGAGCAGTGGAACAACGAGGCCGGACAACTGCGCTTGCTGCGCTCAAAAGACAACATTGAAAACTATGCCGCTCAGATTACACCCTCGGGGGGCAGCCTTCTCGCATTCCGCCGCACTGACCACTCATGGCATGGACACACCCAGTTTGTTGGCGAGAGGCGTATGGTGCAGCTAAACTACCTGGATCAAAGTTGGTTTGCTGTGATCGCTCAGCGTGTAAGCCGTTTCGGCACGCATTTCATGAAAAACGTGCTGGGAATGCGTTGAATAACGTGGCGCTGGATTGAAACCGGCGGCCTAGGGTAAAGGCCATTACATTAAGGTAGAAAACAGTGAAAAAGCGCGTTGTAATTGCGGGGTTTGGTGATACCGGTCTCTTAGTCGCGATCAATCTGGGGAAAGACTTTGAAATCGTAGGAATCAGTCCCAAACCCTGTTTGGTCAGTGGTCAAGAATTAGGCATGCGCCTGACACAGCCCCAAGCTTGGAAAAAAGATTACTTGATGCCCTTTAGCCGCTATAAACACCTTCACGGGGTGCGGACGCTACAGGGGTTGATTACCGCTATAGATCCCAACGAACGAACCGCAACCGTGCAACTGCAAGACGGCAGCAAACAGGTGGAGCACTATGACGCTCTGGTGATCTCTTCCGGCGTAACCAACGGCTTCTGGCGCAACAACGCGTTGGAAAGTGTCGCTTCCATCAACCGACAAACTGATCGCGCCTCACAAAAGCTACTGCAAGCACAATCAATAGCGATCATTGGAGGCGGCGCCACTGGCGCAAGTGTCGCAGGCAACCTAGCTGAGCGATATCGGGAAAAGTCTGTGCACTTTTTCTTCAGTGAACAGCAGCCACTGCCGGGCTACCACCCTAAAGTACGAAACAGTGTAGAGCGGCACTTGTTGAGCGCCGGCGTGAACTTATACCCCAATCACCGTGCAGTGATACCGGATGGATTTCAATGCGATCGTTTCACCACGGAGCCCATTGCATTCTCAGGCGGGCAAGACCGCTTTACTGCCGATATTACACTCTGGGCGGTGGGTAAAATGAGCCCCAATAACGACTTCATTCCCTCCGACATGCTCAACGACACTGGCTTTGTAAAAGCTGACGCTTTTTTGCGCGTGGACGGCTATGAAAATGTCTTCACAGTCGGCGACATTGCCGCCTCGGACCGCCACAGAAGCTCGGCTCGCAATTGGGGCTATCGTCTACTCGGACACAATATTCGCGCCTATCTCTCCACTAAAAATATCCGCATGAAACGCTATGAGTCACCACCCTATCGCTGGGGCTCAGTCTTCGGGGTGCAAAACGACGGTTTGCGTGTATTCCAGCCACAAGGGAGCAGTTTCCGCTTCCCCAGGTGGACAATCCATACGCTCTTATTTCCTCTGGCAGTGCGCAAAATGATTTATAAAGGTATCTACAAAGCCTAAAGCAAAAATAGATTGCCTAGTTAGGCACGCGAAATCCATCACTGGAATAAAAGAATGCAAGATGCGAGGCTCAGCCGAGAGAAGCGCCATCAAAAAAGTGCCTGAATACGTCTCACAACCAGGCCGACATCATCAGGCAATCGAGCACTAGGCTGAGTAAAGCGTTGTCCTGACCAGACTGCCAGCCCCTTATCTACCAGCAGGCGATGAAACGCGCGGAAATCTCGGGTAGCACACAACACCTTAAAAATATCCACATAATAAACACCTCTCGCTAGCCGATGGCGCCACCGATCCCAAGCAGAATCCAATTTTGGATTAAACAACCAATGCGCCAGTGACCGGCGCCGCTGATCGATGTAACCCAGCCAACCGCCGGGTAGCGGAAAAATCGCCAGCGGTTTATGCAGATAGATAACTTCTACCATCATAGATACGCTGTCGGCTGTCACGATAAAGCCATCGGCGCAACCCAATAGAGCCCGATAGGGATTATCCTCTGCCGCGGCAGACCATGCATAAAATACTGCCTGCTCAGGAAGATCACGACGCAATATCTCCACCACCTCGGGCGTGGTGCGGCGGCTAGTAGTCACATAGGGCGTACCGTCCAACTCATCAATAACCCAGTGCGCCGTCGCGATCAGGTCACTGGCAACCTGGCGATTCATGATAAATGGGTTAGTCTCTCCACCAACCAGCATGGCAATCAATGGCTTGCGCAGTGCACCGAGCCGCTCCCGCCAGGCCAACACCTCACTTGCCACATCATCAAGGCCTACGCGCATTAGAGGCAAGGTAATCGGAAGGAAATTGTGCATTGGTGGCATCTGGTTCTCAGCGCTGGCGACGACCAAAGAAAAATCGAGCATATGTCCGGACGGCTTACCCACCAATACTATCTTGGTCTTATTGCCCGATTGCTTACGTACCCAAAGAGCTACCATCGAAGGACGCCGACCCACCGTAACAATCAAGTCTGGCCATGGACCCTCTAAGGCGTCACTGCGACTCAAATCAAGGTGATTCAGGGAAGGTCTATAACGTGGCTTACCCAACACCCATTCGGGACGCATATGCACGTATTTATTTTCGACAGGCCATGGCAGAGCTTCGACGATTGACTCGACTTGGCCATTATCGCCTCGTTTGTCACTGAGGATAACCCAAGTGCGAGGTGTCATCGTCAGTCGTCCGCTGCGTCCTGACAATAACCCAACTCCGGCAGAATATTGTCCCTCACCAAAGCTTCCAACTCCGCAACTTGAGCCGCCTCAAAATCTTCGCGATAGCCCCCGACTTTCCCCCGCCGGACTTTAAACGTACTCGGGTCATTGGCGTTTACCAACTTCATACCACCCTGACTAAAAGTGCCACTGGTCTCCAACTTTTGCAGGTTATCAAAGGAGCCCCATTCTACGGCATCGCTAATTTCATCTAAGCTGAATTCCTCACCCATGAGTTGCGTAATCGCGTGCAGTGTTAGCACCGGCTTAGCGCGCAACTCTTCATAACGAACCAACATTCCGTGCTCCAGCGCCTGCACATTGCGGGCCCAAGTATTCTGGTATTCAATAAGGCTGGGCAGGCCAATATCCGAATAGCGCACAAAATCCCACATCTGCACGGTGCGGCGATCAACAGGGTTATCTACAAAATGGTTAATTAGTTCCTGCTTTGCCCTAGACTGACGCTTCGTAAATTGATGAAACCAGGATACTGCAATATCAATCGGGTTACGTGCCAAAAATAGCACTGGCTTATGTCGAAGCGGATTATCGGTCGCGCCACAGGCCAGCAATTTGCCTACCTCACCCTCATAGCTGTAGTGCGCGTTGGTTGCGGCCAAACGGGGAATCTCAGGGATTTTGCGCGCAAATTCATCGGTATTAATAAGCGTCGACTCGGGCAGGTTATACCGCAATTGATACAAGCGCGAAATCATAACTTTGAGCCATGTGTTGCCACTCTTGGGGTGGCCGATAATCAAGAAATTGGCTCGCTGAGCTTTGGCCATCTCTAGCCTAGCCAGGTGTTTACGGCGCACCGCAACCCGAGTCCGGGCTGGCAAAGGCTGCGTTGGGATGAGAATCAACGCCTTCTTAACACCATCACTCAAATTTAACATTCAGTGCAATACTCGCAGGCAGGATTCAGTGGCAGTCGCAGAGCGAGCAATTATGCGCGAAGCAAGCCAAAATAACCAGATAACGCGCGTTTCATGTAGAATAGACGCCTGCACCGACAGGAAAACGACCCCTTGATTATCGACCGCCACATCAGCCGGGAAATTATTCGCCCCTTCTGTACTGGACTCGGCCTCCTAGTACTAGTTTTCATTGGCTTTTCCGCCGCGCGCCAGTTGAGCCTCGCCGCCAGCGGGCAACTGGATATGATGACCGCACTCAAGCTTGTCAGCCTTAATACGCTGATCACTCTGGAGATATTATTACCCTCAGCATTTTTTTTCTCAGTGCTGTCAGCCATAGGCCGACTCTACCGTGATTCTGAGATGAGCGCGCTCTATGCCGCAGGCGTTAGTCGCGCACGTATTCTTCAGGCGGTTTTAAAACTAGCACTGGTCATCGCAATCATTACCGGATTGATGTCGACTCTAGGACGCCCATGGGCTTTTCGCACCAGCTACGCCTTAGAATCGAAAGCTGCGGCCCAATTTGATTTAAAACAGATGTCAGCCGACGAGTTCGTCACTATGGATGGCAGCGATTACACCTTTATTGCCCGAGGCGTAGACCTGACAATGGGCTTACACAAGAATGTCTTTCTGCAGAAAAGCTATGGCGAATCAGCACGCTCGGAGATCATCATTGCAGAGTCCGCAGCAATGCCGACGCTCAACCCTGATCAGGCTATGCAAGCGACTTTCTACAACGGCTACAATTACCTCTTAGACAATAGCGGTGGTGAGGATTTGACCTTAAAGTTCAAAGAGTTGATCGTCCAACTGCCCAACGAAGAGGCGCAGGAGAAATATCGCCGTAAGGCTGAAACCACCCTGAACCTAGCACAATCTTCCAACCCCAAGGATGTAGCCGAATACCAGTGGCGAATAACTACACCGTTAGCAACCGTTCTTCTAGCCTTGATCGCAGTGCCACTGGCCCGCTCCGCACCGAGAGAATCCCGCTTTCGGAGCGTTTCTATTGCGTTGCTGGCTTACATTACTCTGTTCTCAATGATAAGCGTACTGCGCACACTGATGGAGCAAGGTACACTTGCGGCAGTGCCAGGGCTGTGGTCCGCCTATGTTTTGCAGGCTGGCCTATTGGCGGTACTGGTGACATTCCCAAGGATGAAGCGGCGATGATTCTACAGCGCTATATCGGGTTAAGTGTCGCCAGGGGCTGGCTACTCGTCATGCTCGTACTCGGCGCCATTTTCGGTCTTATTAGCTTCACCCAAGAGTTGGATCATGCCGGACAGCACTATAATGCCTTAGCGGTAGCGCGCTATACGCTGCTTACTCTACCTAATCAATTAGTAAATTTGGCGCCGGTGGTGGCACTGTTAGGGAGTATTGTTGCGCTATCCAGTCTTGACCGCTATAACGAGTTAACCATCGTCAGTTGTACCGGATTCTCCCCGTCACAACTACTCACCACACTCGCCTTACCGACTTTACTGTTCATGGCTGGGCTGTGGGCCTGTATGGAATATATCACACCGCAACTGCAGCAATCGGCAGGGCAAGAACGCCAGCGCTTGCGGCACGGAAGCTTCGGATGGCTTCCGGATGGCGGCGTCTGGTCCACAGACGGGCAGAGTTACATCCATCTGACGATTATGTCCGAGGATAATGTGCCAGGGGGCATTAGCCTCTTTGAATTTGATGAATCCAATCAGCTGATTCGCGCGCTACGGGCAAGGACGGCAATCGTCGAAAACGACAGAACATGGATATTTCAAGCGGTCAGAGAAAAAGTATTGATAGACGGTCAGCTTCAAACTCGGAGCTATGATGCATTGAAAATTGCTAACCTTTGGTCCCGTGATGAGTTGCCTACACTGACACTGCCCGTAGAGAGCATGAATCTATCGTTACTTTATAAATACAGTGAATATCGGGCTACTAATGGACAGCCCATAGAAGAATATATGCATGCATTCTGGCAGAGGCTGCTGATGCCGCTAACGGTGTGTGCCATGGTTTTGCTAGGCGCCGCGATCAGTGGGAATATTACTGCGGGGCGCGATCGCAGTCTTGGTATCAGCATAGGCATTGGCGCTGTGATAGGTATACTGTTTTATTTGGGCGCACAGATAATGTTCTCACTTGGGCAACTCCTGCAATGGAATATTCCACTGGTGGCGGTACTACCAGCGTTAATTACGCTGGCCGTCGGCCTTTTACTGCTGCGGCGTCTGCGTTGGTGAGACAATCGATGACAGAGGCCATGAAAAAGTTAACCGCGCTTTTCGCTGTAGCTATTCTTGAGGAACCCTCCACGTGCGCTTAATATTCAGTTTCTTTCGCGCGTATCGCTGGCAAAGTGCACTTATGGTTTTGGCGCTGCTGCTGTCGGGTGCGGCCGAGGGTATCGGGCTATCCGCGCTATTGCCGCTATTGAATATTGCACTGGGGCCCGAAGCGGCGAACATGTTGCCCAGTCCGGATATGGCAAGCCAGAATAAGTTTGAACGCACGGTCTTGGACATACTGGCGAGCATTGGTATTACACCGACGCTGCGCAACATGCTCCTAATTGTTCTGGGCGGGGTTGCCTTTAAAAGCTTGTTTTTACTTATAGGCCAGCGGCAAGTGGGTTACACCGCTGCTCAGGTAAGCACCGACTTACGCCTGCAGTTACTGCGCGTAGTTTTGCGCAGCAAATGGGAATATTTCCTGCACCAGCCCGTAGGCAAATTGACCAACGCACTCGCGTCAGAAGCACAACGTTCATCTGCTGCTTTTATCAATGGCGCCACCGCAATCATCTATCTGATCCAAGGACTGATTTATGGGGCCGTAGCCTTCGCATTATCGTGGCAGGCATCGATGGTAGGCATCGGTGCGGGCATTATCGTGATTGGCCTGTCGCACTTTTTAGTACGAATTACGCGTCGAGCGGGCAAAAAACAAACCCTGCTTATGACGTCACTCATGTCTAACCTTACCGACACCCTACAATCGGTCAAACCGTTAAAGGCAATGTCACGAGAACATCTCGCCGACAAAGTCCTCGCGCACGACACCAATCGTCTCAATAAGGCCCTGCGCCGTCAGGTGATGAGTGCTGCCTCTCTGGATTCGGGCCAAGAGCTGATGTTCACCGCATTTATTTGCCTAGGCGTGTATGTTTCAGTAGCCAAATTCAGCATGGATCTGCCAGTCGTGATGGTACTCGTGGTTGCTTTAGGGCGCGCCTTTGCATTCTTTGGAAAAGTACAAAAGCAATACCAAAAACTCGTGCAGGGGGAGAGTGCCTATTGGGCCCTTTTAGACTCTATTGACGCCGCCAGTGATGCCGAGGAACATTTGGGCGGCAAGATAAAACCGCACTTTAAAACCGCCATCGACTTCGCAGATATAAGCTTTGACTACGACAAACGACACCCAGTCTTCAACGATTTGTCCTTGAAGATCAAGGCTGGCTCACTAACCACATTGGTCGGATCTTCAGGCGCGGGAAAAACCACTATTGTGGATCTGACGATAGGCCTACTCCAACCAAAGAGAGGAGATATTTTGATCGATGGCACTCCGTTACGGGATGTCGATCTCAGGCAATGGCGCGGCATGATAGGCTACGTACCGCAGGACACTATACTGCTGCATGACAGCATCTTGCACAATGTAACGCTGGGAGATCCGGAATTGGGGATCAACGATGCGGAGCAGGCGCTGCGCGCTGCCGACGCCTGGGAATTCGTATCGGCCCTGCCTGAAAGCCTAGACACAATGGTCGGCGAGAGGGGCGGAAAGCTCTCTGGTGGTCAGCGTCAGCGTATCGTAATCGCTCGGGCGTTGGTAAACCGGCCTAGCCTCTTAATTCTGGATGAAGCGACCAGCGCCTTGGATCGCGATAGCGAGGATGCTATCTGCAGAACGCTAGAAGGCCTAAAAGGCCAACTCACCATATTGGCTATTTCCCACAATCGCGCCATGGTAGAGGCGGCTGATTATGTCTATAGAATGTCTGGCGGAAATGCCCGTTTATTACCCAAAGAAGAGCAATCAGTGCTCGCCAAGTAGTCTATGCACGGCAGTGACAGCACGCTGCAGATCGGTCTGCGCCGGCACCTTAGACGCAAGCCAGGCGTCCTCCAGCCACGTCGCACAACCTGCCTCATGCAACCGTTTGTGTACCAACGTAATATCCCTAGTCAACGGCTGCCAGAGCCAGCGCAACATCGCCGTATAAAGCGCGCCTCCTAAACGAAAATCTCGAGCGTTTTGATCATGGAGGTCGCGCATGCCTCCGAGATCAAATATCGCCACCGGCTTACCCGTAGCCAAGGCCTCCGATAACATTGCAATGCTGTCACCGGTAATAATCAAGCGATCAGCCCAGGCCAAAATACCCTCGTAGGGATTTTCCAAGCCTTCGCCCGGCCATCGGTAGACATAGCTTGGTGCAGTAATGGAAGATTGCAATGCGTCCTGTGCTGCCGAGCAGGTGCGCGAACTGGTGGAGACCAGCAGCGAGCCGCCGTGAGCCTTTGCCATGCGAGACGCTTCGGCGCCTAAGCGGGCTGCAGCGCGCGGACCTAGGGTGAATGGGCCGCTATCCCCACCCACCATTACCGCAAAGCGCGGACTTGGTAAATCAGCAAATATCGACTCCCATTGTGCCCGAGCTTGGGCGAGACGCGGCGCCGTCACGCTGTGTAGGGTCAGCATATTGTTAAGCACATTGGGATGCAGCGGCACACGATATTGCGGCGTGGTAATTACTAGGTCGAACGTATCTAATGCACCCCAGGGTCGACCAACATGCACATAACGTGACCGATCTCCGGACTGAGAGCGAATCCAACGACAGATTGGCTCATTGCGCACACCACTGCTAATTACCAAATCCGGCCAGGGAGGACTGAGTGTCGCAGCAGAGTCAGAGGTGATCCCTCGCAGGGTTGCTTGCCCCAGTACATGGGGCAGAAACGCATATTTACGATAGCTCATCACCTTTATCGTGCAGGGCCAGCCTAATGCATCGACTAGCGCGCGCACCTGCCCGCGCTCTCCTGCCCGATACGCGTCAATTAACCAAATTACTGGCATTAGTATTCTTCCATCGGTATAGTTTAAGCCTCTGAAATCTAACGATTTACCTTGATCGACGCAAGAGCAGCAACAAAATGACCGATTATTCGGAATATCTCAGCTTCCTCTACAGCGCCCTAGACTCACAGAATAAAAACAAGCTGGTTTTATCTGAAAACACTTCGCTGGTGGCCGATATGGGGCTTAGCTCGCTAGAGGTGATGGAGTTTATCGAAAAAATTGAGGACCACTTTGACATATCCATCCCATTAAATATTCTTCCTGATGTCAACACGATTGGTGATCTGGCGACCAAGGTTAGACAACTTAACCTCTAATCGTCACTGGTGAATTCCCGAGGCAAATCAAAGCGATGATGTTCGACAAATTTAAACCTATGGCAGACTTTCAGGCCGAGCTTGCAGAGCGCAGTGTTAAACCCTTTGGCGCTGTTACCGAAAAAATTCTGTCTGCCACAGAGGGAGTAGTGCAGGGCCGTAATGTTATCCTGGCCGGCACCAATAATTATCTCGGTTTATCGTTCGATTCGCGCTGTATCAAAGCCGCCCAAGATGCTGCGGTGCGCTGGGGAACAGGCACGACTGGGTCTCGACTCGCCAACGGCTCGTTCGCTGAACATCAGGCGCTGGAAACCGAAATAGCACAGTTTTACGGTGTAGACAATGCCATCGTGTTTTCCACGGGCTACACCGCAACCATGGGTATGTGCGCCACCTTGGCTGGCCCCGGAGATGTGATTCTTCTTGACGCAGACAGCCACGCTAGTATCTACACAGGAGTCAAATTGAGCGGTGCGGAGATTATACGTTTTAAGCACAGCGACCCCGAAGATCTTGCCAAACGATTACGCCGGCTGGGTGATCGTGCCAGTCAGACGTTAATTATCGCTGAAGGCATTTATTCTATGATTGGCGATGTTGCCCCACTGCAGGAAATCGCTGCTGTTAAACGCGAGTACGGTGGATATTTATTGGTAGATGAAGCACATTCCATGGGCGTCATGGGCGCCACCGGACGAGGGGCAGCACAAGCAGCCGGAGTAGAAACAGACGTCGACTTTTTTTGTGGAACATTTAGCAAAAGCCTAGGCGCCGTCGGCGGATTTTGTGTCAGCCAGCATGCGGAATTGGCAGCCATTCGCTTCTGCATTAATTCCTATATCTTTACCGCATCATCTTCACCATCCGTAATCGCTTCCACACGCGAAGCATTGCGCATAGTCGCCACTGAACCCGCGTTGCAGACGAAGCTGTGGGATAACTGCAATCGCCTTTATCAGGGGCTCAAATCTATGGGCCTTCCGGTGGGCCCTACCGCCAGCCCGGTTGTTGCCGTGGCGATGGAAGATCGCTCACGCACGATCGACTGCTGGAAAGCATTGATGGAGGCTGGGGTTTATGTCAATCTGGTTATCCCACCGGCGTCGCCCTCTACCAACTTCCTGCTGCGCAACAGCGTTAGCGCAGCCCACACGAGCACGCAGATCGATACCATTATCGACGCTTATGCAGATCTTAAAGTTGCCGGACTCATCACTGGCATTCCGGCACACTAATGGAACAAATTTTCATCACGGGTAACGGGCCATTACGCGGCGATGTCAAAGTGGCAGGGGCAAAAAATGCTGCTCTACCGATCATCGCTGCCTCTTTACTGAGCGCCGAGCCCTTGCATATCAGCAATTTACCTGACGTACGCGACATAGGCACAGCGCTGCAATTGCTAGAATTGCTTGGCACGCAGGTGGAGCGCTCTGGCACCGACTTGGTGCTAAGCAGCGATGCGATACATTCTGTAAAAGCACCCTATGATCTAGTCAAGACTATCCGCGCATCAATACTTTTGCTCGGCCCTCTGCTGGCTCGCTTTGGGGAAGCAGATGTATCGCTCCCGGGAGGCTGTGCTATCGGCTCACGCCCCGTCAATGAGCATATCGTTGGATTACAGGCACTGGGCGCAGACATCCGCATCGAGGCCGGATATATTAAAGCCAAGGCCAAGCGTTTGCATGGAGCGCATTTCGCGTTCGATGTACCGTCAGTTACGGCGACTGAAAACCTGCTAATGGCGGCCACACTCGCTGAGGGCGTGACAACCCTTGAGAACTGCGCGATGGAGCCGGAAATAGCCGATCTAGCGCAATTATTGCAATCTATGGGTGCCCGTATTACCGGAGCCGGGACCGGCACCATAGCCATCGAAGGCGTCAAGCATCTGCACGGCGCCAGCCATAGGGTGCCGCCTGATCGGATAGAAACCGGAACCTTTCTAGCCGCTGCGGCGGCTACACGCGGTGATGTAACCGTCGTGGGCACAAACCCCAGCTATTTAAAGCATGTCTTGGGTAAACTGGAGCAAGCGGGCTGTCGGCTGAAATTGGGACCGGACTGGATTCATCTAGATGCTGTCGGCACTCGCTGCAAGGCGGTCAATATCCAGACGGCGCCCTTTCCCGCTTTTCCAACCGATATGCAGGCCCAATTCATGGCGCTCAACGCATTAGCCGTCGGCTCCGCCTCGGTAGTAGAGAATATCTTTGAAAACCGCTTTATGCATGTCGCAGAGCTACAGCGTATGGGAGCTGATATTGAGTTACAGGGCCGAACTGCCATTGTACGTGGCCGCGAGCGATTGCAAGGGGCTCAGGTCATGGCTACCGACTTGCGTGCCTCTGCCTCATTAATCATTGCTGCGCTGGCGGCCGATGGCGAGACTGTCATCGACCGTGTCTACCACCTAGATCGCGGTTATGCCAATATCGACAAGAAACTGGCAGAGTTGGGGGCCTCCATACGTCGCGCTTAACGCCCGATTAGAAGTGCGCTATTG
>PKDD01000024.1 GCA_002862465.1 Haliea sp.
GGCGCTGGCAGCCGCAGGCGCCGAGTATATTGAAGTCTGGTGCCTTGCTCGCACCCCCGCGCCCAGCGATTAACGTAACATTTCTAGGACTTTTTGGATGCGACTCGCGGCACTTTTACTGATGCTGTCTACCGCGCCGGCATGGGCAGAAAAGCCATTGCGGATAGCCGTAGCTGCAAATTTCAAGCCTACGTTGATCGCTATCAACCGACAATTTCAGGATGCCACCGGCATTGAAATCAGGCTGAGCAGCGCATCAACAGGCATGTTGGCCACCCAAATTAAATACGGCGCACCCTTCGATCTATTTTTTGCCGCAGACCGAGAGGCGCCGATCACAATTATGGCCACACCAAAATACCAACACGCCAACACTTTTTGCTATGCACTAGGCAGCTTGGCGCTTGCGGGTGGTGGCGGCAAGTTGTCCGCACTGACACACGCGGAACTAAGCGTCGCGGTTGCAAATCCTGCTACAGCGCCCTATGGCCGAGCCGCCATGGACGTTCTTGCAAGGCCAGAGTTTCAAGCGGGCAGGAGCCGGAAACTGGTAAGAGGTGCCAATGCGACACAAGCCTATGCCTTCTGGCACAGTGGGGCTACTGACTTGGCACTGCTGCCGCTGTCTATAGCGCCAGCCTCCGCGACACCTATCCCACCGGACTGGCATCAACCGATTGCGCAATATGCAATACCTCTGACAAACAATAGCAACGTAGATGCCTACCTGAATTGGATAAGAAGTGATAACGTGCGAGCTCAAATTACAGCAGCCGGCTACCGACCTTGTCCTTGAGTAATACAGAGCTTGATGCGATTTATCTCACCATCGCTTTGGCCTCAATCACCACCGTCCTACTATTAATTGTCAGCACACCGCTTGCCTGGTGGCTGTCCCGACGTCGTGGCAGTGTATCTGCGCTCCTCGAAGCAGTGGTGGCTATGCCGCTTATTCTGCCGCCCACGGTTCTCGGGTTTTACCTGCTCTTGCTGTTTGCGCCAGATACATTTTTGGGCCGACTCTGGCAACAGCTAACGGGTTCGCAGCTAGCGTTCAGTTTCAGTGCTTTAGTTATAGGCTCGGTGATTTACTCCTTGCCATTTGTGGTGCAACCACTGCAAACCGCATTTGAACGAATCCCCCACAACCTGCTGCAAGCGTCGGCGACACTGGGCGCCCGGCCCCTCGATCAATTTCGCTCTCTCGTGCTGCCTCTCAGCCGCCGCAGCTTTGTTACCGCTGCCAGTCTCGGATTCGCCCACACTGTAGGTGAATTTGGAGTGGTTCTAATGATTGGCGGCAATATTCCCGGCGAAACACAAGTGCTGTCGATCGCGTTATACGACTCCGTAGAATCCCTGCGTTTTAACGAAGCACACCGCTTAGCTGGAGCGCTGGTCGTTTTTTCGCTAGCCCTATTATTTCTGCTCTACCGTCGTGATCGACAGAGTGCATGGCGGGTGCGTGCTTGAACGCTCTAACCCTTGATATTAAGTGCTCCGGCAACAATGGCTTCTCTTTAGAAGTGAACTGCCAACTATCCGCCAATGCTATCACTGCCGTCTACGGGCCCAGCGGCAGCGGTAAAAGTACCTTGCTCGATTGTATCGCTGGCCTGCGCCAAACAGCATCCGGCAGCATCATTCGCCTTAATAATGAAACATGGCAGGATGCGAGTAACACCATGCCAGTCTGGCAACGTCATATCGGTTATGTCTTTCAGGACGCTAGACTGTTCCCGCATCTCAACGTGCAGCACAACCTTGACTATGCGCTGACGCGTCGCCCGCGGTCAGTCGATATACAGCTAGAGCAGGTGATCAACTGGCTAGAACTCGATGAACTGCTGTCACGCTCAACTGATACCCTCTCCGCGGGACAGAAACAGCGTGTAGCCATTGGCCGTGCTCTGTTATCGGCTCCGCAGCTCCTGCTGCTTGATGAGCCGCTAGCCAACCTGGACCATGCCGCTCGTCAGCAATGTTTGCGCTGCCTGCAACGCCTATCGCAAGAGCTGCAACTGCCCATGCTTTACGTCAGTCACGATATCGAAGAAGTGAGCCAGCTAGCTGACCACCTGCTGTTGCTGGAGCAAGGGCGGCTGGTAGAACAGGGGTCGTTATTAGCTCTGTGCAGTACCCTCGACACACGCCTATCACGCGAAGAACAGGCCGCTGCCATCGTTACTGCCAAGGTCTCGCAACATGATATGAAGTACGGCCTAAGTGAATTAACGGTCGACGGGCACAGCGTATGGGTGAATCATTTGCCGCATGCGATTGGCCAGTCGCGCAGAATACGCATCCCAGCCAGAGACGTTAGCGTATGTCTCCGGCGTCCGCTGGACAGCAGCATTTTAAATATCCTTCCGGTTTCCGTGGTCGAGATCGAAGATGCAAACACCGCCAGATTGCTTTTACGCCTCTCACTTGGCTCGCAATACTTGTTGGCGCGGATTACACGCAAATCTTGCGTCCAACTGGGGCTGCGTGTTGGGGACAAAATCTATGCACAAATCAAAAGCGCAGCGCTATTGATGGAGAGTACTGACCCCGCATGACAACTCACCCTTATGACCAGCTAACTCCAGATATCATTATCGATGCGGTGGAATCTGCCGGATATGTCAGCGACGCTCGGCTGTTGGCACTGAACAGCTATGAGAATCGGGTGTATCAGGTTGGCATTGAGGACGGTACGCCACTGATCGCAAAATTTTATCGCCCTGAGCGGTGGAGCGAAGCGCAAATTTTGGAAGAGCACCGCTTTAGCCTTGAACTACAGGACGCAGAAATTTCCGTAGTGGCGCCTATGGTAAATGATCAGGGGGCTACCCTGCATAGCTTCGAAGGGTTTCAATTTGCCCTTTTTTTGCGTCGAGGGGGCTATCCGCCAGAGCTAGATAATCTCGACAACATGCTGGTACTGGGCAGAACCCTAGGGAGAATTCACGCCGTAGGACGCGCCCAGCCTTTCACAGTGAGGCACTCGATGTCGGTACAGCGGATGCTGAGCGACAGTCGCAAGCTGCTGCTTGAGCACTTTATTCCGCGTGACTTGGCACCCGCTTATGAATCACTGACCGCGGATCTGGAGCAACAGGTCAAATCAGTGTTCCGCGAGGTCCAGCCCGAAGACTTTATCCGCATTCATGGTGACTGTCATGTTGGCAATATTTTATGGCGCGATAACACCGCACACTTTGTCGATTTTGATGATTGTTGCGCCGCGCCAGCTATGCAAGATTTGTGGATGTTTCTTAACGGCGAACGTCACGACCGCCAACTGCAACTGTCTGAACTGGTAGAAGGCTATTCTGAGTTCTGCGACTTCGACCCCCGTCAGATTCGCTGGATCGAAACCTTGCGCACATTGCGCCTGATTCATTATGCCGCCTGGTTGGGACGCCGCTGGAAAGACCCCGCTTTTCCGCGCAGCTTTACATGGTTCAACACAGAGCGTTACTGGGCGGATCATATTCTTGAATTACGCGAACAGATGTCGGCTCTGCAAGAGGAGCCGCTGCAGTTACTCTAGTGATCTAAATCAACCTCTTAGTCGCACTGTCAGCGAGAACGCGACCCTGGATAAACCAGAGACCAGAGCCACCGCCAAACAGTGTTTGAGGCCAGCACCTCACGATCCACCGCGTCAAAAAATGTCTCTAGGCCGGCAGGGTCTGAAAAATAATCCATGCGTGTTTTGAAACCTCGCTTTGGATCCAACTCCTTGACCACCGTCGCTGGGCTTCCGGCAACAACCACATTGGCCGGCACATCACGGGTGACTACGGCTCTGGCCGCAACCACACTGTTATCGCCGATAGTCACACCTTTGAGTACAGTAGAGTGGTCACCCAGCCAAACATTATTACCAATGTGCACCGGTGTCGCGATCTCCTGCCGCACCATGCGGTCATAGATGGTATGCCAGTCAGAATCGGTGACATAGGCACCGTTAGCTAGCATCACACCGTTACCCAGTATAATTTCGTCGCTGGCACTGATTCTGGAACCCGGGCTCATCAGGCAACAGTCGCCAATTACTACTCGGCCTTGACCAATTTCTCGTCCCCAGACACCCACCTCTACTCTATTCCCCGGTTCACCTATCGCGGTGAACGATTGACCTATCTGGATATTATTACCCGACAGATGCACATACCAAGGCTTCATAATTGTGTGGTAGCGCCCGAGAGATGCACACTCTGGACGCAGGTAATAATCTGCATACCAGACTCTGAACTTCAGATAACACTTTTTTACCCAGTAGGGCCGCAGATCGTCACGCATGGGGAGTCTTCTTCTGTGAATAGATATGTCTATAATAGAAGGTAATGATCGCAGTGGCAGCCAACAACATCAAACCCACTGTGCGTTAAATTCACAATTTGGAGATGCTCAGGCCTTTTGCAAGCCAATTCTCGCACCGTTAATAGCAATCAGCAGTATCTGCACCCCAAGCTGACACAGGTCATTCGTCGGCATCTGCAGACAACCCACCGTGGTGAGATAGCAGCACACAATTTTCAAGCGTATGGACATGTGTCCGCAGAGCTCAACGCAAGGCCGCGTCCCATAATATTAGATTCATTCTGCGGTACCGGACACAGTACGGCAATTCTAGCTGAACGACACCCAGATCACCTGATTGTCGGGATCGACAAATCTGCTAGACGATTGGCAAAACATCCTTACAGTCTGCGGACTAACTATCTGCTACTGCAGGCAGATTGCGCAGCCATCTGGACTCTGCTCCTGCGTGATGGCCTGCGACCCCGGCATCACTATATGCTTTATCCCAATCCTTGGCCCAAGGCTGCGCACCTGCAAAGACGCATCCATGGCCATCCTAGTTTTCCATTGTTGTTGGCCCTTGGCGGAATGGTTGAGCTGCGTTCAAACTGGCAGATCTATATCGAGGAATTCGGCTGCGCGATGCATTTGGCGGGCCATCGCGGCCGCGTTCTCAGGGTCGCCGATACAGGTCCAGATCTAAGTCTGTTTGAACAGAAGTATCGCAACAGTGGCCACCAACTGTGGTGCTATGTTGCCAACATCATATCGGAATGAAATGGGGTCTATCGGCTTGCTCAGAAAGCCCTCGCGCTTGGCTTGAGCAGCCCCAACCATGATAACATTCGCCAGCGACCGGCAAGTTAGACGCTAACAGCACAGTTCCAGTCGCAAACTGAACACAGCCAGCACCAATAACGGGCTAAACAAAATAATAGGTTAAAGCGTTCGCGCCAATTGGAGGTTTCACCCATGTCCTCGACCACTAATGACCCTATGTGGCAGCGGATCCGCACAGAGGCGGCAGACCATGCAAGCGAAGAGCCAATACTCGCCAGCTTTCTGCACGCGACCATTTTAGATCACGAGCGAATGGAACTAGCGCTGAGTTTCCACCTTGCCAGCCAGTTGGAAAGCCCCACGGTATCCTCACAACTGCTGCGCGAATTGGTTTTAGAAGCTTTTAAGCACGATGATTCAATCCATACTGCTGTGCGGGCAGACCTGCAAGCGGTAGAGGATCGTGATTCTGCCTGCCATGAACTCTACATTCCGTTCCTTTACTTCAAGGGCTTCCATGCACTGCAGACCTATCGAGTCGCCCATTGGCTGTGGACAACGGGACGTGAATCCCTGGCACTCTTTTTCCAAAACCGCATGTCTACTCGATTTAGCGTCGACATACACCCCGCCGCCACTTTAGGCCAAGGCATTTTGCTGGACCACGCGACAGGTCTGGTTATTGGAGAAACTGCAGTGGTCGGCAAAAATGTGTCTATCTTGCAGTCCGTCACTCTGGGCGGAACCGGTAAGGACGAGGGCAACCGCCATCCTAAAATCGGTGACGGCGTTCTAATCAGCGCGGGCGCTAAAATACTCGGTAATATTTGTGTTGGTGATGGCGCTAAAGTCGGTGCAGGCAGCGTGGTGCTCGAGGATGTTCCCGCTCACACGACCGTGGCCGGTGTGCCGGCTAAAATCGTTGGCCGACCGGCCTCAGATCAGCCAGCGCTGGAAATGGAACACGATTTTTGTTGCGACGAGAGCGCCGCAGAATCCATTAAAAACACGAAGTCATAATATTTCGGCATGCCAAATCAGGTCGTTTCATGATACTGCGTTGAGAACTCCTGCACCGCTTCAACAAAAGCAGTCACATTATCAGGGTTTACCCCTGGCGTGATGCCATGTCCAAGATTAAACACATGTCCACTCCCGTGCCCGTAGGCTGCTAGTATCGACTCGACCTCACTGCGGATGCGTGCAGGCGACGCAAACAACATACTCGGATCCATATTGCCCTGTAATGACACTCGACTGCCAACCTGCTGCCTTGCTGTGTGTATATCCGTCGTCCAGTCGATACCAACGGACTGTGCCCCGCAATCGGCGATCGTATTCAGCCATTGACCACCGCCTTTTGTAAATACAATCACCGGCACTTTGCGGCCGTCAGCCTCAGTTGGAAGACGAGAAATTATGCGCTGCATATACTGTAAGGAAAAAGCCTGATAACCCGCAGCAGTGAGACTGCCGCCCCATGTGTCAAAAATTTGTACCGCCTGTGCACCCGCGTTTATCTGCTCCGTCAAATAGTCCGTCACCGCGTCGGTGAGCAGTGATAGCAATTGGTGCATCAATTCTGGCGTGTCATAAGCCATAGTTTTAATTCGCGCAAAATCTTTGGATGAGCCACCCTCAACCATATAAGTTGCAAGCGTCCAGGGACTGCCGGAAAAGCCGATTAATGGCACCGCACCACTGAGCTCTCTGCGGATAGTGCTGACGGCCCGCATCACATAAGCGAGGTCATCACCGGCCTTAAACCTATTCAAGCTCGCTAGGTCAGACTCACTCCGCACGGTTTTCCGAAAACGCGGCCCTTCACCGTCTTCAAAATATAACCCTAATCCAAGCGCATCAGGAACAGTCAAAATGTCAGAGAACAAGATGGCAGCATCCATTGGATAGCGTCTTAAGGGCTGCATTGTCACTTCACAGGCTAGCTCGGCGTTTTTACACAGGTCCAGGAAAGACCCGGCTTGTTCGCGGGTGGCACGATATTCCGGCAGATAACGCCCAGCTTGCCGCATCATCCAGACGGGCGTACGATCCACAGGCTCGCGCAGCAGGGCCCGCAAAAAGCGGTCATTCTTAAGTTCACTCATTGAAAAACAGGATCCTCCTATCGATAATTTTGAAAGACATACCGCGCGCCTAAAGACTACTCGCCGCTCACTGCAATACGTCGCGCAGCTCGCGCTCGGTAACATCATCAACGATACAGGCGTCACCGATACTTTTGACCAGCACTAAACGCAAGCGCCCGTCTAAGACCTTCTTATCGCGCGACATCAGCGCCAGAAAAGTATCAGCACTCATATCCTCGGGAATGTGAACCGGAAGATCCATTGCCAGCAGTAAGTCACGGTAGCCGTCCACTTCCGACGTGGCTATCCAACCGCGCTTAGCGGATATTTCAAGCGCTAACAGCATGCCTGTTGCAACGGCCTCTCCATGCAACCACCGCCCATAACCTTGACCCGTTTCAATGGCATGACCAAACGTATGACCAAGGTTCAAAATAGCGCGAATACCACCCTCGCGCTCATCCAGTGCAACCACCCGCGCCTTTATCGAGCAACTGCGCTCAATAGCCTCAGCCAGCACAGTCTCGTCTTTAGCCAGCAGCTGCGGCATGTGCTGCTGCAACCAGCGGTAAAATGGCTCATCACTTATGAGGCCGTATTTGACTACCTCCGCTAGACCAGCACTGAGTTCGCGACGGGGCAGCGTCTGCAAGGTATCGATATCAATAAGCACCGCTTTGGGTTGGTAAAAAGCGCCTATCATATTCTTACCCAATGGGTGATTCACCGCTGTCTTTCCGCCGACTGACGAGTCCACTTGGGCCAATAACGTCGTGGGAATTTGAATAAAGTGCACCCCGCGCTGGTAACAGGCTGCGGCAAAGCCAGTAATATCACCCACAACGCCGCCACCGACAGCGACAAATGTAGTGCTGCGGTCGTGTTTTTCTCCCATCACCCGATCGAAGATTGTCGATAGTGTTTCAAGCGTTTTGTACTGTTCGCCATCGGGCAGGATCATTTCTGTGACCAACTTCCGTGGGCCTAAAGCAGCCTTGACCCTCTCCAAATAGAGTGGCGCTACAGTATCATTGCTGACAATGACCACCTGAGAACTCGCGACATAATCAGCAAGCAGACTCATATCGGCGAACAAGTCACGGCCAATGTAAACGGGATAACCACGCTCACCTAAATCCACATGCAGGGTATGCATTAACAAAGGCACGACAACTCCCCGGATTTCAATTTTTTTGACGGGTCTATCATAACGTTTTGAGGGGCATGCTGTCTTTGCCGCACGCGTTATTCGGAAGTAAGTTGTTGCACTAGGCGCTGTGCTACGATGCGCGGGCTACAAGCGTCAGTCTCTATTATATGATCAGCGATTTCACGGTACATGGGGTCGCGCTCCGCCATAAGGGCTCGTAATATCTGTTCCGGGTCACCTTTTTGCAATAGTGGCCGGCCTCTGTCCCGTCGGGTTCGTCGCGTCTGCTCTTCCACTGTTGCATACAGATAAATAACAAAGCCTCTTCCTGCAAGTGCACTCCGGTTTTCCGGACGAAGCACAACCCCACCGCCTGTTGCAAGAACAAGATCATCCCATTCTGTCATTTCCGCTACCACCTGCTGCTCACGGTCGCGGAAACCTTCCTCGCCCTCAACATCAAAAATCCACGGGATATCGGCCCCAGTTCGAGCCTCAATCTCTGTATCCGTATCAGCGAAACGCAGCTTCAGATGCTCGGCGAGATACTTTCCAATTGTCGTTTTGCCGGCCCCCATCGGGCCAACCAGAAAAACTCTACGTAAAGTGGGCATTGCGCTTTAAACCAACCTAATCAAGGAGCGTATCAGCAAGGATACGCGGCGTAATAAAAATCAGAGTCTCTGTTTTCTTGTGAACTTGCGTTTCACTTCTGAAAAAAGCACCGATGTAGGGAATGTCGCCAAAGAATGGAACTTTGTTCACTGACTCAACGTCCTCAGTTTTAAATACGCCGCCCAATACAACAGTCTCTCCATTACCCACAAGTACTTGCGTTTCAAGCTGAGTCGTGTCGATCGAAGGAATAAAACCGCCAGTCCCCGTCGGCACCAAACTCCCTACGGTATCCTGATTGACTCTGAGATCCAGCATAATCCGATCATCCGGAGTAATATTAGGGGTTACAAACAATGCCAGCACCGCATCTTTAAAAGCCGTCGTCGTTTCACCGCTTGGAGAAGACTCCTGATACGGAATCTCGGTACCCGACTTAATCGAAGCCTCTTGCTTGTCCCCAGTAATCACCTTGGGCTGAGAGACAACTTCCCCCTCACCCTCAGCTTCCAGTGCTGACAGTTCCGCCGTTAGGAATAAATCACTGCTGGCAAAACCGATTGCAAAACCGCTAGTAGAAGCAACCCCAAGATCTACCAATAACGCGCCAGGGTAACTGACAGAAGCAAGAGTACCAGCTATTGCCGAATCAGTCAGGCTAACTACATTTGTCGTGTCACCCGAAACAGACACAATATTATCGTCACTCTTGTTGAGATAGCCACCGCCCCATTCAATACCAAGGTTTTTTGTGGCATCGGATTGAGCAATCACAATACGGGCTTCAATCATCACCTGACGAACGGGTATATCGACAAGCACCAACAACTCTCGAATCTCAGCCAGCTTTGCCTCTGTGTCGGTAATTATGATGGAATTAGTGCGCACATCGACCACTACTGAGCCTCGGGGAGATGTCAGGCTACCGCCATCCTCTGAGCCTGCCTCAAACAGTCCAACGATATCCTGCGCTTTGGCATAACGGATACGCACGAACTCTGACCGCAACGGCGCCAACTCAGCAATTTGCTTGTTCGCTTCAATTTGTTGGCGCTCGCGCTCGGCGATTTCCGCCCCTGGAGCGACCATCAGCACATTACCCACCTGACGCTTGTCCAAACCCTTGGTTTTTAACACCAAGTCCAGAGCCTGATCCCAAGGAACATCCTGCAGGCGCAAGGTAATGCGGCCCGATACAGTATCACTGGCCACCAGATTCAACTCGGTAAAGTCAGCAATAAGCTGGAGTACCGCGCGAACTTCAATGTCCTGAAAGTTCAGCGATATCCTTTCGCCTACATAGTTAAATTCGTTCTTACGTCGCTCTGCCTCCTTCTTAGAAAGTGGCTTGACGCTAATCACGTATTGATTATCAGTCTGATAAGCAAGGTAATCGAAATCACCAGTAGTTTTTAACACCAGAGTCACACCGCGAACCGTCGTATTCACATCCACACTGTCCACAGGCGTGGCAAAATCTGTCACATCAAAACGTCGCATGAAGCGCGGGGCCACAGTGGTATCAAGAAACTGCACGTTAACCTCTCCACCTTGACTGAACACGTTAACGTCCACTTTAGGGTTCGTAAGATCCAGAGTGAGCTTACCCTCTCCGTCACCCGTACGCTGAAACTGTAAGTCGCGAATTTCAGATACCGCATCCATGACCTCAACCACGCCTGCGCTTACTAGAAGAGGGTCACTCGCAGACTTGAGATATTCGTTGCCCTCTTGGCCAACCATCAAAAGCAGGTTGTTGCCGTCCACGCGTGTCTCATAAGGCACCAACTTCACCAGTTCGATCACCAGTCTAGTACGATCACCAGACTCGAGCACCACGGCTTTGTTAGCATTGCCATAGGGCAAGGAATAGCGCTTCTGGTCTAGGCTGCTTGAAGTCCCGAGAAAATCCACCGCAAGACGAGCCGGTTTCTCAATCGCATAAATCTTGAAGTCCGGCGGTGTTTCATTAAATTCAAGCCGTACTTCAAACTTGCCACCCGACTTAGAGCTAAACTCAATGTTCTGCACCGTTGGCCCAGCGAATGCCGTGCCAGCGGCAAGGATCATCGCCAGCGCAGCGACTGCTCTGGACAATCTGTTTCTCTCACCCCAACGTATTTTAGTCATGGCCTTCATCCTAAATATCATCCCTAATTGCCACGGCAGGTGTCTGTGGCAGCGGCTCATTGGCCGACTAATTTGATGGTGCGAGGGCGTTCTACCCAACCCTCCGCAGTGCCATCGCTTACAATTTCAACTATCGCTACAGAGGTATCTGTCATGCCGACTATTTTGCCATGATGGCGACCTAAATAATTCCCAGCATGAACACGGTGCACGCCCCCATCAGGATCCTTGATCAAGGACCAGTTATTCTTATCTCTCGCCAACGTTCCAACCATGAGCAGCGAGTCCAGAGTAAACTGCTCCAAAAATTCTTTAGAACGACTTTCATCTGGCTTGATGGCCACAATGGCTTGCGCTTGAGTCGTTTTTCGAACCTCAATTGGCCGATCGAATGGACTGCGCAAGTTGGTGGCGCTGTAGGCAAATGCCTCATATGCTTTCAGGGTAGGTAAGGGCGCGATAACACCTCCTGGACGAGAGCGCTTCTCTTGCATGAAACTGTCCAAGTCTGCGAAGTCTCCAGCGGAGCACGCGCCCAAAATTCCACCGACTAAACATAATAGCAATAAACGGCGAGATAAGCAGTTCATCCCTCGGCTTCCTCGTCTTTATATCGGTAAGTCTTAGCGAGAATTTTTATATCGAGGAAATTAGAATTATCGCTACTGGTATCGATCTGAAAATCATGCAGCGTCACAATTCGGGGCAGGGCAGCCATGCCACTGATAAAAGCGCCCAGATCGTGATAGGAGCCGGATGCCACAATTTCAATTGGCAACTCTACATAGAATTCGCTCTCCTTTTCCGTTTGAAGATCGATCACCGCAATCTCCAGTCCGTTCAGCAAGCCTTTGTTGGTAATATCTTCTAACAGCCCAGGAACCTCAGTATCACTTGGCAACTGACTTACCAAAACGCCAAAAGATGCCTCCATCTCCACCATCTGCTGGCGATAAGCACTCAGATTGGCTGCCTGAAAAGCCTTTGTCTCATAATCTTTCCTGAGGTCTAGTTCTTTTGCCTCCGCCGCCGCTAACGTCAACTGCAAGTCTTCAACGTGATAGTAGTAGCCGGCCACAAGAATCAAGGCCAATAACAGCACCCGAACAAATATCTTGATCGCAGGAGGCCAAGACCCGACATTGTCAAAATCAAGATTGCCAAAATCGAATTCTCGCACCGACCGCAGGGTATCGTCAAAAGCCATGGTTCATCCTTCCTCTAACGCTTCTTTAATGGCAGGGACATGGACGGTCAAGACAAAAACATTTGCTTGGTCACCAAAATCTGGGGCAGCCGTGACCTTGTCTAAATTCGGATTTGCTAGCCAGTCTGATGCATCTAATTGTCGCATCAAGCTCGACACTCGACTATTCGATTCAGCCACGCCTGTCAGGGTAATATCTGGCCCCACAGCTACTAGCTTGGTATAAAAAAGTCCGTCTGGAACTGTGCGCACAAGTTGATCTAGTACTCGCACGATAATGGGACGGTTGCCTTGTAGCCTCTGAATCACCCGCATGCGATCTAACAGTTGCTCACGCCGCTTCTGCAAATCACGAATTTCAGCTACCTGCTTGTCCAACTCCCTAATATTTTCGATTAGATATTCGTTACGCGCGGTCTGATCATCAATCTGGCTATTAATCACACGATCTGCAAGCAGTATTAAGGCTGCGCTTAAAGCCAACACCAACGCCACAGATACCAGAAATTCTTTTTTTAGAATCTGGCGACGCTCTTCGCGCCAAGGCAATAAGTTGATTTGCGCCATTAGCCGAAGCTTCTCAATGCCAAGCCGCAGGCAATCATCATTGCCGACGCTTCGTTTGCCAGCGCCACTGTATTGACTCGGGGGGAGATCGACATCTCCGCAAACGGATTCGCCACTGACGTCGGCGTGCCGAGCTTATCCTGCACTAACTCGTTCAACCCAACCATAGAAGCAACGCCGCCAGCGAGAACAATGTGGTCCACAGCGTTATATTGGCTAGAGGAGAAGAAAAATTGTAGCGAGCGGGCGACCTGCTGAACCACCGCTTCCTTGAACGGTACTAACACTTCTGGCTCATAGTCAGCGGGCAAGCCACCGCGCTTCTTAGCCAAGCCTGCTTCTTCCAAAGGCAGACCATAACGCCGCATTATTTCGTCTGTCAGCTGCTTGCCACCGAATAGCTGCTCACGAGTGTAAATAGTCAATCCATCGCTGAGTACACTTAACGTTGTCATGGTTGCGCCGATGTCAACGATAGCAACCGTATTCCCCTCGTCCAAGTTCAACTGACCCCGCAGCACAGAAAAAGCCCTTTCCATGGCGTAGGCCTCAACGTCGACGATCTTGGCAATCAAGCCTGACCCCTCAATCGCCTCAACCCTAGACTCGATAGTTTCCCTGCGGCACGCCGCCAGTAATACCTCTACCTGATTATCGTACTGCGGCGAAGGACCCTGTATCTCAAAATCGATCGCCACCTCTTCTAGCGGATACGGAATATATTGGTCTGCCTCCAGAGTGAGCTGCATTTCCATATCGTCCTCACTCAATCCCTCTGGCATATCAATCAGTTTAGTGATGACTGAAGACCCGGCTACAGCAGCAGCTGCGTTTTTGACCTTGGTTCGGGACTGCTCAACAACTACTCTAATTGCGTCAGAAATGCCCACAACGTCATAAGCGCCCTTATCTACGACAGCGCCCTGCGGCAGCGCGGTCACCCCATAACTCTCCACACAGTAACGGTCGCCTGAATAGCTCAACTCCAGTATTTTTACTGCCGCTGAACTAATGTCCAGCCCAAGAACAATCGACGATTTGCTTTTTCCGAATAATCCTAGCAATGTTTTTCCTATCAGTATCACTAACTTAGGGTATTTATATGCAATATTACCTTCACACTAGATATACCACAGACCTCAATATATCACAGGCAAAAAAAGGCATATAATTACCACCCGAATGTTATGATTGCCGCCATCCAAATGTGTAAGCGGCTGTTTTTAAAGGGCTAAATGATCCTCCTTCGACTTATTGTGCGGCTGTGCTTACTCGGTATGTTAGGGGCTATATGGTTGCTTGCCGGCACCTACCTTTACCTCAGTCCAAATCTGCCAAATGTTGAGACACTGCGCGACGTCAAACTACAAACACCGATGCTGGTATACACCCGCGAAGGAGAACTCATAGGCCAATTTGGTGAACAGAAGCGCAGCCCACTGCCTTTTGACGCCATCCCCAAGCAATTCATTCAGTCGCTTTTAGCAGCAGAGGATGATAATTATTTTGCCCACAACGGCATTGATTTGCCGGGACTCATGCGCGCGGTTTCCGAATTGGTCCTCACCGGTGAAAAAGGCTCGGGAGGCAGCACATTAACTATGCAGGTGGCGCGTAACTACTTTCTTAACCTCGATCGCACCTTTATGCGCAAGTTCAACGAAATACTGCTTGCTATCGAGATTGAACGCGCTCTTAGTAAGCAAGAAATCTTTGAGCTTTACTTCAACCGCGTCTTCCTCGGCCATCGAGCCTATGGTTTCGAGGCCGCTTCACAAGTTTACTATGGTAAGAGTATCGGCGAATTAAGCTTAGCCCAGCATGCCATGCTCGCCGGGATACCGAAGGCCCCCTCCCGCGATAACCCCGTCAGCGGTCCCGATGGCGGCAAGGAGCGCCGCAACTGGATTTT
>PKDD01000011.1 GCA_002862465.1 Haliea sp.
AGCACCGTAGTTGTCGTCATTGGCAACTAATAGTTTGCAGCTTTGGATTTACGTGATTGGCTACCATCACGGCATGCACCTCAGGGTTCGCAACCGTCGTCGAATCCGAATCGCCCCCGTCGTGAGTTAAGAGTATAGCGCAATTCGTTAAGCTTTGGGGCAAACCATTTGTGATGAGGCAGCAAGTGTGTTTTTAGGGCACAAGTCTTTGATGACGTGTTTCTTGATCTGAGGGCAGGGATTTTCGCTGGCTAGAATGCGCTTGAACATGGTTTCACCCAGTACTGACAGACCGGCGGTCATAACGGCCGCCCAGCCGCGCACCACAATACTGGCAGCATTGGGCACTATCGATGGGTCAGTGAGAGGGCCTTTGATGTCGACTGTATTGGAAAAGACACTGCCGACCGAAATACCCACACCCTGACGACCGCGTGAGTCCAGGCTCATGTCGATCGTTTCTTTGCCGAGGTCCATCTGAATGTTCCCCAGTACATTGGCATCATTTGTACGCAGCGCAAAGCCGTAAGGCGTGATGCCTTTACCGTCCTGAAACAGGGCCAATATAACGCCGCATTTTACCTCTGGCTTTTCACGTTCTACGCCGGGTATCAGGCTCGTGAAAATGGAACTGACCAGATTATTTGTAAACAGTGCAGAGCTGGAGTAGTCGTAGGGGCCTTGCCCCATCTCTGCATACAGCAGCCCACTGGTAGTGGCAGCGAGTTCAGCCTCACTGCCGCCCTGGCTTTTAAACGAGACAAAACCGCTGCGTGGAAACGTGTCTTGACCAGCAAGCCCTAACATGTTGTTAAAATTGCTGGTGAAGCTCAATACTGCGGGGGTAGAGCTGATGTCTAAACTGACGGTAACGTCGGCGTTGCCTCCGCTTTCCTGGCCAAGGCTGGCCTGCATCAACCATTTGCCATCGGTAAGCTTGCCGCGTAAACGGAGCGCCTTCGCGCTGACTACGTTGCTTTTCAGCGAATCCAACTCCACGTCCACCAAGATATTGAAGTTTTTCATGGCACTTATTGGCAGTGGCTCAGCACTAAACAACTTTGCACTTGAGCTAGTGTCTTCCTCCGTGTTGTCGCCAATTAATCGCAGTGGGGTTAATAGTATGTCGCCAATAATTTTGGCGGTTTTGTTGATCCCGGAAGAGTCTTCTTCAGGCGCTTTAGGCTGTTTCGATTTGGCCTTTGCGGCCAGTTCAGCATGTTCCCACGGTAGCAATGAAAGATAGCTGCTGCGTATTTTGATATCCAGTGACTGAGGGCTTGTGCGGCGATAAACAACGTTGCCTGAGAGTTCACTTTCGCCCCAGTGCAAGGTCGTTATTTCTGCTTTAATACCATCACTCAGTTGCGTTGCATTCAGCTCAAGGCTGCGGCGTGTCTCTAGTGATTTGCCCGGCTGCGGCGCCGTTGCCTGCAGATTGACATAACCGCTTATACTGCTGATCAGTTCGCCAACACTCGTCCCTTCGCTGTGCAGCTTAGCTGAACCAGAAACGGGGACATGCTGATATTCGTCGCCCTGAATTAGAAACTGGTCTAAATCAATGTCGGATATCTGTGCGGTCGCATCGACTGTGGCTTTTTCGCCCTCCCACGTAATGTCACCCTGACTTTTCGCTACCCCGTGGCGGGTGGTGAAATTCAACGTGTTTATCTTAAACATGCGTGGCGCTGATGCGGCCTCAAACTCGACGTTTAACAAATCCACGTCGTCCAGAATCAGTGATTCAATATTTAGAGACAGTTTGGCCTCGCCGAGTCGGCTCATCGCCGCAAGCGGGTCTGCCTGCTTAATATCGTCTTTGGGTGTTGGTAGAAAAGCGCGCAGTGCTGCGATGTTGATTTTTTCTGATTTAAGGTTGGCAACAAACCATGGGTTGCTGCCAGATGTAATAGAAATAGTCCCTGTAAGGTCTTGATCAAAAGACTCGATATCGATTTTTTCAAGTCTTACCCCAACGATTCGGTCGTTGTCGGTTAATAGGTAGGATTCGCCCGAGAACACCAGTTTCTCTGATTCAGTAGAGGATGTTTGCCAATTATTATCGCGTCTGAACTTGACGGTTAACTGAGAACTACCGTGCATTGCCTTGAAGCTATCGTCGATCCCTACACCGCTGCCGGCAAACTGCATTTTGCCAGAGGTACGACTAAAAACGACTCCGCCCTGCCTGAACAGTGTGGAAAAGTCCAACTTGTTAAAGTCCGCCTTAAGCTTGAAATTGGAGAGTTCCTCTGCCTGCCTATCAGCCTCTAGGTCCAGTTTAAAGCTGCCAGCGGAACTGTCGGTGCCTTGAATTAACAGTTTCCCTCCCTGAGCATTGCGCGCCAGCGTTGCTCGCGCTCGCGCGATATTGATGTCAGGTGCCCTGAAGTTCGAGACCAGCATCGTGACATCTAGGTCGAGGTCTGGAAAGCTGTTGAGGTAGGAAGGTATTGCGATACCGGGAAGCGTTTGTCCTGTGTCATCGGCCACCAAAAAGTCTAGCGTCAGGTTTTCACCCTTGAGATTGACTGCCAACTTTTGGGGAGCCTCGCCTAACAAGGCGGCTGAACCACTGATTTGGCCTTTACCCAGTTCAATAGCGATATCGTTGAGTGCAAGCCTTCCTGGTGCGCTATCTAGTCTCGCCTCAATGGATATGGGCGTGGATTCTTGATCATTATAATGTCCCGCCAGCGAAATAGTGCCCTGCAGCGAATTGAGCAGGTTCTCCCAGGTATCTCCGCTGCCGTCCACGGTGGCATGGCCGGTGTTCCATAGCCAGTCTGTCCCAATGAACTGTGAACCTAGGCCTGCGTCTCTGGCTCGTTCCTGCACGTCCGCATCCGCCGTTACAGTCCAGCCTTGGCGGTCACTATTGACAGCCAGATCAGCGGTCAGAATACCCTTGGGTACGACGCTGGTTAGCGAGTCAACCTGCACCCCCTGCGCGCTGCTGACTACGGTAAAAGATGTGTCCATGCCTACCTGTTTGAGCGCTTGAAGTTCTTTGATAGCGACGGTGGCTTCGTGGGCTGGTAGTGCTAGTCGGGGCAGGTTCATGGCAAGCGCTGCGGCGGTTGGTTTTGTCGTGCCTGAGTCGCTATAGGCATGAAACAGTGTCACTAGCGGTTCTAGTTTCAGTAGCGCGATACGAGTGTCCGATCGCTCCGGCAGACGCCATGCGGCTTGTCCCGTCGCACTGATTTTTGCGGTCATGTCGGCGGCTTGCACTTCCGCCTTCAAGGAATAGGCAGAGGATTTGGACGGCTGAACGCTAGCTGACACAGACACCTGAGAGTTAGGTTTTTGCAAGACTTGCATTGTCATATCGATTTCGACTGGGGCAAGCAAGAGTAGATCTTGCAAGGATTTCAGCTCTGCATTAATTGCTACTTTACCCGCTTCGCGTTGTTCCCACCACTGCACGCTGGCACCGCCCTGCAACTGGCGCCGCCAGTGCGGCTCATTGATCAAGTAACCCTCGCCATCGGCATCGACATAATATCCGGTCTGTGCCTGCAAGTCAGAGGGAAGCCATTGGTCGAGAAACTGGTAATCGTGAGGCAAGGGGGTGTCAGAACTCGGCCAGCGTGAGAGCCGCAGCATGACGTTGTCAGCACTGGCATAGTGCAGTCGTATTTCCCCACGCATTAGCGAGGTCAGTTCAAGTGAAACCTCAACATTGGTTGCCACAAGGGCGGGATCCGTCGTGTCTCCCATCATTACTGTGCCGGTTTCCGCTTTGAGTCGGAATAAGTGGGCTGTTATTGGCGCTAATTGAACCGGCAGTCCGAGTTTATTGGCGAGCAGGGGCCCGAGCTTGGCATCTAGTGCCCGCCCCGCTAGTTGGTTGCCAAATAGCACTAGGACGACTCCGGTTAAGATAACAGCAGAGGCAAAAATACGTCGTTTCAAAAAATTAGACCGCGCAGATTAAGGGTGGGTATGTTACCAGCGCAGCATTCTGCTTGCCACGATTGTAGTCGGTATGGACAACAAGGCTTATTGTTTGACGTTATCGCGCACGATGCGCTGTTTTTGACGGTTCCAGTCGCGATCTTTTTCAGTATCACGCTTATCATGATCTTTCTTGCCTACAGCCAAGGCAATCCTCACCTTGGCTAAGTGTCCCTTCCAGTACATTTGAGTACACACGCAGGTAAGGCCTTTTTGCGAGGTGGCGTTGACGATCTTCGACAGTTCTTTCCTATGTAACAGGAGCTTACGGGTGCGGGTGGGGTCAGTTACGAAATGCGTCGAAGCCGTATCCAGTGGAATAATATGGGAGCCCAGTAGCCAAGCCTCACCATCCTTCATTAACACATAGGAGTCAGCGAGATCTGCTTTGCCCATGCGCAGACTCTTCACTTCCCAGCCACTGAGAGCTACGCCTGCCTCGAACGTATCCAATAGCTGATAGTCAAAACTGGCACGCCTGTTTTGGGCGATCACATTACTAGGTTTTTTGGGTTTTCTTTTAGCCATGGCGCGCATTATACGGACACGGCCCAGAGGTGAAACGTGAATCCTCCCCTTTTCACCTCTGGTGGCGTACGGCATTCTAAGATCATGATTAATGGACTGTTTTTATATGAGTATTGCTGTATTTAATGCCTCAGATCGCTGGAGTTTGCGCACTACCTTTGTGTTAGCCCTGTCGGCTTCTGCCTTGGGAATGGGCAATCTCTGGCGCTTTTCATATCTGACGGGTGAGCATGGAGGCGGGAGCTTCGTCATCTCCTATATGCTGTGCTTATTTTTAATCGCTGTCCCGGTCATGATAGCTGAGGCTGCTTTAGGGCGTTACGGTGGTCCAAGCTCTGTGGCGGCGTTAGTGCTTGCCAGCGAGCGAGCTGAGCTCTCGCAGGGGTGGCGGCTCATAGGTGTACTTGCCTGTTTGACCGGCATCCTCATCCTTGCTTTTTACATTGTCGTCGCTGGATGGAGTCTGGCATATGCTGGGTTTGTGTATCAGGGTGCTTTTGCCGCGGCCCCAGCCGCAGAAGTGGGAATACACTTCCAGCAGTATCTGACCGATATGCCCGCGCAAATCTATTGGCAAAGCCTGTTTTTATTAGCTGCAGCAGGCACCGTGATACTGGGTGTTCAGCGTGGGCTTGGCATATTGGTCTGGGTCGCGGTGCCACTGATGCTTATCATGCTGGCGTTTCTGCTCAAGTTTGGGCTCGACCACGGCGATATGGGTGCTACCCGTGATTATCTGTTTTCTGCCAAATTGGCCGATTTCACGCTACCGTCAGCACTGGT
Source organism: Haliea sp. (assembly GCA_002862465.1). Lineage (GTDB taxonomy): Bacteria > Pseudomonadota > Gammaproteobacteria > Pseudomonadales > Halieaceae > Marimicrobium. The sequence goes on from PKDD01000011.1 coordinate 5,275, forward strand.
GGCGCTAGGACATGCTTTTTTTACACTGGGCGTGGGTGTGGGAATCGGTATCACGTATGGTGCTTATGCCCCGGAGCAGACCCCGATTGGGCCTTCGATAGTGGCAGTGGCAGTGTTTGATACGCTTATCGCTATGGTGGCCGGAATGGCAATTTATTCGGTTGTATTTGCCAATAATATGGATCCAACGGCGGGTCCAAGTCTATTGTTTATTAGTCTTCCCTATGCGTTTGGCAATCTCGACCAAGGCGACTTAGCCGGCCTGGTGTTTTTTAGCTTGTTGGGTTTAGCTGCGCTGGGGTCAGCGGTAGCCATTTTGGAGCCTATCGTCGCGACAGTGAAGCGTCAGTTTCTGGTAGAGCGTTTCACTGCGACGGTAGTCGTTGGCGCGACGGTGTGGTTACTCAGTTTGGCAGTGGTAGATTCCTTCCAGCCTGCAATTGGAACAATTTGGTTTGGCGAGCCGAACCTGCTGACTTTACTCGATGGCGTCACAGCAAATTTGCTGCTGCCTTTGGTAGCATTGCTGATCGCATTATTCATGGGTTGGGGTCTGCGCTCTGAGATTCTGCGCCCAGCAATGGCTCCGGGTTCTGACCTGTTTTTCTCGCTCTGGCGCTTCTTATTGCGGTATATTGCTACGCCGGCGATCGTACTGTTATTGCTTGCACCGTTTTATTAGGCGTGAGAATTATGGGTCGCAGTTTGGTGGCGGCAGGCCGTAACGAGGTATGATTGACCCGATGACCGTTATCAACCGCAGTGCCTTGCTGCCCTATAGCGCTTATCAGCTATTTGAGTTGGTAAGCGACGTGGAAGCCTATCCGTATTATATGGAGGGCTGTGTGGGCGCCTGCGTTCTGCATCGTGAGGAGGATTGCGTTGAGGCCCGCTTGGATCTCGCTCGCGCCGGTATCACTCAAAGTTTTAGTACGCGCAATCGAATGTGGGTTCCGCGGGAAATCACCCTAGAATTGCTCGATGGCCCTTTTGAATACTTTGGTGGGCACTGGGGTTTTCAGGCATTGGGTGACTCGGCGTGCAAAATAAGCTTGAAGCTGGAATTTAAGATTAACGGTGCGTTGCTCGGTGCTGCAGCCTCAAGGTTATTCGACAAAGCGACAAATAACCTGGTGGACGCCGTGGGTCGGCGCGCCAATCAAATATACGGGTGATGTCATGAGCGGAGATACTATTAAAGTTGAAGTAGCCTATGCATTGCCCCACAAGCAAGCACTTTTAGAGGTCGAATTACCCGCTGGTGCAACGGCTATAGAGGCCGCGCAGCTATCGGGTATTGCCAGTCGCTTTGATGGGGTAGATCTGGATAATGCCAAGTTCGGCATCTTCGGCCAAGTGATCTCTGCGACGCAGGTTTTACGCGGCGGAGACAGGGTAGAAATCTATCGACCGCTCACCGCTGATCCAAAGGAAGTGCGAAAGGCGCGCGCTGAGCGTGCCAAAGAACGCCGGCAGCAGGATACGCTAGATTGAACCGGTAGCGGTTGCTACTGGTAGGTGGCCAGTTCCGAATCGGGTTCTGCAGAAGGCGACGTTTTCAGTGCTGCGCCTCCTGTAGCCGCCCAGTCCTTGGCTACAAAGTCCCCAAACACATTAACCAGGGCGTCTCCGTTAAATTCAACGGTCAATCGAGATTGATCGAGAACGGTAGAGCCGTTGCGCAACATAAATACATAATCCCAGCGGTCGCGGTTAAAAGTATCCTTAATCAGTGGGGTCCCCATGATAAAATTCACTTGACGCCGACTCATACCGGGCTTGAGTTTATTGACCATTTCTTGGGTCACGATATTGCCTTGCTCGATGTTTATTTTATAGACACCGGGGAAGCCACAGGCGCTAATAAAAACGAGAGTCAGGACAATCAACAGAATCCGCATGGGATAATACTTCCACTTCCAATATTGGAATGGCATCATACCCCCACTAGACAGTACAGAGAAGCCCTAGCTTATGGTTGAACAAAATCAAGAACTACGCAATGCGGGTTTAAAAATCACACTTCCGCGTGTCAAAATTCTGCAGCTATTAGAATCTTCAGAATTGAACTCACAGCATCTGAGCGCTGAAGAGGTCTATCATGCGTTGCGCGACGCCGGTGAGGACGTGGCGCTAGCAACGGTTTATAGGGTTCTGACGCAGTTTGAGAGTGCTGGGTTGGTGTCTCGGCACCACTTCGAGGCTGGCCATTCTGTATTCGAACTGGCCAAGGGAGAGCACCACGATCATATGGTGTGTGTCAGCAGCGGGGAGGTCGTCGAATTTACGGATCCGTTGATTGAACAGCGGCAGCGGGAGATCGCCTCAGAACGAGGCTATGAACTCATTGATCACTCGTTGGTGCTGTATGTGCGGAAGATAGAGACGCCCTAGTTTTCCAGCATTTCTCGCGCGTGCGCTAGCGTTTGTGGCGTGATAGTAACGCCGCCTAGCATTCGCGCAATCTCCTGCACCTTGGCATCGCCATCCAGCTTGTTAAGTCCTGTTTCGGCAGCGTTGTCGTTGCTGGTTTTGGTGACCTGTAGATGATGAGTGCCCTGAGATGCTACTTGGGCGAGGTGGGTAACACATAGCACTTGGGTGCGATCCGCCAGCGTGCGCAGTAATTTGCCCACAACCTCAGCGACCGCACCGCCAATGCCGACATCTACTTCGTCAAATACCATGCTGGCCACGGTAGCTGTGTCGGCGGTTACCACACCAATAGCAAGGCTGATGCGCGAAAGCTCGCCGCCAGAAGCAATTTTACCCAGTGCTCGAGCGGGTGCACCGGGATTTGTGCTGATGAGGAATTCGACGTCCTCGCCGCCATGCGGGTGGGGGTCGTCACTTTTAAGAGGCGCGAGGGCGATTTCAAACAGGCATCCATCCATGGCCAGCGACGCTAGGACTGAGGAGGCATTTTTTACCAGTTTTTTTGCGGCGCTGCGGCGTTTTTTACTGAGGCGCGTTGCACTGATTGCATACTGCTCCGCGAGACCCATCATCTCCAGCTTCAATTGCTCAATGCGTTCTTCGCCACTGTTGAGGCTGTCGAGTTCGTTATGCAGTTCAGAGTGCAAGTCAGCCAGTCGCTCGGGCATGACTTTATGCTTCCTCGCGACGTCGTAAATATTCTCCAACCGTTTTTGTACCTCGTTGAGTCGGTCTGGACTTATCTCAACGCTGTCGATATGCCGTTCAATTTCACCGCAAGCCTCGTTGAGCTGAATAACGGTGGATTCCAACAGAGTTCTGGCGTTAATGACGGCAGCTGAGGCGTGGACATCTCCGCCAAGTAGTTTTAGCGCTTGGCGTGCACCGTGTTCTTGGTCAGTGCAAAGCTTCAGCGCCTGATGAGCGCCTTCGAGAATCTCTTCGGCGTTGGTTAAGCCATTTTGCTCTTGCTCCAGGGCCGCCAACTCGCCTGTTTGCAGACTCAACATGTCCAACTCTTCAACCTGGTAGGTCAACAGTTGGATGCGGCTGGTGTGTTCATCGGTTGATCCGGCCAGTAGTTCCAATTCGCGGCGCTTGCGCAGCCAATCTGACGCACACTGCTCGACTTCTTCAGTGAGGGCTTTATGTCCGGCATAGGCGTCCAATAACTCTCGCTGCACTGGCTTTTTCAGCAATGATTGATGGGCATGTTGACTGTGGATATCAATCAGCAATGCGCCCAAATCGGCGCAGTCCTGAAGAGTGGAGACGCTGCCGTTGATGTAGGCGCGGCTGCGTCCATCAGCGGTGACAAGCCGGCGGAGTAAGCATTCGTTACTGGTGTGGAGTTCACGCTCTTTCAGCCAGGCAATGGCCAGTGGTATAGCCGTGACGTCAAAATTGGCGATTATCTCGGCCCGGTCACAACCGTGGCGGACAGTCTTTGAATCAGCCCGGTCTCCAAGGCAGAGCCCCAGCGCGTCCAGCATGATCGACTTGCCCGCGCCAGTCTCGCCGGTGATAACGGTCATTCCTGAAAAAAACTCCACATCCAAGGACGAGACAATGGTGTAGTTACTGATGCTTAACTGGGCGAGCATGAGGGACCGTTTTAGCGCTTTTTAACAATATTAGCATGGAATATTAGCGGCCTAAACCTCCATTTTAACTTGTGTATAAGATGATCGCGGGCTCGTGGGCGCAACGCTTTTATCGTCAATTTGGCGTGTATAAGCTGCGGACGCGGCGGCTCAGATGTTAATAGAATTCGACTTATGTTGCCTGTATGACTTTGTAATTTCTGTCTCCTGTGATAAACATACAGGTGTATAAGTTTTGGTTGAAACCTATGGCAGCAGGGGCGATTTCAGAACGCGCGAGCATTCTGTTAAAAACATTGGTTGAACATCATATTCAGGACGGTCAGCCGGTTGGGTCGAGTACCCTGCTTAAAGTAGCAGGTCTTCCTGTGAGCGCGGCAACGATTCGCAATGTGATGTCCGACTTGGAAGAGAGGGGTTATTTGCAGTCGCCTCATACGTCTGCTGGCCGTGTACCGACGGTTTTGGGTTACCGTTTGTTCGTGGATACCCTGCTGCAGATTCAAGCCCCAGAAGACGAGGCCGTATCGGCGCTGCGTGCTGAACTCAATCCGGACAAGTCCACTACAGAGTTGGTGCAGGCCGCCTCTTCACTGTTATCCAATATCACGGCTCAGGCAGGTTTGGTCACTGTACCTCGGCAAGAGGCAAATCAGCTGCGCCAGGTCGAGTTTTTACCACTTTCCGGCAATCGGGTGTTGGTGATTCTTGTGGTCAATGAGCGAGAGGTGCAAAACCGCATCATTCATACTCAGAGACCGTTTACCGAAACGCAACTGCGTGACGCGGCATCCATGGTGAACCAACGATATGCTGGGCAAGCCCTGAATCAGGTGAAAGAGCGGATACTGCATGAAATGCGTGAGGCCCGCAGCCAGATAGACAGTTACCTCGGGGACGCACTAGATTTGGCCAGCAAGGCGCTGGATCAGGATCAGGAGGGCGAGGCTGATGATTATATGATGGTAGGTGAATCTCGACTCCTCGGGAGCGCGACCGCTGAGGAAATGCCTACTCTGCGTGATCTCTTTGAGTCGTTTGAGCAAAAGAAGGATTTGCTCCATTTATTAGAGCGCAGCACCCGTGCCGACGGGGTGCAGATTTTTATTGGCGAGGAGGCCGGATACGACATATTCGGTAACTATAGTGTTGTGACTGCTCCGTATAATGATGGTTTTCGGACATTAGGCGTGCTGGGCGTTATTGGGCCCAAGCGTATGGAGTATGCCCGTGTTATCCCTATCGTGGATGTGACCGCCCGTATGCTTAGTTCAGCACTGTCAACCTAGCGCAGGTTCCGTCTCACTTCGTCAACGATCAGTTGCGCACCTATAATTCGTATAAATTCCACTCAGAAAACCTTGAAATGCCCCGGGCTGGCCCCATATCCGGCTTACGATTCTTGAATGAGTGGCTCTGCGGAGTCCCTTGTCCGTAGTCATCACTTGAAAGGGAGTGCCAGCGTGGCTGAACAAGATTCAAATCATCCAGAGAATGACGAACCGCTTGACGCCGTTGAAGACGCAGCGGGAGCGTCTGAGGTCATAGATGACGCCCAAAATGGTGAGGTGTTATCCGCTGACGAACAGATAAACAAACTCGAGGAGGAGCTCACATCTGCGCGTGATGCGGTTTTGCGTGCGCAGGCGGACTCTCAAAATGTCGCAAGAAGAGCAGAGCAAGACGTCGAAAAGGCGCGCAAGTTTGCGTTGGAACGTTTTTGTAGTGAGTTATTGCCTGTGGTGGACAATCTCGAACGCGCCCTCGAAGCGGCCGTCGGCGACAATGATATTATTAAACCTATCGCCGAGGGAGTAGAACTGACGCTTAAAAGTTTCCATGATGCGCTTAAGAAATTCCATATAGCGGTGGTAGACCCGGTAGGAGAGCCGTTTGATCCGCAACTGCATCAAGCCATGAGTATGGTTGAGAACGGTGAGGTAGAACCCAACACAGTGATCGCGGTGATGCAAAAGGGTTATACCCTTAATGGACGACTCGTGCGCCCTGCGATGGTGATGGTCAGTAAAGGTCAGGCAGAGCAATAATCGCAGTAAATGGGCAGATTTTTGTATCGTTTTGCGGTCTACAGGCCATTCTTAGCCCTTGAAATTGATCAATCAGGGCCAATATATAGAACAACGTAATTGAGAGCAGCGGTTCAAACCGCGACAACAAACTGGAGACAGACAATGGGTAAGATAATTGGAATTGACCTCGGAACCACCAACTCCTGCGTGTCCGTTATGGAGGGCGGTAAGCCTAAGGTTATTGAAAATGCCGAGGGTGATCGCACAACGCCCTCGGTGGTGGGTTATACCGACGAGGGTGAAATTCTGGTGGGTCAGAGTGCCAAGCGTCAAGCCGTCACTAACCCACAAAATACGTTGTTCGCGGTTAAGCGTTTGATCGGGCGTAAGTTTAAGGATGACGTTGTCCAGAAAGACATCTCCATGGTGCCTTATAAAATTATTGGGTCAGACAATGGCGATGCCTGGGTACAGATAAAAGACGATAAAATGGCGCCGCCGCAGGTGGCTGCTGAAATTCTACGCAAGATGAAAAAGACAGCAGAGGATTACCTCGGCGAATCGGTTTCTGAGGCGGTGATCACTGTGCCTGCCTATTTTAATGATTCGCAGCGACAGGCTACCAAGGACGCGGGAAAAATCGCCGGCCTCGAGGTAAAGCGGATTATCAATGAGCCGACGGCTGCAGCGCTGGCATATGGGATGGATCAAGGCAAAGGCGATCAAACTATCGCGGTGTATGACCTTGGTGGGGGTACCTTTGATATTTCCATTATTGAGATTGCCGAAGTCGATGGCGAACACCAGTTCGAGGTTTTATCGACCAACGGTGATACGTTCCTCGGTGGCGAAGACTTCGACATGCGCCTTATTGAATATCTCACCGAGCAGTTCAAGAAAGAGAGTGGCATTGATCTGCATAATGATCCACTGGCACTGCAGCGACTCAAAGAAGCCGCTGAGAAGGCCAAGATTGAACTGTCCAGCGCTCAGCAGACAGAGGTAAATCTGCCTTACATCACTGCGGACGCGTCTGGGCCCAAGCACATGGTGGTAAAACTGAGTCGCGCTAAACTAGAATCGCTGGTGGAAGATCTGGTCGCTCAATCTATGGAGCCAGTGAAACAGGCTTTAAAAGATGCCGATCTTAACCCTAGCGAAGTGAATGAAGTCATTCTAGTGGGTGGACAGACCCGCATGCCTATGGTTCAAAAAGTGGTGGCGGATTACTTCGGTAAGGACCCACGCAAAGATGTCAATCCGGACGAAGCTGTCGCTGTGGGCGCATCAATTCAGGGAGCCGTGCTATCTGGTGACGTCAAAGACGTGTTGCTGCTGGATGTAACACCACTGACATTGGGAATTGAGACCATGGGTGGTGTAGCTACGCCGCTTATAGAGAAGAACACCACGATTCCTACTAAAAAATCACAAATCTTTTCCACTGCAGATGACAATCAGGCAGCGGTAACGATTCATGTAGTGCAGGGTGAGCGTAAGCAGGCAACGGGGAACAAGTCACTGGGTCGATTCGATCTGACTGACATTCCTCCAGCACGGCGTGGCACACCTCAGATCGAGGTCACGTTTGACCTAGATGCCAATGGTATTTTACAGGTGTCGGCAAAAGACAAGGCGACGGGTAAGGAGCAGTCTATTCGGATCACAGCATCCGGTGGTTTGAGCGACGAAGATATCGAAAATATGATATCCGATGCCGAGGCGAATGCTGAGACAGATGCGCAGTTTGCTGAGCTAGTCGAATCACGTAATACCTGCGACGGACTTGTGCATGCTGCACGAAAGACCGTTGAGGAGGCAGGGGAACACGCGAGTGATGACGAAAAGGCTGCTATCGATGCCGCCATTGCTGATGCGGAAGAAGCGTTAAAAGCCGATGATAAGGATGCTATTGATGCTGCGGCCGCCAAGCTTACCGAGGTGACGGGTTCTGTAGCGCAGAAGATGTATGCAGCGCAGTCTGAGGAGGCCGCTAGTGGCGGTGATCAGGCAGAACCTGCCGCCAGTGAGGAGACGGTTGATGCGGTCGATGCTGAGTTCGAGGAAGTGAAGGATGATAAAAACTAAAACCTAGCGTCTGTGCCAGCGTGATGGGCTATGGGCTCATCACGCGACAATACCAAGACTACGCGGGACATCAGTGCCCGCGTAGTCATTTCAGAGAGTACTGTAAAAGAGCCATAAGAATTTATGTCAAAACGTGATTGTTATGAGGTGTTGGGTGTCAGCCAAAATGCCGACGAAAGAGATATCAAGAAGGCTTATCGTCGCGAGGCGATGAAGCATCATCCTGACCGAAATCCTGACGATCCGGCCGCAGAAGAAAAATTCAAAGAAGCCAGCGAGGCTTATGAAATACTGACGGACCCTCAAAAACGAGCAGCCTATGATCAGTATGGTCATGCCGGTGTTGACTCGAGTGGCGGCGGTGGTTTTGGAGGCGGTAATTTCAGCGACGTTTTTGGCGATGTGTTCGGTGATATTTTTGGTGGCGGAGGGGGACGCAGCCGAGGCGGTCCTCAGCGTGGTTCTGATTTACGCTACACCTTGGATATTACGCTGGAGAATGCGGTCAATGGCACCACCGTAGAAATTCGCGTGCCCAGTTTAAGCGCCTGTGATGTTTGCGGTGGCTCCGGTGCTAAAAAAGGCACTTCTCCTACCACCTGCGGTACCTGCGGAGGCGTCGGTCAGGTGCGTATGCAACAAGGCCCTTTTCAGGTTCAGCAGACTTGCCCCACGTGTCGAGGGAGCGGTAAGATTATTTCTGATCCATGTGGTGCTTGCCATGGTCAGGGTAGAGTAGAAAAAACTAAAACGCTGTCAGTCAAGGTGCCACCAGGCGTCGATACTGGCGACCGAATTCGTTTGTCCGGCGAAGGTGAAGCGGGACCAGAGGGTGGGCCCTCCGGTGATCTGTTTGTTCAGATGTCAGTCAGGCAACACCATATCTTTGAGCGCGATGGCAAAAATCTGTATTGTGAGGTACCCATTACCTTCGTTGAGGCCGCGCTGGGTGGAGATTTAGAGGTGCCCACGCTCGAGGGTCGGGTAAAATTAAAGATACCGTCAGAGACTCAGACGGGTAAACTCTTTCGCCTGCGGGGCAAGGGAGTAAAACCAGTGCGGGGCGGCAGTGTGGGCGATCTATTATGTCGTGCAGTGGTCGAGACGCCGGTGAAACTTAACAAGGAGCAAAAAGCATTGCTGGAGCAACTGCGCAGTAGCTTGGGAGAGGGCGGGCATAACCAGTCTCCGCGGCAGACGAGTTGGTTCGAAGGCGTTAAAAGCTTTTTTGATGAT
>PKDD01000151.1 GCA_002862465.1 Haliea sp.
GAATCAATCCAATAACGACAAATAGCAGTATGGGAGCCTGAAAGAGTCCGTCAAACAATGTCGCCGCAATAAGGTTCGGCGGAGGATTGAGATGCGCGGGCTCCTCGGCGACGGCCCAGCCATGGAGCGCACGCAGCGGCGGCCACGGACTGTCCGCTGACACGGGAACGCCGAGACCCTCGGGAAGGCTGAACAGAAATCCATAGAGTATTGAGATTGAAAAAAAAGCTAAAAACAGTAGGTCAATGGGTCGCCTGATAATCGCTGTTCTGGGGTTCATATGGGAGCCTGCTTCATCAGATGCCTAGGGAACTGGTCGAGAGTTCATGCGGCTCTGGGTTTAAGTATCAACCGCGCTGTGACCTGACGCATAAAGTCTCCGTCTTTTACGCGACGCAATTGACACATCAGTGGCAGGTTATACACAGAAGGCCACTGCGGTTTTTATACGTTATTTTGCTCATCATTTTTTGTCGCGATCAGAGTATACTATTCCCTCACCCCTACATGGAAGCTGACATGGCCGAGAACGCGATGACAGAAAAAGAGTTTAGGACCCTTCGGCGTGTGATTAAGCCGTTTTCTCGCCTCAATGTATTTGTCTACAAACTAACAGGCGGTCGTGTTATGGGGACACTCACTGGGCGACCCGTGATGCTGGTTACGATGGAAGGCGTAAAGAGCGGCAAGACGCGCACAATCCCATTAATGTACGTGCCGTATAATGATGGCGTGATCGTCGTGGCCTCTCAGGGAGGCGCGCCACGCTCGCCTGTCTGGTACAAGAATTTAATCGCGAACCCTGACATTATCGTACAATATAAAAATCACACGATGAACCTTCGTGCGCGGCAGGTCGAAGACGCCGAGAAAGCAGAAGTTTGGCCGGTCTGTGTCGAACACTATCACGAGTACGACGACTACCAAAAGCGGACCGACCGCAATATCCCGGTGTTTGTTTGTGAACCGCGTAAAGTAAGCCCGACTTAGCAACGTTACCGAACTCATCGTCGTTACCGCAGTCGCTAACTGACTCGCCCTATGACTATCTGGTGCGCAATGACATTCACGCTGCAGACCAGTAATATACTGATACGTTAATAATAACAAAATCTAACAGGTCAATCCGCCATGTTAACTATCGCAGTAGGCGTTATAGCGGCGTTATTTCTCGCGCCGCCATTGCTGTTTCTGGTCTGCTTTAAGGTGGCTCCGCGCTCGCTATTGCAGTGGGTAGATAATCGCGCCTATAAGGCGTTGGATGTCGACGCCTATAACCGCAATAGTCCCTATAACGCCCCAGGATTCAAACCGGTGCATAGCCTTTGTGGCAACGTGCCTCTGCGGGTGTCCGGCAAGATCCCTGATGATTTAGAAGGCGTCTACCTGCGTAACGGCACCAATCTGCAGTTTGAGCAGACCAAGGGCCGCTACCATATGTTTAATGGGGCCGGTATGTTGCACCAGGTCCAGATTAAAGCAGGCAAAGCCACCTACTCCAATACGTACGTCAAGACCCCGCGCTATCAAATAGAGGATGCTATGGGTCAGGAGCAGTATCTGCACTTTGGCGATTTAGCCGGCGGCGGCAAGGCAGGGTTGGCGAGGATGGCTGTTGCTGCATTGAAGCAGCGGTCTGGTGTGTTGCCAGCGTTGGAGGTGCTTGAGAGCGGATCGTCCACCACTGCCGTCCAGTATCATCACGGCAAGCTTTATTGCTTGCAGGAGACCGGATACCCCTTCGCGCTCAACACACGTTTAGAAGACGGCTATTTGATACTGGATGGCGAAGGTCAGTGGGATACCTTTGACGGCAAACTGGATAGCCCTTTTACCGCGCACCCCAAAATTGATCCGGTGACCGGCGACTGGTACACCTTCAGCACACAGTTCAGTAGCGGTCGCCTGTATCACTCTGTGGTGAGGCAGGGCGAGTTGGCGCAACACAGCGTCATCGATCAACAAAAACCGGCATTGGCCTTTCTGCATGACTATTACCTGACAGAGCATCACTTGGTGTTTCCTGATCTGTCCTTGAGGTTCAATCCAAAAGATATGTTCGGGCCCGAGAAGAGCCCGATGGTGTTCGACGCCAGTTACAAAATGCGCTGGGGTGTTATAAAGCGCAATCATCAACCGGGCGATCCTGTCAGGTGGTTTACGACAGAGCAGCCTGGACACCTGTGGCACGTGGTCAACGGGTGGGAGGAAACCCGAGACGACGGAGGAACCGATATCGTATTGTTCGCGCCTGTCTTTCGCAGCTATCCGTCGAATCTGCCCATTCACAACCCTGATGAGCCGCATGCCAAATTCAACAAATGGCGCTTGAACCTCGACAGCGGTCAGGTCACCGAAGATCGAGTGTTACTGGAGCACTTTTATGAGCGTCCCAGCTTTAATACGACCTATGTTGGAAAGCAAAATCGCTACGCCTATCTGCTCGACGAGGAAAAGGAAGGGATGATGGGCAGAGGCGTGCTGAAGTACGATATGGTCGAAGAGCGAGAAGTTGCGTACTTCGATTACGGTGAGTTTTACGGCGGTGAAGCTCTATTCGTGCCGCGCAGATCGGCGTCAAGTGAAGATGATGGCTACCTGCTTGAGTTGCTGATGACGGCACACCGCGCCGAACTACTGATTATTGATGCCGCGACAATGCAAGAAATGGCGCGCCTGCACCTGCCACAGCGCGTGCCCTTCGGCGTGCATTCTTGCTGGCTTAATCAAGCACAGCTGGCGAGTCTTGCCTGATTGCCTGATGCTCTTTCAGCCACTGCTCCGACAGGTCCCACAGGCGCCTCGCCGCCGCCTCATTCCCGGTCTCAGCACTAGGCTTTGCCTGCGCACAATGCGAGAAATAATGTCCGCCCAGCGCTTCGCGTGTCCCCAATGTTGCACAGAATACTGACGTTGCAGCACCCTGATTAGCCGTTTTGGTGAAGGGGCGTACGAGTCGCATCGCGAACCTGACCAGTGCTGAGTCACGGCCTATGTCGGTGGTGACCATGGTGCCAGGGTGTAAATAGCACGCAGTAAGCCCTTGATCCGTGAAGCGACGATGCAGCTCAACGGCCATTAACGCATTACAGAGCTTTGCCTGACCATAGGCCTTCATCGTGCTGAACTTATGCTCGGGGTAAGGCAGCGCCGCAAAGTTAAGACGCGATGGTGTCCGGTGTGACTCGCTGGATACCATCACCACGCGCGGTGCAGGTGCCATTAATAATTCGGGCAATAGTGTTTTTACCAGCAAAAAATGACCGACGTGACACACACCCACGGTTTGCTCAAAACCGTCGCCCGTCTCGCCATATGTCGGTGCAACCAGGCCCGCGTTACAAATAATCGTATCTATTTTTCGCTGCGATAACTGCGCACAAAAATCACTGACACTGCTCAGGGAGGCGAGATCCATTACGCCGACCTCTACCGAGCTCTGGGGGTGTGCCTGCAACAGTCGCTGGAGCGTAGACGCGGCTTTTTCAGCGCTGCGGCAGGTGGCGATAACCGTTGCTCCCGCCACCGCGAGAGATCGCGCCGTCTCATAACCGATGCCGGTATTGGCGCCGGTAACAATAATGACCTGCCCGGCAAGATTCCGGTCGCGCAACACGTCATCAGCGGAGCTTCGGCGATTAAAAGACGGCATATCGGACATAAACATAAATCCTCAACAGAAGGCATGATCTTAACAGGCACAGATAAAAGTTGCTGTTGTTTCAGTCAGCAGGTGACTGGGGGCGCTATCTAGACAGCACTCGAAGAACAGGTCCTCAACTAACATTGCATCTAGCGCTAATAGAAATTAGTAAAGCGAATGATATGGAGGGCGAGGTGGCGTACCAGTATCCTTATATCGACGCTCACTGATGAATTGTTGTAACACGTTATCGAAAGATGTAGTCTAATGCTCGAAATATAACGCGTGTTGTATAACAGATGTCACAGAGAATGGTCTATCAGACCGAAGAGACTAGGCGGAAAATCCTAATCGCCGCAGAAACGCTGTTTATCGAAAAAGGCTTTTTCGACGTGCAAATGAAGGCAGTAGCTATGGCGGTCGGCATAAGCCGCAATAGCCTCTACCGCTATTTTCAAGACAAGAATGACCTAGGATATGCGGTGCTCGGCGTCGTGCTGAGCAGGATAGAGGGCCGCTTTCACCTGCTGTTGACCGACCCCGCCTTGAATGCAGGACTCTGTGGACGCGAGCAGCTGAGAATGCTCCTAAAAACGGGGTTTTTGGATGAGCATTTACGGGCTGACTTTTCTTTTATGGCTGAATTCGATGCACACTTCTCGGGCAGCCGAATACCCGCGGACTTTCAATCCCGCGTTGGAACTTCTATGTCGACGTCCATGTGGTCTCGAGTCGGAGAGATTATTGCGGTAGGAATGGCGGATAGTTCCATTCGTCAGGACTTAACTCAAAATGCTTTGGAGGCATTGATACTTTATTCATTGAAAGCCCTGCAGGGTCACATCCTACTGCGTCGCTCTGCACTTGTCGGACTTTCCAGCGACGCAGTCAATCAACTCGTGCCAAACTTAATCACCGTCCTGATCGACGGTTTGAAACCCACCTACTCGCAGTCATGAGGCACCAAATATGACGAATTCTCCCACAGCTGAGGCAGCCGGTAGAATTTACAGGGAGACCGCAACCCAACTGGTTCGGCAATTGACCAACGCGGAGAAGGTCAGCCTCTGCAGCGGCAGGACATTCTGGGAACTGCAGGGAGTAGAGCGCTTAAATCTTCCCTCTATCTGGCTGACTGACGGCCCCCATGGGCTGCGGAAGCAGCAGGGAAACAGCGACCACATCGGTCTCAGTGACAGTGTGCCTGCCGTCTGTTTTCCAACAGCGGTCGGTCTCGCGAGTAGCTGGAACAAGGATCTACTAACAGAGGTGGGCGCGGCACTTGGACAAGCTTGCGTGGCAGAGCAGGTCAGCGTGCTGCTGGGACCGGGCGTAAACATCAAACGCAGCCCACTGTGTGGGCGCAATTTCGAGTACTTTTCCGAAGATCCCTATCTATCTGGGCAGCTCGCAGCCGCCTGGATTCAAGGGGTACAAAGCGAGGGCGTGGGAGCAAGCCTCAAGCACTACGCTGCCAACAATCAGGAAGGCCACCGCATGGTGGTCGACGCCGTTATCGACGAGCGCACTCTGCGAGAAATTTATCTGCCGGGATTTGAGATCGCCGTCAAAAACGCGCAGCCCTGGACGGTGATGTGCTCATACAACCTACTCAACGGCATCTATCTAGCCGAGAACCATCTGTTACTCACCCGTATCCTCAAAGAAGAGTGGGGCCACACAGGTTTAGTCGTCAGTGATTGGGGAGCATGTAACGACCGAGTCAAGGGGATTGCCGCCGGGCTGGAGCTAGAAATGCCTGGCAATGGCGGCATTCATACGCCCGCCATACTGGCCGCATTGGCATGCGGTGAGCTTAGCGAAGAGCATATGGATGCCGCTGCCATAAGGGTCATCGAACTGATCCTTAAATCTAAGCCCGCCCTTGAACGGAACACCCCTTATAATCGCGATGCCCATCATTTAATAGCTCAGCGAGCCGCTGAAGAATCGTGCGTGTTACTCAAAAACGCGGCAAACCTGCTGCCCCTTTCCAAACAAGAAAATGTGGCCATTATCGGAGAACTTGCGACAACGCCGCGTTTTCAAGGCAGTGGAAGTTCGCAAATCAACCCCACCCGTCTAGATATTCCGCTAGAGGAAATTCATAAGCTGCTGGACACCGAAAATCCGCCACCGTTCGCCCCAGGTTACAGCTTGACGCACGATAATGTTGATCGGCAGCTCATTGAGGATGCCTTAAACGTAGCGCGGAACGCGGAAACGGTCGTGTTATTCGCTGGACTACCCGACAGCTACGAGTCCGAGGGCTTCGACCGAAATCATATGCAGTTACCCACTGCCCAACTGAAACTTATAGAAGCCGTGACGCAGGTTAGCGAACGCCTCGTGATCGTTCTGCAAAACGGCGCTCCGGTCGAACTACCCTTTCTTGATCGGGTTGGAGCTTTAATAGAAACCTATCTGGGTGGCCAAGCCGGCGGCTCCGCAGCAGCTAGAGTCCTATTTGGCGACGTCAACCCCTCAGGCAAGCTAGCAGAAACTTTTCCGATCAAGCTTGAAGACGCAGCCTGCCATGATTGGTTCCCCGGAGAACCACGCCAAGTTCAATACCGGGAAGGGCTATGGGTCGGCTATCGCTATTTCGACACCAGCGCAACGCCAGTAGCATTCGCATTCGGCCACGGCTTGTCCTACACCACTTTTGCTTATCACCGGTTGCGGGTAGGCGGAGAGAATGGACCTATTCGGCAAGTGGACAGCGACCAACTCGCGGAGTGGGCTGGGCTGAAAGTAGAATGCGACATTGAAAATACCGGTTCCGTGGCAGGCTACGAAATAGCTCAGCTCTACATCGGTACTGACGCTCACCGCATTTACCGGCCTCGACGCGAATTGCGTGACTTTGTCAAAGTCTGGCTGGAGCCTGGTCAGACTCGCACAGTAGTCTTTGAACTCGGCCGCAGAGGCTTTGCTTACTGGGACGAGACTGCGCATGACTGGGTAGTAGAGGCAAGTGACTACCGCATCGAAATTGGCGCATCCAGTGCAGACCTCCGCCTCTCTTGCAGCTTTAGCGTATTGTCAGGTGCGGTGGTAACACCATCAAACTCTGCCCTGCAAACGTATTTCGCGCCGGCAAAGCGCGATTTTGATACAGACGCATTTACCGCGCTGCTCGGTCAGCCGATTCCGACGACTACCTCAATCTTGCCCTATCACCCTAATTCGACTCTAGACGAAATACGCGGCACCTTCATCGGCAAACAATTACACAAGCTGGTGCTGCGCTCCATAACGAAAATGTTACCCAATGAAGTTGATGAAAAGCTCGACCGAATACTGGCCGCCATGCTGGGTGAAATGCCGCTAAGAAACTTAGTGATGCTGTCCGGTGGCAAGTTCCCGCCGCGACTTCTTACACTGTGCATCCAACTGATGAACGGTCAGTATTGGCCCGCTTTGAAAACACTGATCGGCAAGAATGGGCGCTGAATCCGTTACGATACAACTAAACCGAAAGGCAAAGGAAATGACACTTCACAAGATGCAGCGCAACACCGTATTTATTTCTCTTACAGTGCTTATGAGCACCTCCAGTATCTGTGCTCACGCGCAACAACCCGTAATCGAGGAGGTAATGGTTACTGCCCAGAAAAGGGAGCAAAATGCTCAAGATGTCCCCATTGCCCTAACCGCTATCGATGCCGACACCATCGAGCAGGCTGGCATCCAGACAACCCAGGACATTGTCCAACTCGCGCCGTCGCTGACGGTTAATGAGGCAAATCATAAGCAGACCAGTTCCTTTAGCATTCGCGGCGTAGGAACCAACGTCTATGGAATCGGCGTAGAACAGGGTGTCGCGCTGTTGGTAGATGATGTTGCTGCAGTTCAGCCAGGACAGACTCTTGGCAGTCTAATTGATATCGAGAGAATTGAGGTGCTGCGCGGCCCGCAAAGTACACTGTTTGGGAAAAATGCTTCGGCCGGCGTCATCAGCATCACTACGAAGGCCCCGTCCGAGACCTTCGAGGGAGCTATTCAGGCGACGGCCACCGACGACGGTGAAACCGGCGTCGTGGGCTCGATATCAGGCCCCATAATGGATGAGTTTCGCTATCGGCTCACAGGAAAATGGAATGACCGAGACGGTTATATAGACAACCTCACGCCTAACGTCGATGACAAGAATGGAGCTCGAATCAGGAATCTCAGGGGTAAACTCGACTGGGACATCACGAATGCCACCACGGTAAATTTCTCCGCCTACTACATGAAAGACAAGTCAAAATGCTGTGCCCTCACTTGGGAAAGTATGCCTGCGGGTAACTCGATTTTAGGCCTGCCAATCGGCTATCCAGCGGATGGCATAAGTCCAGGCAAGGACAATTTCGATTTCCGTGGAGAAGATGGCCCCTACAGTGAGTCCGAATCGACCGGTGGAAGCATACGCATACAAGCTGCCGTAGGCGAATTCGAACTGGTCTCAATTTCCGCCGTCGATAACTGGGACTATGACATCCAAGAGGACGTCGACTTCAGCGACTTAGATGTACAGGGGTTCTTCAGTGCAGGTCAAGAACAAGGGGGCTGGTATTCCACCGGTGACATCAGTACTAAGTTTTACTCTCAAGAATTTAGACTGCTATCACCTTCCAATGAAACATATGAGTACTTAGTAGGGTTTTACTACGCCAATGCCAAGACTACTGAATATTTTTTTCGCAACCTGAGCCTAGCACTCGCGGACAACGACACCACAGCCAAGACGGAAAGCTTCAGCTTCTTTGGTCAACTCACCTGGCACTTTACTGCCGCCACCAGCATCACCGGTGGTCTACGTTGGCTAAACGAAGAAATTTCAGCTGATCTGATAAGCTATCTGGATGAAGAGCCTCAAAAGATATCGGGTAATGACAGTGACTCCCCCATCGTGGGCAGGATCTCATTGCAACATGTATTCCGCGACGACATCATGACCTACGCTAGCTATGCTCGCGGCTACAAAGGCCAAGCATTCGATATCGGAGGGGGACAGTTTAGTGAATATGCAGCGAACAACCCCATTGAGTCCGAAAGCTCCAACTCTTATGAAATCGGTGTAAAAAGTATCCTTTGGAACCAACGCTTGCAACTAAACGCAGATATATTCCACACCACTTATGAAGATTTTCAGGTTCAACGAACTGACCTTATCGATAATGTCGTTGTTTTTGGACTCGACAATGTCGGCGAATTGGTGACTCGGGGAGTCGAGATCGACTCCCTCGTCCTTCTCAGTGAAAATGTAGCACTGACAATGAATGCGTCCTATATCGACGCAAGTGCCAATGATTACGATGGTGCAGCATGCTGGGCTGGACAAACAGCTGCAGAGGGCTGCAGCGGAGGGCTCCAGGATGTCGATAACGGTAGACTTCCCGTGTCGCCGGAATGGAAATACACCGCAATGCTGGACTATAAAATTCCACTCGAAACATTACCCTTCGATGCCTTTGCTAATATCATTTACACCTGGCAAGACGATGTTATCTTCAACATCAATCAGGATCCCGACCTTACCCAAGGTAGTTACGGCCTAACCAATCTACGTTTTGGGTTGAACGATAACGAAGGGCGTTATCGCCTGACATTCTTTGCAACCAATTTGTTCGACGAAGCTTACGCAGGTAATAAAATTAATTTGACCCAGCTATTTTTGCCTGGGCTGACAATCGCGCAAATCCAGCCACGCAGCGCGCAGCGCTATGTTGGGTTGCAGGCGAGGTATAATTTCTGAATTAAAGCACTCGCCTCGTTTAAGCTAAACACTTCGGCCATTATTTTCACGGCCGACTCTGTCATAGGCCAGAGTATGCGAAGTCAAAGGTGACAGATAATACGCCTTCGAGGCTGCAGTCCTGTGTTAATCTAGTTTGAACGAAAGGTAACTAGTATTTCTGGGGGTATTTGTGATGTCGGCTATATCAGACGAGCAGTGGCTACCCCTAATAACCCGTGAGACAGTGAAATGCTCCGCAGTTGTGCCTCGAGTATGCATACTGGCGATTTTAGTCCTAACACTAGCAAGTGCGGTCAGCGCGCAGACACCAGAGCAGAGTGAAAACAGGCAATGGTCTGTCGCTCGCGCGGCGCTGTGGTATGAACAACTACCCTGGCCTGTTGGCTTCAATTACGCACCGCGCTATGCCATCAATCAGCTTGAGATGTGGCAAGAAGACACTTTTGATGCAGTGGTTATCGACCAAGAACTCGGCTGGGCAGCCCAGATCGGCTTCAACATGGTCCGCGTTTTTTTGCACCACCTACCTTGGCAGCAGGATGCCACAGCGTTCTCTCAAAGGATTGATCTATTCCTGAACATCGCTGACAAGCATGATATCGATGTTATGTTTGTACTATTTGATGATGTTTGGAATCCGATTCCTCAATCTGGCAAGCAGTCCGAGCCGACGCCGGGCGTGCACAACTCGGGCTGGGTGCAGTCGCCAGGCGCGGCAATCCTAGGGGATATTAATCGGCATAACGAACTAGAACCCTATGTCCGCGGTATCTTATCGCGATATGCAGACGACGAGCGTGTCGCCATATGGGACTTATATAACGAGCCAGGAAATCTCAATGCCATTGCTTACGGCAATGTGGAATTGGATAATAAGCCCGAGTATTCGCTAATACTGCTAAAGAAAGTTTTCGCATGGGCGCGCAGTGAAAATACCATACAGCCGCTGACATCGGGTGTCTGGCGGCTGAAAGATGGACACTGGCTTGGAGCAGACAAGGATGATCCTGGTGCGGCACTGTTTAACTTTATGCTGCAACACTCTGACATCGTAACGTTCCATTCTTATTTAGATGCAGCTGAAACATCTACCGCCATCAGTTCACTGGCCGTTCTTGATCGACCCATGATTTGTACCGAATACATCGCGAGAGGGCACGGCAGCACATTTAAAGCCATCCTGCCATTGTTCGCTGAGTTGGATATCGGCGCTATTCACTGGGGCTTCGTGTCTGGGAAGACACAAACCATTTATCCTTGGCGTTCTTGGGTAGGGGCTATACGTTTCTGGGACAGCTTGTTCTCTGACGAACCTGATCCGTGGCACCACGACTTACTGTATACCGACGGCAGACCCTACCGCCCTGCCGAGATAGATTTAATTCGCGCCCAGATCAACGGAAAAGCCGCAATACAAAATAATATCAAATGAACATTCCGCTTAAGAATAATGCAGCCATAACCCCATCGACAACAAGCCCCGGCAGCGACTGCTTCAGGCTAGTCTTATCAACCATCATCGAATAGAAACGTGCCAACAGCGCGAAAGTCCACGCGACGCCGAGAGTCATGTAGACCAGAGGCTCATTAAGTGCCAGCGCCATTATGCCAGCGCCTAAGTGCAGTCCACCGAATACCACTCTGGCCTCTGACAGGGCCATCGGGCTGCCTAGCTCGATATGCTGAGCATCAGTGATCAGTCGTGGCTTGAAAAAACCGATTAGCCCCAAAGCCAGCGTGAACAGTGCACCCAAGCGCGGTAGCCAGTCTACAAGCGTATCCATATGTACTATCCTTCGTGACAACAAACCTCAGCCTAGCAACAATAGGCGCGAAAATCATAATCGTTTGCTCTATCATCGTCTACTGAGCGTGTAATTTCGAGGCGCAGCGCAACATGTTATACAGCGGCACTCAACAGTTTCTTAAAGGGGTATCTGTCGAAGGTATTCAAGGGCATCATTGATATCTATCCGTTGGGCATTATCACTAAGCAAAAATAAGGCGACAAAAATGAGTTCAGAGTTTGATGTGAGTCAGTTCGGTATTCAGTTAGAGGACGAATTTCACCACCCGTTTAGTGCCGACCACCCCGACTGGAACGAATCTTATTTTTTCGACTGGTACGATGCATCAGGCAGTAATGCAGGCCACTGCCGAGTCGGCTGGCATCCCGTCCAACAGCGCGTTCTGTTCTGGCTATATCTCTACAATGGCTCCGAATGGCTGGTGATAGAGGAATACCGTCTGCCCTTCTCTGCGTTGCAACTTGGCTATGACGAGAGTTCACCAGCAGCGAAGGACGCCTTCTCCTATGACGGTTGGGGTCTCGCCTTTAAATATCAACCACAGGAACCACTGCGCAGTGGTCAACTCAGCGTAAGCGGTTTTGCACGAGTACTTTGCGGTAGAAGGCAAGGTATGATTAAACCAGTAGAGCTAGAGCTCACAGTTACAGCTATTGGTCCTCCCTATTCTCGAGGTGGCGGCGCGGTCGACAGCCACAGTGCAGATAACTTCAGCACTGACCGCTATGAACAGCCGACCCAGTCACAGGGCTGGATGATTATTGATAGCGAAAAAACGGAGCTGGCCGTGCGAGGAGAGCGCGATCACTCATGGGGGCCAAGACCCTGGGATATGGGCTGGCAATTCTTTGTGGTGAATAATGAACGCTTTAGCTTACTCGCCACGCAAGTGCAAATACCCGAATGGCCACTTATAACTATGGGTTACTATCACGCCCACGGTGAAGCAATGGAGCAGTTGGCGGAGACAGAACTTGTGCTTAATTTTGACAGCAGCAATGCCACACAGGCTGTTAGTGGGACCTTCAACCTGCTGTGTGAAAGTGGCCGCAAAATTCTAGGTTCGATTGAAACGATTTCAGGTGCTGAAATTGATATTACACATACATTTTCAACTCCGCATAGGAGCGAGTATAGACGCTCACTCATTCGATGTACCTTTGACGATGGCGGTCAGAGCATCGGCTGGCTAGAATGTAACCGGGAACCGAAGTAGCCTTAAAGGTTCGCTAACCAAAAAGCCACGGGATCTGCAGTTCATCACGTGGTTACAAACAGAAGTACTGACAATGAGAAATTTCATCAATAAAACAGTTGTAATCACCGGAGCCGCGAGCGGCATCGGCAGAGCAGCAGCTCTAGCCTTTGCTCGAGAGGGCGCCAATATAATCGCAGCAGATCTTAACTCCACAAGTGGTATCGAGGATGAATTAAAGGCTCTGGGAGTTAGTGCTATCAGCTTTAAGTTGGATGTTTCAGACCCAGTTCTCTACCAAGAATTTTCCGAGCAAGCGATTGCTTGGAAAGGAAGCGTAGATATATTAGTGAATAACGCGGGGTTTATGGCGGGGGGCGCTATACAGGATTATAGTCTAGAACAATGGGACAGCATCACTAAGGTAAACGTGCATGGGCCTTTTCACGGGGTGCATTTTTTTCTACCCCATATGTTAGCTCGCAAGTCCGGCCACATCGTCACTACCGCTTCATTGTTTGGGCTGGCGCATTTACCGTTCGTGGGCCCCTACTGTATGACAAAAGCAGCGATGATTGCGTTTTCAAATAGCCTGCGCACCGAAGTTGCGCATCAAGGTGTGGGCGTGTCGGTATTGGTTCCCGGTTCAGTTGACACTAACCTTGTGAACAACGGTGACTGGCATGCTTCTAACGGTGGCAATATGATTCCTGACATGTTCGAGAAATATGGGTCTTCATCCGCTGACAAGGTTGCAAGCGCATTGCTTAATGGCATAAAGAGAAACAAGCGCCAGATAATAGTCGGCACTGATGCCCAATTGCTATCACGGTTAATTCGCTTGATACCGGATAGTCTAAACAAAAGCTTTTGCGGCTTTGCCCGCAAAACGATGTCCGCATCATAATGACAGCAACCTACAGCGAAAAATTGGCTACTGACGCAACATTGCATGGCGTTGAGCGAGTAACCGCGGGGCTAAGCCACCTCCCCCGCATTGGTCAGAAAACACGTTTACATTTTTGTGGCGAGAACAGCTGGGAATTACGCGAGTCGACACAGGTTCTGGCTACGTTTCTCTGGTCGCAGATACGCTATTCGATTTCATCGAAAGCCTATTGTTTTGCCGATGAGCAATCAGAGTCCCTGTGGAAGTCAGGTGCTGACGCCTTGTCTACACAAGATATTCTCGGCACCCTCAAAGTCGCTCTGCGTGAACGTGGATTGCTGAAGGCTGCACAACCTAACCCTACAGAGCTCGCATTGTTACTCGTCGATACTTTTGTTAAGTTCCCCACCGCACGAGGCTAAATTACCCGCATTGACCTACTTTCGAAAAGGCGAAGGGCATGGACATTAAGGGCATAAACACGCGCTGATCTCGCAGAGGGATACACTGGAATCGGGCACGAAGTGCTCGCGAAGTGGCTAGACCTAAAAAGTAAAAATCATACATCGAGGGATGTAATTTTTTCGGATGCACAGGGTTTTAACGTTATGCGATTAAACAAATTTATCAGTGAGTCCGGTTTGTGTTCGCGGCGTGAGGCCGATGAACTCATTACCCAGCAGCGTGTGACCTTAAACGGCGAGATCGCGGTTACCGGAGCTAAATGGTTAGCAGGAATGACTGTACTGGTTGATGGCAACACCATCAAACTGAAGCCAACGAAAAAAAATAAGCGTAAGCATATTTATATTGCTCTTAATAAGCCCGTTGGAATCACCTGCACGACCGATGAGGCAATCGCCGGAAACATCATCAGTTTCGTGGACCATCAAGAGCGCATATTTCCGATCGGACGTCTGGACAAGAATTCAGAAGGCCTGATTTTGATGACGAGTAATGGCGATATCGTGAATGAGATTTTACGGTCTGAAAATAATCACGAGAAAGAATATCTTGTTGGGGTAAACAAGGCTGTAAATGAATCTTTTTTACGCTCTATGGCACGCGGCGTGCGCATTCACAGACAGATAACCCTACCGTGCAAGGTATCGAAACTAGCGAAGTACGGCTTTAGAATTGTGCTTACTCAGGGCTTGAACCGGCAGATTCGTCTGATGTCTGAAGCACTCGGCTATAAAGTCGTGCAGTTGCGACGCACTCGAATTATCAACGTGAAACTGGGCACGCTAAAGCCTGGGGTGTGGCGCAATTTATCAGACGCTGAACTGTCCGGTCT
>PKDD01000082.1 GCA_002862465.1 Haliea sp.
TGTATTTTCAAACTCTTCCCTATTCCAGCCCACACCGCAACCGATAATCATCCGACCATCGGATAATCTGTCTAGCGTGGCAATCGTTTTTGTTTGAGAAAATAGTTCCCTCTCCATTAGCAGTGCGATGCCAGTGCCCAATTTGAGTCGGGTAGTGACTGAAGCGGCGGCCGTCAGCGAAATATAGGGGTCCATCATATTCTTATAGGGGTCAGGCATTTCACCGCCGGGTGGATATGGGGTCAAACGTGAAACGGGAATATGGCTGTGTTCGCCATACCATAAAGACTCAAACCCGGCCTCTTCCAGGGTTTTTGCCAAGATATGAGGAGCGGGATCATCCGCTGTGTTCATTGAACTGAATCCCAAATTCATTCGTTTTACCTCTCTTATCTTTTTTGAATGTTATTGACAGAACGCCTTAAACGGACGGCTGCGGCTAACTCCTGCAACAGGGGTAAGGTATCATCCCAACTCATGCAGGGATCAGTGATACTTTGCCCAAATGTTAATGGCGTTCCCTCGACTACATCCTGACGGCCTTCCACTAAATTACTCTCCAGCATTAGGCCAAAAATACTGTGGTTCCCGCGACCCACTTGAGTAGCAATATCCCTAGTGACATCGGCCTGACGGGCCGGCACCTTGCGACTGTTGGCATGACTAGCATCAATCATGATCTGTGCAGGTAAGCCCGCTTTAACTAACATCGCCTCTGCGTCCTGCACTGAAAACATATCATAATTGGGGTGCTTGCCTCCTCGCAGGATAATATGGCAGTCCTCATTCCCAGTAGTTTGAAATATGGCGGAATGACCCTGTTTTGTGACCGATAGAAAATGATGCGGCTGAGAAGCCGACCTGATGGCATCAACGGCCACCTGAATATCGCCATCCGTAGCATTTTTAAAGCCCACGGGACAGGATAAGCCAGATGTCAGTTCACGATGCGTCTGACTCTCAGTGGTACGCGCTCCAATAGCACCCCAAGATACTAAGTCAGCTGAGTACTGTGGGCTGATTAAATCGAGATATTCAGTGCCGCTTGGCAGCCCCATATCCGCGAGATCAGACAGCAACTGTCGGGCTAGATGCAAACCCTTGTTGATTTGGAAACTGTTGTTGAGATCAGGGTCGTTAATCAGGCCCTTCCACCCAACCGTGGTGCGTGGCTTCTCGAAATAGACTCGCATTACAATAAATAAGTCTTCCGTCAAATCCTCAGCGGCGCGGTGCAACAGCGCAGCGTATTCCAAGGCAGATTCGGGATCATGTATCGAACAAGGGCCAACGATCACCAACAGTCGATCATCTTCAGCGTTCAGAATACGATGAATCGTGTCGCGAGCCTGCGCAACTGTCTTCCCCCCCTGCTCGCTCACACCTATATCCTTGACCAGTCGTTCAGGTGATATCAGCTCGGTGACCTGCTGGATTCGAAGATCGTCGGTTGTTGTCATGCGTTATTCCGTCTTGTTGTCATTGCTTAATAAAATCCTCGACGCCTATGAGGGGCCCGTAATATAGCACAGGAACACTGCAACATAGAGACATCCAGCACAACATATGCTCCGCGGCGGCTGTGATTATAACTGTTGATCTACCACTCGCTCGGCCGAAGGGACTGCGGCCTCTAAATACAGATAGCGGTACTGCACACCATGGCAAACTCGCTCTGTTTGAGCGCACATCGATACTTACGCTCAAGTCGCATCTAGCGACATCTCAACCGACGCCCTGCTCCGCTGTATGGCGCAACCAGGCATCCAGCATAGTGCCCACCGTATTGGGCTCGACTAAATGGGCCCCATACCATGTATGCAAACAACGTATGCGCGTAAAGTCTCCGATTCCTCCAACCCCCTTATTCTTTAGGACCTCACCAAAACCGAGTGTCTGCAGCCGCCTACGAATTTCTGGACGCATCAAGGCGTCACGCATTGCCATATACGCCTGATGATCGTCACGCATACCGCGTTGCAGATCGGGTTCCAAGTCAACGCGTTGTTGAAATTTTTTGATAAGCCCTTCAGCCTCCAGTTGATCTATTTGATAGCACAGCACAGGATCTACCAGCCAAAATAATGTTGGAAACGGCTTATCCTCCACTAGGGACGCGACTCGAATGACCACAGGCTCGCCGGCCGGACCCGCCACGGCGATGTCCTCTAGTCCACGTGGTGTCCTCCCAAGCATGGCGGCGACCTGATTAACAATGGCAGGAGCAATGGTCATTCGCTGATACTATTTGGTAAACACGCCCTAGTTTACTCAAAGTCAGCACCTTTGGCACTAACAAGCCTGTAAACAGACAGAATCACCAATCGTTGTAACTGCGGGCCGTATTGCATTCGCAGTTGGCCCGCAAGAGTTACAGTTGGAAAGGGGCAAAAAAGAACTCATCACCACCTCTGCCCGCCGCCGCTCCTAATGCCTATGCCCAGCGCTGCCAGCTATTATTCTTGACGACCAGTCCAGAATCGAATCTCGCTCACCGCTTAATGAGTTCCATGCGTTCGGTGATGCCCGTTCGCTGGCTGAGAAAATCAGCCTAGCACCTCTGCTGTGAGGTGACCCCGATGTTATCCCGCCGCAGTGCTATTATACTGTCGCCCCGGTTATACGGCCCAATGAGCATCTTGTACTTGCCAGATATATTACCTTTGCTAAGATCAACCCTGCTAACATTCTCACGTTTTCGCTCGAAAGGATAAGACCATGAAACCAGAAACTATTGCTCTTCACGCCGGCTATGCAGGTGACCCTGCAACGAATGCTGCTACCACGCCAATTTACCAAACAACATCGTTCACTTTTAACGATAGTCAGCACGGTGCCGACTTGTTCAATTTAGCAGTGCCGGGGAACATTTACAGCCGCATTATGAACCCCACAAATGCTGTCCTCGAACAGCGTCTAGCCGAACTGGAGGGCGGCGTTGGGGCTCTAGCCGTAGCGTCGGGCATGGCCGCAATTCGCTATTCCATTGAGGCAATAGCAGAAGTCGGCAGCAATATCGTCAGCACCTCTCAGCTCTATGGAGGCACATACAATCTATTTGCCCATACTTTCCCAAGACAGGGCATCGAAACTCGGTTTGCTAAAGCGGATGACTTCGACAAAGTCGCCGAATTGATTGATGAAAATACCAAAGCACTATTTTGCGAATCTATCGGCAATCCAGCGGGTAATATTGTCGATATTCAGCGCTGGGCCGACATTGCGCATGCCGCGGGCGTTCCGTTAATAGTAGATAACACGGTGGCGACACCAATACTATGCCGCGTCTTCGACTACGGCGCGGATATCTCGATACATTCATTGACAAAATATATCGGTGGCCACGGCACTACGATAGGTGGCGCCATCGTCGACTCAGGAAAATTCGACTGGGCTGCCCACAATGACCGCTTTCCTATAATGAATAACCCCGACCCGTCATATCACGGTGTCATTTACACCGAGGCCATGGGCGAGGCCGCCTATATCGGTCGCTGTAGGGTCGTTCCGCTTCGAAATACTGGGGCAGCCTTGTCATCTCAGAGCGCCTTTCAAATTATGCAGGGTCTAGAGACTCTGAGTCTCCGCATGGAACGGCACTGCGAGAATGCAGAAAAGGTTGCAAAACACCTGCAGCAGCATCAGCAGGTGAGTTGGGTAAACTATGCCGGCCTTGCTGACAGCCCCTATCGCAACAACAGCGAGAAATTTTGCAATGGTAAAGCGGCGGGCATACTCAGTTTTGGTATCGACGGTGGAATAGTCGCGGGAACCCGGTTTATCGACGCGCTGCAGTTAATTTTACGCTTGGTAAACATTGGTGATGCGAAATCGTTGGCATGCCATCCTGCCAGTACTACTCACCGACAATTAAACGCCGAAGAATTAGCCTCAGCCGGCGTTAGCGACGACATGGTCAGGCTGTCGATTGGCATTGAACACATTGATGACATCATAGCAGACATCGATCAGGCCTTGCTGGCTGCAAAATAGTCACGGTTTTATGTATGCTCTATATGATTCGCTTCAACAGCCTAGGAATGTCTGACAACGGAGTGGACTCGGCTGGGTGATCTGGGTCGCGCAGCGCCGGACCGAGTTGCGGCCTGACCTCTTCGGGGCGCAGCAGGGTTCCACATTCATTGCATGTGAGTGTAGGTGTAGTCTTATGCCCACACTTCTGGTGCACATATTCCAAAGGTGCTCCTTGGCCTCCGTCCATCCACTCATCCCCCCAACGGGACAAACTCATTAATACAGGGTACAAACCCAGACCTTTCCGGGTCAGGCGATATTCGTGCCGCAGCGGGCGATCTTGATAGGGTACTTTAACTAAAACACCCTGCGTCACCAGTTTGCCAAGCCTTTCTGAAAGACGATGGCGTGTAATGCCCAAATTGCTCTGGAATTGATCGAAGCGGCGAGTGCCAAGAAACGCGTCACGTAAAATCAACATAGTCCAACGCTCGCCCACTACAGACAGCGCCCGCGCCACGGAACACACCTGTTTATCAATGTCATCCCAACGCATAAGTCACTCCCTTCCAGCGCCATCGACAAACGGTAACATATTCGCCCGCTTGAGGAACCCTCGAATACCAGGCAAAAAAAAGCGAGGGTAACCCTCGCCTAAATTAGCTTCACTAAGAAGCTGACCTGGAGTCAGTACGCATTAAAACTGGTTCATTGTGTTGTCTTTACCACCAGCCTTTAAGGCCGCCTCGCCCGCAAAGTATTCTTTGTGATCGTCACCCAGATCAGAGCCAGCCATATTCTGATGCTTTACACAGGCAATACCTTGGCGAATTTCTTTACGCTGAACACCCTTAACGTAACCCAGCATGCCTTGCTCACCAAAGTATTCTTTAGCCAGATTGTCAGTCGATAGTGCCGCAGTGTGATACGTGGGCAGAGTGATCAAGTGATGAAAAATGCCAGCTTCCCGCGCGGAATCTAACTGGAAAGTGCGAATTTTCTCATCAGCTTCAGCCGCTAGTTCAGTCTCATCATAATCGACGCTCATCAGAGCATCACGCTCATAAGCTGAGACATCTTTCCCTGCGTCGCTCCAAGCGTCAAAGATTTGCTGACGGAAATTCAGCGTCCAATTAAATGACGGTGAGTTGTTATAGACCAATTTAGCGTTGGGAATAACTTCTCTAATACGCTTGACCATACCGCCGATCTGGCCAATATGCGGTTTCTCAGTTTCAATCCATAACAAGTCTGCACCGTGCTGCAATGAAGTTATGCTGTCTAAAACGCAGCGATCTTCACCCGTACCAGAGCGGAACTGATATAGGTTGGATGGAAGCCGCTTAGGCCGCATCAGCTTGTCATGGTGCTTGATTATCACGTCACCATGGCTCATCGATGCAACATCTAGCTCTTCCATGTCTAAAAAGCTGTTGTACTGGTCACCTAGATCACCCGGCGTTTGAGTCACAGCGATCTGCTTGGTGAGCCCTGCACCCAACGAATCAGTGCGGGCGACAATCACGCCGTCGTCGACACCTAATTCGAGAAAGGCGTAACGCACAGCGCGAATTTTGGCTAAAAAATCCTCGTGCGGCACAGTCACTTTGCCGTCCTGGTGCCCACACTGTTTTTCGTCGGAGACTTGATTCTCGATCTGAATGGCACAAGCACCTGCCTCTATCATTTGCCGCGCTAGCAAATAAGTTGCCTCGGCATTACCAAATCCGGCATCGATATCCGCAATAATGGGTACAACGTGTGTCTGAAAATTATCAATCTTGTTCTGCGCAGTTTGCTCCGCAGCGCGATCGCCGGCTGAACGTGCCGCATCCAAGGTACGAAAAAGGCCACCTAGTTCTCGCGCATCGGCTTGGCGTAAAAAAGTATATAGCTCTTCAATTAACCCTGATACTGATGTTTTTTCATGCATAGATTGGTCAGGAAGCGGGCCGAACTCAGAGCGCAGCGCCGCGATCATCCAGCCTGAAAGGTACAGATAGCGTTTACTGGTGTCGTCAAAATGTTTCTTAATGGCGATCAACTTCTGCTGCCCTATAAAGCCATGCCAGCAACCCAAAGACTGAGTATATTGGCTGCTATCAGCATCGTAATCGTCCATATCCTGACGCATAATCGAGGCGGTGTACTTGGCAATGTCTAGCCCAGTTTTAAAGCGGTTCTGCAGGCGCATACGCGCCGCTGATTCAGAATTGATGTGATTCCAAGCGCTACCGTTCTTTTCACGCAATTTATCCAATTCAGCGATATCATTTTGAAATGTAGACATAATAGGCCCTGTGCATTTTGGCGTATGAACTTTAAATAGCTCCGTAAGGCTTGCGTTCAGCGCGTCAAGCCAGCAATTGCACAGTGTAAAGACTGGGGCCTTATAAATAAAATTTATGGTAAAGATTTTTACTATTCACCGAGTGAATTGTAACAACCAGGCTCAGCTGCCGTGGATCTGAGCATTCAACCGCCGCCAAACAAATATCCAGACGTCAGCGCGGCAGCCCGTCAAGCCAGGACTGAAAATTTTGGTCGCTAAACGACTTCATTCCGCCCTGCTCCACACACTGCACGACACGAACCGTATTCTCCCTACTACCCAAAAGCGTTCTTGCGGGAAGTCCCACTGCGCCTACCTCAGCCGCTTTCAGGGAAAAAGTCTGCAGCCCCACTAAACCGGCTGCACCAGAGTCAGTGACCACCTGGCAGTCAAACGCCTTTTCCGGCCATTTTCTCTCAGCCAACACTTCAGACGTGGTCAGCATTGACAAGGTGACCAGCAGTATCGTCTTAATATCTAACATTTTGCGCGCCTCAGTGTATTGGACTACCAACAGTTTTGTAAATCGCTGCCGGTAGCGGTTTTGGAGCCACTCGAACTCAGGATTAGCGAGGTGCAGCGCGTGTCGTCTACCTGCGGAGATTCTGACCGGGGTGTCGCAATCAGCACGTAACAGCGATCGATTGAAGCACCACTGCAGACAGCGGCAGCAATGCTGTAGTGCCCTTCTTCAGAGATATGAGGATTCTGATCAAAACCAAGGTCTGTCATGTCCAAAGAGTAGCTCCCCCTATCCAGCATAATTCCTTCCTGCCGATTGGCGGCATCAAACAGGGCGGCCTTAGCATCAACACGTCTGGCCTTTTGCACACTATTTTGATAACCGGGCAGGGCAACCGCCAGCAATATGGCAACAATTGCAATCACCACCATTAACTCGACTAGGGTAAATCCCCAACTTGAACCACAACTTCTCACCACACTCATTAATAGGCCTCCTCGAACCAATAGTTACCGTAAGGTGGCCTTATAGACTCGTTGAGATCGCAGACGCCACCGACGCACTCGACCATTCCCTCAATACTTGCAGGCGGCGCGCCAAGGGGGAGTAAGATGCGAATAGTGCCGTCTTCATAAAAATGTAATGAAGGCGTATCAGGAATGATAGGGCCAAGATTGATCGCGCGCCTGTCCCCATCGTAGATATCTATGACATACATCTGCCCTGTCCCCGACTCGGGAACACAAGCATTAATATCACTGAACAGGCTAGAAGCAGTAAAAGTTGGCACATACGCTTTACCGTTGATAGTGATGGAACTTGCTAGACTTTTCTCGCCTGCATAAGGAAGTTCAAACAGCCAGCCATCGGCAGCCCTCAAACTTTCGATCGCCGCGCTTATCTCCTCGCTAGTACCTACAGTAATCGCATTGCCTGAAATGTCGTAAAGATCGCTCTCTGAAATCGGCCAGCCGCATCTGAAGTCCAAAACATTGGGGGCTACGCAAGCGCCTGCGGTAGGCCTAGTAGTGCTATAGGGCGAGGTTGCAAGATCGCGAATCATATAGATACGATTGTCGACATCAGTAGCATTCGGATTGGTCCGATCACCGGTGCCAATGATAATGGCATCTACAGCTTCTCCCTCCAGGCGCACTCGAACCACATCTGGACGGTTAAAGATACGCCTGTCGCTAGAGGGGCTTCCTCCGTTAAAAGTCGCCAGCTTATTAATTTGCCATGTGTCTTGGCTGGACGTAGGCAGCGCGTTACCGGGTAAGTCAATGCGCCACAAGTTTCCGCCTGTATCACCAAAATAGATGCGGTCAGTAATCTCGTCCCCGTTGCTGTCAAGCACTGCTACTTCAGCAGGCACCGAGTGCAGCAGCGCGGGCGCAGACAAGTTGGTGGCGCTATTATTTGCTGGCGTCACACTCCAGACCAGCGCGCCCGTCTGGGCATCCACGATATAGATACCTCTGCCCCTCTGATCCGCAGCGCCCACACCCGATGCGTCTTTACCGGTATCGTAACCCGCTCCAAACACTAGCACCGGTTTTTTAACCCCGCTGCCATCGACGTAGCCTGGTATTCTCGTCACTACAGGCTCAGACCAGGTTTGCCCAAGTTCACCAAAACCCGGTGTATTGTTGTCAATGCGCCACATGAAAGATGGGCTATCAGGGTTGGATAAATCAAGCCCGTAGTAAGTGCGTCCACCTCTTCGCATGCCAAGATAAACCCACACTTTATCGCCACTACTGGAGTCAAGCGTACCATCCTGATTACTATCGTACGTATAGGTCACAGGGGTCAAATCCATACCATACACATGCTCATTAGACGGTGCATTGCGTCTCCGCTCGGGCAGAATCGAGGCTAACTCCTTCGGGAAAAAGGCCCAGTCCTCTTGTCCATCATTGTTCCCGAACAGATGGACAAAACCCGAGTTAGACCCTACCAATAACCTCAAATCGGGACTGTCTGATGTAAAGCTACCCCTGGCACCATAATTGAGCACTAACGGCTGACTGTGTAGGATGTCGCCCAGAATCCAAGCTCTGGGCTCATCGGAGATCGAATCGCCATCCCTGTCATAGGCATCATAACCTCTAGCCCAATCAATCTGGGCACTAGCCGCTACCTCAGTTGATGCACCGAGCAAACCGTATAGTTGTGCGTCCGATGTCAGTCCCAGCGCATCCGCATCGAAGTTGGTAGCGTTGAATGCTTCAAACGCGTCGTTAGTCCCCGTATTACTGTATATATCGCGTGTAGCAGGGTCGCGATTGGCCAGCAAAGCGCCAACGCCTCCCTTGTCGACATCCCCTCCATCTGCTCCCGTGCTCCAAAATGTCGTTGCGCTGCCCTTCAGATCACCTGTCGCCGCATCCAGGGCTGGCTGCCCCCCAGCGTCAATCAGAACCGCATTTGAATTCAACTTCAGTTTTTTAATATTGCCTATCCAATCAACAGTGGAACCTGGCTTAAACATCGCATAGAAGACCTCGTCGCGACTCTGGGTGCGAGTAAAGGTATCCACAGCAACCGCCGGAGAAGTGAAAGTGGTAGCCTGCGAAAGTATGCCAACAATAGCACCCTGAAATGCTTCCGTGAGTTCCTGAGCGTTCTCTGCCGTATAGTAGTCTCCTTTACCCTTTTCAGCCGCGTCGCTTAACAGCGTCTGGTCTGTGGCAAAACCAATGGTGTAGGTAATGGCAAACTGGTCGCCGTCTGTGCCCGGCGCGAGGTCATTGTTGGCCATGTACTCTGCAAGCTGGGGCAGACAGTTTTCAGTCAGTCCGCCACTGTCGGCACTGTCATAAACTTTGCAGTCATTTCCGGTGAGGGTCTTGATACGCTCATTCGCACCAGCATCCCTTTGCGGGAAGCCATCAGTCATAAGAATGATATACGTATAAGCGCATTCGCTATTGGGAGAAATATACACGCCATTACTTTCTGCGAGAGAATCCTTCGGCAGTACATCCCAAGTTCCGTAAACATCACTACCTGATTGAGCAGAATTGCCATACTCAACTGGTCTACCTGCAATATAATTGTAGGCCTCATACATGGATTCGCACATTGGCGTACTACCCGCATGCTCCATCTGACCTACTAAGTTAATCAGGTTAGCGCGCTGACCATCATTCATGTCTTTTATAATGCGCTGCGCTACTCGCCCGCCCGCATCATAGTTGAATTCGAGCAGACCAAAATCAACGCTTGGGTTAGTATCAATAATAGTTGATATCACTTCTTGTGCTATGGCCAACCTCGTGCGCGACTCGGTCAAACTATCATCGTAGTACCAGTCCATGTAGTGAGACGTGAAGAACGTACTGGGCGTTTCGCCCCACTCCACGGTCGGGTCGACATTAGCCCCATATTCATTGCCGTTAGCGACATTGGTTTGAGGGTATCCAACCCCTTGGCCAGGCCCATTGCCATCGACACTGTTGGCAACATCATCGCGGCACTCCACATGTGAGGGCTCATTATCGCTGCCCGTAAGACTTTGCCAGGAACCGAGTACGACCGTATCGTCATCGCAGACTTGTTCGCGCGGACCGAAGT
Source organism: Haliea sp. (assembly GCA_002862465.1). Classification (GTDB taxonomy): domain Bacteria; phylum Pseudomonadota; class Gammaproteobacteria; order Pseudomonadales; family Halieaceae; genus Marimicrobium. The sequence goes on from PKDD01000082.1 coordinate 10,350, forward strand.
AGTCCCAGTCAGGCACCACTGTAAACTCGGGCTGATTTACCTCTTCAAAGCAAGCATCATAAGAATTACCGCCGCCCGGAGGGTTTACTCTCAAATACGCGTTACCGTCGGAACAGCTGTTACTAGTGTCATTGGAGCGGTAGACCCAACCTGTTACCGGTTCCGCTGACGTGACTTCTTCATAACATGCATCGTTATTAGCGCCGGGAGGATCGACATAAAACAGGCCTTCGTAGCACGTATTGTTGGACCAGTCGTTACGACTATAAACGAGTTTGGTAACCGGCACGTTAGAGGTCACAGCGGTATAACATCCGGCATTATCTGGGCCTGGAGGGTTGCGATATTCTGTGCCGTCGGGGCACTGAGTAGTGCATTGGCCCTGCTGCAAAGTAGAATCTACCCAGCGCCTAGCGCGCTCGGCAGTAAACCGACCATTTACCTCAAGGTCATTATAGGAGGACGCACAGCGGTTCTGCCCAGCTGAAAACCAATTGTTGCTATCGGCAGAGGGTACGCTTCCGTCAGTCGACCAGTATATCCGGTCGGCAGAGACGTTAACGACATAGTTTTCCCCGGAGTCATATATAGGGCGCTGCTGCGCCACTAGGGTGCTCATGCTTCCAGAGTCATCAAACACGATTAGCACCTTAGCGCGCGCGCCGACACTGCTGACATCATAGTCAGCCTGATAAATTTCGGTGTCATCAGCAGCAACCGGAAAGATAGCAATCATAACAGCGACACTGGTGGCAGCCGTTATGTGGACTAAGGCTTGGGTGAGTTTGTTAAGCACAGCGCTGTCCTCCACAAATACTTAGCTGAGGGGATTTTGGACTCACTGACCACTGCGTCCAATAACAGTTTTGACAACGCCAAGTTGAACCCGCGTCCTCGCTCGACCCAGTTCTGCATGTTCGGATTCAATACGGTAATAGTCACAATCGAATACCGATACACTCGATCCGCCGGAGGCGGCGGGTGGTCTGGGGCAGGCGCGTTCGGTTGCTATGAGCAATACGTTCACATCAACTGGCACATCGTTCGGGTCTGCGGCCTGATTCCTAAATGGATGATTCATGCCGCCCTCTAAGTCAGTAAGTTCTAGAAAGGGTTCGGCAATGATATCCTGCCGCTGAAACGGATCGTGATCAGTACCGGCCAGCCCGAGCGCGGCATAGAGGCCGGCTTCTGCCGATTGAAACGAGCGGTAGGAGTCCTGCATGCTGGCAGACATCTTAAGACCTAGCGTGCTGTTATTCGCCGCCGTAACCGCGATAATCGTAACAACCAAAAGAAACAGCAACCCGGTAACTAGAACAACGCCGCTCTGACGTGTTGACCGTTTAACTGCGTTTTTCATTAGATTGCGCATCATCCCCGCCCCCGAAGGATCAGTCTCGGATTACGCAATGTAATATCAGAGTGCAGAAGTAGTCTGCGCACAGAATCTGCCGGAGAAACGGTGATATCGCCTAGCCTATAGGTTTTTTGATCCGTATAGCCAGGATCAACCACGTCACTGGCCAGCAACAGGAAAATCTGAAGTGAGGTAACACGGTTCCAGGCAGTGATATCCCCCAAATACGTCAATGTGTCGACCCCGCCGTCGTTGTTAGAATCATAGCCGAACCGAAATCGCATATTTTCTGCACCGTGAACGAGATCCTCAGTCTGTATGGACATAGATTCAGCTTCTGCATCCCAAGCCAAAACTTTTCTGCTAAGAGTAGGCGTGACCCCATCGCGAATATAGTAGATCTGTAAACGATAGGGCCAAGCGACTGACAACGCAAATTCGCTACCCTCACCCACGTCGGGCGGGGTGTCTCCGCCATCAAGCAGCATACCCGACTCACTATTGGCGATGACGTAGGTTTGCTCACTGCTCCACTGCCCTGTGGGAAAAGAAAAGAGGCCATCACGCGCGGCTAAAGGATCTTCTGGGTCTGCATCATAAATCGGGCTGGTGCCCACACCCTTGATTACTAATACGTCTGTATCGGGCACCGCATCAATGATGCAGCCGGCCACCACCGAACTCGTGGCGCGCATAGCGAAAAATGAATTATCAGTGTCATAGGCCGCAGCGGTGCCTGTGCAGTCCCCAATAACTGTCCCCATACCATCCGATCGAATATCGGCCGGATTGGCACCGCCATAAAAGCCGATTTGGCGTGCGGAATAGCCAAGCATTTGGAGTGCGAACCGCCCGTTCTCAGAAAGACTTGCCACCTGCTCACCCTCTGTAAACGATCTTTTTGAGGCCAGATAGACGGCAATGGCGCCGCCGATAACAATAAAGCCAAGTAACATAGCAACCATGAGTTCTAACAGAGAAAAACCCTTAGTACGATGACGCAGCAAGCCAAAATATCCGTTGGATTTCATAGTTCGATCTCATCCATGACGTAGCTATTCACGATAACTTGACGACGAGTGCTATCTTCGCCATCCGCATTGCCGCAGAACATTCCGCCACTGTTGGCTGCGTCCGCTGTTTCTTTTAATCCTTGCCACTGAATCACTACATCCACTAGCCCCGTATTCTGCTTACCAGTATCGGCAGTAAAGTTGACACAGGCGCTAACATTTCGCACACCTACCATTGCCTCCCCGCTATCGATGGCGATAGCTGAGGTACCATCCAGCAAGCGCTCCCAGGACCAAAGATCATGAGCCGCCAGTTCGATCGGAGTACAGATGCCAGCATGACAATTGGGCACGGGTTCCGCCCCCAAACTGGCATCGCCCAACGGATTTGACAGGCCAATGTGATAGACCGGCATACCAGCTGGATTTCGACGAATACGCTCTATAATGTCATTGGCCAAAACCACGGCCCGGACGCGTTGTATTGACGCATGTTGAGATACTTTAGAGAGCGACAGCAGGCTCACGATACCCATAATTCCCACCGCAAGCACAAACGCCGCGACAAGCACCTCGATTAAAGTGAAGCCAGACTGTAATCTGCCGAACACTTTATAACTTTGTTTAATTGCAGACGACATTACTGTTATCCAAAATATTGACGATGTCATCTGGCGTGTCGTTGGTGTCGAGAGCTGCTCTCAGTGAGCCCACCGGGTTCAGAATGAGACCGCGAGCATCTTCCTCCCCACGGTTATCACAAAACGTAAAGGTGCCTTCAAAATTCAACGCTGCACCCTGCCCACCGAAACGCACGCGTTTGTTCGAGTTGTCAAAACGCACGTCGACAGGATTCTGTCTGACCTCCCATTGAATAATTTCTTCGTTGGGGTCGACCGAGCTAGCAACGTTGTCATCGTCAGTATCGACGAAAGTCATATAGCCTAATGACCAATTTTGGGAGTCTGCACAGGCAAGACCGTCAGAGGTAGGACACACCACCACGGGTGCGCGGCGCGCCAAAGCCTCTGAGCGGGCGTGACTTAACGTAGCACGGAGAGCATATACTTCAGAAATCATCCTGTTGTTGCTGATGAGATTAGAGAAGCCGGGAGCAGCAACCAATAAAAGAATACCCACAATCGCGACCGTAATCAGCACCTCAATCAGGGTAAACCCACTGGCCGTCACATCTTGATTTTGAATTTCTTTTTTTAACATTCCGTTCAGCACCGCTTTTCGTCATGCAAGCATTGCACATGCGACCCTTTTCGTAGACTGCGCCTTAGCCCTAAACTATACCAGATCTATTGCACGTAAAGATCTTACATTCTGTACTATTGATCCGCTAAAATATTTTACACATTTTGAGAAAATTACTGTTTTTATAGTGTATAACGCAAATATGACATTCAGATATCGAAATTATTAATATCTTGTTATTACATTATCTCATGACATATTCCTGACCATAGGCCGCTTGTAAAATGTGAAGCCCTGTCACCACACCACAC
>PKDD01000058.1 GCA_002862465.1 Haliea sp.
CTGGTCGAGGCCAACAACACCACCGAATCTTCACTCTGATTACCAAAAGCACTTTTGTGAATGACACCTCGATTTTTGTCGACGATAATCATCGAGCCGCCCGGGAACAGCGCCTCTGTCGCAACGAAACGCTCAAGCCATGCGTCCGCCATAGTGAAGTCCGGCAGCGCCTTGGCTGGTGCAGCATCGTCACTGCTATCACTACACGCGATCAGAAACAGGCTAAAAACAAAACTGGCAAAGCGAGTCATATAGAGTCTTTACGTCAACTTTTTACAGGGTGTCAATGTTAGCAGAGTTTCAGGCGAAAACGTGAGACCGTGTGAACTTCAGATCTTATCTAAGTAGGGCCTGCGCCATTTACGTCCAGTCCCTCAGACATAGCCCCTCGCGCGAAATACCGATCAAACCAGGGCAGCTCAATACCGCAGGTCGCTAGCAGATCGCAAGCAAGAACCGGGCCTTTGGTTTACGTGCGCGCGTTCTAACGGTATGGTCATTCGACCTATTATTACGAAACGGCGATTCGAATAGCGTATGAGCACATATATACCCCCTACACTGGACTGGGTGCGCGAACAGGTTGAATTGTATGAAAGCAGCGGTGGCATCAAGGGCACGACCCTGATGGACACGGGTTTACCCTGCATTCTGGTGACACATACCGGCAACAAGACCGGCGGCATTCGCAAGATACCGCTTATGCGTGTCGAGATCGAAGGCCGCTACGTACTGATTGGCTCAATGGGTGGCCAACCGCAAAATCCGGTATGGGTCTACAACCTGAGAGCCAACCCGGACATCCAAATACGTGACAAGACCGAAGTATTCGATATGCAGGTGCGGGAAATAACAGACGAGCAGGAACGCGCGACGCTCTGGGCAGCGGGCGTCGCAGCGTATCCTGAGTATGATAACTATCGGGCAAAAACAACGCGAAAGATTCCCATATTCATTGCTGAGTCGCGTTAAGAGACCTGGCGCCGGCGCGACTGTCCCCGCGAGCCCCGCGTCTGTCAAATAGATAAAATTTCCTGTGGAAGTGCATATCTAACTCTGGGATAGTTGCCCCTAACGGAGTCGGCGATACTGCGTGCTATCAGCAACGCCCTAAAATATGTCAAAATGCAGTGTCGCTAACGCAGACTGACAATCGTAAAGGCAAAACCCATCAACCAACGAGCCCCCACTGTTTTGAAGAAAGGCCTGTGAAAACACCCAAACGTCTGCAACCTCTGATCAATGACGGTTTGATCGATGAAGTCATCCGACCGCTGATGAGTGGCAAGGAAGCCGACGTGTATGTTGTGCGCTGCGGGTCAAAAATTCGCTGCGCCAAAATCTACAAAGAAGCACTCAAACGCAGCTTTAAGAAAGCCGCGCAGTATACGGAGGGCCGTAAAGTGCGCAACAGTCGACGCGCCAGAGCGATGGAAAAGGGCTCCAAATTTGGTCGCAAGCAGCAGGAGGATATCTGGCAAAGCGCAGAGGTCGATGCACTTTATCGTCTCGCCGGAGCCGGAGTAAGGGTTCCAGAGCCCTACGGTTGCTTTGATGGCGTCCTGCTAATGGAACTGATCACGGATGAAAATGGTGATGTTGCACCTCGCCTCAGCGAAGTCTCCATGTCGGAGACGCAAGCGCACGAAGACCATGCCCAAGTCATGCATTACGTTATGTGCATGTTAAATGCTGGATTGGTGCACGGTGACCTGTCCGAGTTCAACGTACTTGTGGATCAAGATGGCCCTGTCATTATTGATTTACCGCAGGCCGTCGATGCCGCAGCCAATAATAACGCATTTGCCATGCTGGAGCGGGATGTCAAAAACATGACGGATTACTACGGGCTGTTTGCGCCTGCGCTGCTGGATAGCCACTATGCCCAAGAGATTTGGACACTGTACGAAAATGCAGAACTACACCCAGACCTGAAGTTAACAGGCCACTTCGATATGCCCACGGAGTCGGCCGATGTGGATTCTGTGATGCTGGAAATTAAAGCAGCCCTCGCCGAAGAAGAGCGCCGCAAAGAGCGTTTGCGCGAGGCCCAAGCTGAAGACTAAGTGCCAGATCTGACTGCAGACCCAAGATAAGCTCTATGTTCGCGTTATTGTTGCCATCCGCTGCATATCTTTTATCACTGCACGGAATGCACTAACATCGGAATATTAATTATTCGTGAGGTAATGAATATGAAATACCCGACAATATTTTCAGCGTGCCTAATAGCGCTTGCTCTCAACAGCGCGGCGCGAGGTGAAATATACGAAACCACAGATGCTGAGGGAAACCCTGAGTTCACCAACTCTCGCCCTGAACCCAACGCCACATCTAACACCGTCGCAATCCAACAGACAAATATAGTTGATACGCCTGAGCCTGAAAGTCAGGGAACTTTGCAAACCCAAGAGCAGCAACCCGCAAGTATTAACAATGAACACCAACAGGGAAATAACAATCCTATTATTATCGATAACCCAAATGCTAATAACGTCTACCATCAAGCGCTAATCAAGCAGCAAGCATTTGAACGCATGAATCCTTCAGCGCCGCATCAAGTACTGAACGCAGAAGCTCCTGATCAGGTGGGCGACTTTTCCAGCGAAGCGCCCAATGAAGTAGATGACGCAAACCTCCAAGCTGAAGACATATACAACCCAGCAGAACACAGGACCATTCATCATCGGCGGTAAGAGCGCTACAAAAAATGCACCGGGTAAATATCAATCAGGATTTGTGATGATTTTTTGAAAAGGTCTCTAGATTATAAGCTGGCAAATTCACTATCAAATGTCATCGGCGACTGCTATAGATTGGAATAGGCGAAAGCTCAGCGTAGTAGCCTTCCAACTCAGCGATACTAATCGCTTGGTGCTCCTCTTTTATATAGTCCTCACTCGGCGAGCGCCATAATGCTGTCTTGAGCCCGTTGAATGTCAGGCACTGGCTATTAAACCGCATAGCAGCATCACTTGCTAACCAGACAAGCCCCATAGCGACGTCTTCAGGCTCCCCAAAACCCAACTGCAGCGCAGTCGCGTCAGAATTATCGATTAACGGCTGAGTCATGTCTGTTCGAGCCACAGGCCACATCGCATTGGACCGAATATTGTACCGTGCCAACTCCTTGGCCACCGTATACATCATGCCCATCAGTCCAGCCTTAGCTGCAGCGTAGTTAGCCTGGCCGAAATTCCCCACAAGACCTGATGCCGAGGTGATCTGTATGATGTGGCCGCTCCCCTGCGATTTCATGGCAACAGCTGCACTGCGGGTACACAAAAAAGAGCCTCGTAAATTAACAGCGATGACCTCGTCAAAATCCTCATCGCTCATTTTCATCAAAGTGCGGTCGCGAACGATCCCTGCGTTGTTAACCATGACATCAATACCACCAAACTTATCCACGCAGCTGTCTACTAGTGCTTTACAGACCTCAGTTTCAGTGACCGACCCAGCCACTGCATGCACAGCGGCGCCAATGTCTGCGACTTCAGCCGCTACTTTTGCCAGTGCCTCTTCATTGGTGCCATTAATAATTAGGGATGCGCCCTCTGCGGCACAGGCTAAGGCGAAATGACGGCCCAAACTGCGAGACGACCCTGTGATTACAATTCGCTTGCCTTTCAATCTGTCCACAGCTTTATTTCTCCCATTACCATAAAAATAAATTCCACCTTTTCATCCCATCGTCTCCACCTATGACCGACTCGGTTGGAATCCCCAAAGCATTGTTTTAATCGGTGATCTTTATAACCACCAAATGATCGTATACTGTTGTGAATAAATAATCATTATCGGGAGCAGAAGAACAATGAGTGTCCCAAGAATTTTTTACCTGTTGCTAACGCTGGCAGGTTTGAGCATTCCCTGGTATTACAACTTTCAGTTTATGCAGCAAGCTGGTGGTGCCTTTTCAATTGCTGATTTTATTGCAGCCAGCTCATCCAATGCCGCATCTCAGTCTCTAAGCTGGGATCTTGCTATCGCGTGCATCGCGGGACTGCTGTGGATCTTCTTTGAATCTCGAAGGCTTGGGCTACGCTTCTTCTGGGTTTATATCTTCCTAACGTTTTCTGTCGCCTACGCCTTTGCTTTTCCACTGTTCTTATTCATTCGCCAAGGGCAGTTGGAAAAATGCAGGAGCGACGAAACTTGATTCCTAGCACTGAGTAGCATAGTTGCCTAGCGTAAGCCTGAATTGAACCCTATGGGCAACAAAAGATAGGAGTAAAACAATGTCGGAACACAAGGTGAAGCGGGTGCTAATAGCCGGGGCAACCGGTTATCTTGGAAAATACGCTGTAAGAGCTTTTAAAGAGCGCGGGTATTGGGTGCGCGTGCTGACGCGCAGCAAGGGACGCCTGTTCGAACCAGGTCCGTTTACTGCGCCGGCGCTTGAAGCTAAAGACATTGACGACATTTTTGTGGGTCAAATTTCAAAACCCAATACTCTCGTCGGCTTAATGGACGGTATCGATATCGTCTATTCTTCTGTGGGCATTTCTCGACAACGTGATGGTTTGACTTTTGAGCAAGTAGATTACCAATGCAATCGCAACCTGATTGATCTCTGCAAAAATTCAAATGTCGGCCAGTTTGTCTACGTCTCAATGCAGGGGGCTGACAATATTATAAGCCTCGCGATCACCCAGGCGCATGAGCGTGTTGTCTCGGACCTAAGGCAATCGAGTCTAAATTACCGCGTTGTCAGGCCATGCGGTTATTTTTCAGATATGGGCGTGCTCTATGACATGGCAGCTAAGGGGCGATCATTTCTAATAGGACCAGGGCACAATAAAATGAATCCAATAGATGGGCACGATCTTGCAACGGTCTGCGTAGACACCGCCGAGGGTGATGAAGTGGAAGTCGAAGCGGGCGGCCCCGATATTATGACGCAACGTGAGGCAGCTGAACTAGCGTTTGAAGTGGTTGGAAAACCGATAAAGATCACAGTCATCCCAATATGGCTTGCCAGGGGACTAGCGAAGCTTATCGGGCTTCTCTCAACACAGTTTGGCGACCTCGCTAACTTCATCATAACTGCTGGCGAAGTCGATGGCGTGGGACCAATGCGCGGTACAACGACATTGAGAAATTATTTTGAATCACTGCACGAAGCTAACAGCAAGAATCTTTAGCACACACAATTCGGTCGCGCGCGAACAGTCAATACTCGTCGAGATAAGTGACGGGCACAATTAATCAGGCAGCGCAAATGCAATATATGAACTGCCACTAGGCTGGCCTAATTTACCGCCACCGGCAGCCACAACAACGAACTGGCGACCGTCGACAGCATAAGTAACCGGCGTAGCGAAGCCGGCTGCGGGTAATCGAGCCTGCCACAGTACCTCGCCACTGTGCTTATTATAGGCCTTTATCATCTGATCAGGCGTTGCAGCGATAAACAACAAGTCACCGGCAGTAACTATCGGTCCACCGTAATTTTCTGAACCATAACCCGATTGACCCTGCGCCAATAGTTCTGGGTAGTCCCCCAAAGGAATTCGCCAGAGAATGTCAGCTTGTTTAAGATCTATAGCCGTCAGAGTGCCCCACGGTGGCTTTGATGCAGGCAAGCCCTCGGGGTCAGTCAGCTTTTGGAATCCCGCATTGAGATAAGCCATTTCTTCCTGTGGACCACCACTCTGATGGCTGCTAAGTTCTTGCTCTTCATCGGCTGTATACACATACCAAATAATAGCCGCCTTCGCATACCAGGGTATCTGCGCAAATGCGGGCATGCGACCACGCCCGTGAGCGACAATGTTATATGCTTCTAACGGCGACAGTCGATCAGACAACTGCAACAGTCCGGGGACGGAGACGCCATCACCGCGCAGGTCGGCGCCGTGACAGCCGGCGCACAAAGATAGGTACCCGAGCTGTGGACCTAGCCCTAGATCTTTTGACACCGGAGTAAGCTGCAACAGATAAGGCACTTCATTACTGTTGATATACAAGCGCTGCTCTATTTCGTCGTAAGCCGCACCACCCCATTCAGCACCGCCGTCCATCCCCGGGTATAACACCATGCCGCGCGTATTCGGCGCGATAAAAGCGTTGCCCTGATCGAGATCGTTTACTCGCTGCTGGACGGCCCTAGTCATAGCCGGATTTCTATCGGTAATAACGAACTCTTGTTCTGCAAACGGCGGCGGCTCGAGAGGCAACGGTTGACTCACCGCTGGCCGCTCTCCTAACACGCCCTCACCCACCACAGGAAATTCATGCATTGGGAACAGCGGCTCTCCTGTCTCTCGATGAAACACAAAAAGGTGCCCGGTCTTAGTGGCCTGAGCTACCGCAGGAATCACTTCCCCATCACGCTCAATAGTGACCAAATTTGGCGGCGATGGGAGGTCTCTGTCCCATAGGTCATGACGAATAAACTGGTAGTGCCAAACTCGCTCTCCGGTACCTGCGTTTAAAGCAACCAACGAGTTCGCAAACAGATTATCACCATGGCGATCATCACCGTAAAAATCGAACGACGGAGAACCCGTTGGAACAAACGCAAGACCCCGTTGCTCATCAATGGCAATGCCAGCCCAAGAATTGGCACCTCCTGCCGCATCTAAACTCTCGACAGGCCAAGTATCTGCGCCATATTCACCCTGTTGCGGGATCGTGTGAAAGACCCAGCGCAAATCTCCGGTCAATACGTCAAACGCCCTAATGTGCCCGGGCGCGGCGCCCTTAAATTCATTCACCCGCGAACCAATGATCAATAGGTTCTGATAGACGCTTCCGGGTGTGGTTGCGTTAATCGCTTCACCCGAAAATCTCTCAGATAGCCCCGTATGCAAATCGACCTTGCCATCGTCACCAAATGAGAGGATAGGTTGCCCAGTTCTAGCATTTATTGCATAGAGGAAAGAGCCGGCGGTAAAGAGAATACGCGGTGGCTCCAGGGGCGCGGCAGTGTCATCATCGGACTCTTCCTCCCAGTAAGCCACCCCGCGATTAGGGTTGGGTAACAGGCCAAAATCACTAGACGGATCGAAACGCCACAGCTCTTCTCCGGTGGCTGCGTTCAGCGCGAGCAGGCGAAGCAGTGGGGAAGTACAGTAAAGAACACCCTCGACCACGATGGCACTGCATTGCATCTGTGTCGCACCGTTTTCAGACGCACCGCCAGCATCATAGCGCCACACTTCTTGCAATCGATCGACGTTTGAGACGTTGATCTGAGACAACGCAGAGAAATGGCTAAAGCCTTTGTCACCTAGGTACGAACGCCACTCCTCATCCGGCAAGGCATCTGATAGCCTGACATAGTCGTTCAGGCGGCCACTATCATCCTCCTGGCACCCAATAGAACCAAGGCCAAAACACAAGCATAGCGTAACAAGAAGCTTACGCACCGAAATAACGGCAGATGTTTTAATCATATAAATCATTTTTCAGACGCCACCAAAGCCACCAACATGTGAAGTATACATCGACAAAAGCTTTTAGCCCCGCCCGCCTCGGTATAATGTCATCCCAGTCTATTGATTTATACAGTGGCTAAACTTCAAAAAAATAATAACGACAGTGCGCCAAGGCTCGCAGACAAGCCGGCCCCTCACGTACCGCATTTTCACAATAACTGCGAGAAATGCCTAGATACGTTATGCTAGTTCTATGACGCTGATGGCTCTCAACAATAATAAACGTGTTATCTCTAATGGAGCGTAATAATGTCTGGATTTGCCGAATATGATAGTTTTGATGGGCTCGGTTTGGGCGAGTTGATTCTTAATGGCGATATCAGCGCAACCGAATTACTAGATGAGGCCATAAACCGCACAGAGCGAATAAATGGTGAACTCAATGCCGTAACCTACACGCTGTATGAGGAAGCCCGCATCATGATAACGGCAGGGCTACCTAAGGGCCCATTCTGTGGGGTGCCGTTCTTGCTCAAAGACTTGCATCTATTGATGGATGGAACAATTACATCCAATGGCAGCGCCATGTGGCGAGGCCATATTGCCAGACACGATAGCACCTTGGTCACACGCTACAGAGAGGCGGGTCTTGTTTTCTTTGGCAAAACCAACTCTCCCGAACTTGGCCTAAATCCCGTTACTGAGCCACGTGAATTTGGGCCCAGCCGCAACCCTTGGAATACCAGTAAAACGCCCGGGGGCTCCAGCGGCGGCGCTGCGTCCGCAGTAGCAGCAGGAATTTTACCCGTGGCTCATGCATCAGATGGCGGCGGCTCAATCCGCATACCCGCTTCCTGTTGCGGCCTAGTAGGGCTGAAACCCAGCCGTGGCCGCATCCCGTTTGGACCCGATAAAGCCGAGGGCTGGGCGGGTCAATCGACGAGTCATGTAGTAAGTCGCAGCGTGCGTGATACTGCAGCCATGCTTGATGCCACCTCAGGGCCTGAAACAGGAGAACCTTACAGCGCGCCCTTGGCTGCAGGTTACTTTCTGGATGCGGCATTGCAACAACCCGGCAGGCTGCGCATTGCTTTTAGCCCGAAAAAATGGGGGCAAGGCGAATATCAAAAGGAAGCTATCGCTGGACTCGAGCAAACTGCCGCGCTGCTTGAAGACCTAGGCCACAGTCTAATCGAAGCGCGCCCTGACTTTGACGCAGAGGCTGCCGGCGCTGCAATGTTCACCATTATTTGTGTGAATACCGCTCTGGCAATACAACAGCGAGCACAGGAGATGGGTTGCAGCGTTGACAAACTTGACATGGAGGACGGCACTCGGCTCACCATGGAAATGGGTAGCGGCATCACGGCAACAGAATACGCACAAGCGATACAGACAAATCAGGCAGTTGGCCGCTTAATGGGGCAATTCCACCTACAATATGATGTTGTTCTAGCCCCTACCCTGTCGAGCCCGCCGGTCGAGGTAGGCTATATTAGTGAGGCCACGCCTGAACAGTACGGAAGTAGATTATTCAGCTTTATGGGGGATAACGGAATCTATAATCAAAGCGGCCAACCCTCTATATCATTGCCCTTGCACTGGAACGCAAAAAAACTACCCATGGGGATGATGTTCTCTTCGGCCTTCGGCCATGATGCCCTGCTGTTGCAACTCGCAGGCCAACTAGAGAAGGCGAAACCTTGGTGGGATAAGCGTCCGCCGATACACGCCGGACCATAACCTTAAAAGACTAATATCAAGGACGTCATTAGAGGCCAGCAAATGCAATACCTTGAACGATAAATATCTCAACTGGTAAACCTGAAAATTCACCAGGTTCATTCTGACTCATTACGACGCCAACTAGGCCTGTCTCAGGACTGACGAAAAACGTAGTGCCATAGTAGCCTGACCACCAAAAATCGTCATTCCGATCAGGCATGATTGTAGCATCCTCATCGGCTACTACCGCCACGCCCAGACCCCAACCCAGACCCGTGATATCTTCCGCTGCAAGCACCCCATCTGCAATATGCAATCGGCGCATACTATCTACCGTTTCTTTTTCCAGTATGCGAACACCCTGATACTCTCCGCCATTCCACAACATAAGCGCAAAACGCATGTAGTCTGCCGCAGTCGACACCATACCGCCTCCGCCGGGCGTCCAGCTTGTATCGTTGGGCAAAGGTGCAATGATAAGGTCACCGTCTTCGTCCTGTGTGTAAACCGTAGCGAAAATATCTCGTTTAGATGGCGGTGGCAGATAACCCGTATCTTTCATCCCCAGCGGCTGTAAAATCCTTGTTTGTAAAAATTCGCTGATACTGTCGCCACTACTTACCTCGATGACTCGCGCGAGAACATCGAGCGAAAAACCATAACGCCAGCGCGTACCCGGCTCTTCCAGTAAAGGAAGCTGCGCAAGCAGAGCTACGCGCTCTGCCAGATCGCCGGCAGGCTGATTATAAATTCCCTGATCATCCCAATGTGCTACCAGTGCAGAATCTTTGTCTCGCCCAGGACCAATACCTGAAGAAAACGTTAACAGGTGACGGACGGTAAGGACGGTGCTCACAGGGACTGAGGGAAAGGAACCATCGGCATTAGGCGTATCGCTGATGGCGACCCGCAGTGCGGCAAACTCAGGCAAGTAGTCCGCCACTGAATCGTCAAGCCCAAGCTTGCCTTCTTGAACTAAAATCATCGCAGCGGTTGCAGTGATCGGTTTCGTCATTGATGCAATTCGCACCGGAGTATCGACTGTCATTGGTTGCCCAGACGCAATGTCCTTCCAGCCTGCAGCATTACTGTATACGACCACGCCATCGCGCGCGAACATTGCTATTGAACCAGAATGCGATCCACTCCACGCTGAAAACCGCATAGTGGCATCGATGGCCGCGCGACTCCACCAGGCAAGATTTTCAGGTGCCGCCAAACCATCACGCGCAGGCGGAACATCAAGCTTGCCAGATTTTCCGCTGCAGCCAGAGGTCAATACTGTCGCAATTATAATAGTCAAACATACTTTTTTCATTGTGTTATCCATTTGTGAAAGTATCAAACGTTACAAAAAACTAACCCACGAACATTAAGCGACTGCGACCAAGGGATATGTCATTATGCTGTATCGTTTTCAACGATGCTCGATTTGTCTGCATGATTTAAAGACCAGTCCAGCCACCGTGAAATCCATGGGGAATGTGATTTTTAAGCGGCACAGTTGCTATTGGTTCAGCTAGGGTCTCTGCATCAAGAATAAGCAATTCAGAAAGTTCAGTGCTGGCATCATAGACTGCTGTCAGAAGATAGCCCTCAGCTTCTGGAGAATCTGGAGTGCGAGGCACAAAAATGGGCTCCGACACGTAACGCCCAGAACCACTATCAAAGACCTTGACGCTGCCATTGTCCAAGTCGATACGTTGCAAAGCATTATAAAAGCCAGGCGTAGCATTTTGACAAATGGCAGCAGTGTAAATGAAGCGTGATCTCGCCCCTGTCTTGCGCCAGTCCCATTGAGGAAATTCGCAGGGTAGTTTATTGGGCAGGGCCTCAGGCTGAACCGCACCGGTGATCATATTAAAACGATAGCGTTGCATTCTACCGCCCGCAGGAAATGGCTGATGGAAAATATCGCGAAACTGAGCCTTGCCCTGCTCTCCCTGCTCTTCATTCAACTGTAGTACGTCGACAAAAAGTTCACCATTTTCCTCCCAACAGTTGGAACAATGAGCGAAGGCAAACGGGTCGACCTCAAATGTGCGGACCAGACTAAAATCGTCCAGTGATACAACATAGACCTTCATCCCCAATTCGGGCTGGTAATCCATATTCTGATCGATTGTGTCTCGGGCGAGAATGACATTGAGCGGACTTTTAAACGACACGGGCATAATCATAACGACCAGATAGTTCTCGGTCATCGCGTTGTCATGACAGAAGGCCATGCGGTCGACCTTGACCTTACCGCGCTTCACCATACGACCGCTCGCCGACACGCGAAACAAATTCATGTGAGGGCCAGTAATACCGGCAGCCATGCCAAAGTTAATATAATCACCAGTGCGCGGATGCACTTTCCCGTGCGCGCTGTAGGTGTCTCGCGGTTTTAGAATTCCATCAAAGTCTTCTTCACCGATAGTGTCGAGAGTTTCTAGGTCGAGACGCCAGGGTCTCCCACCTTCAAACAGGCTGAGCAGTTTTCCGCCATGATAGACGATACTGGTATTGGCGCAGTTGGCCGGCATGTGCAAATTTTTAAAAAATCCACCCGGGGCATTCTGACCGAAGCTTCTATAGACCACTCGCTGAGCTTCGCCTTCATTTACGTACTTATGCGTTTTAACGAAACTGCTTCGATAATGTACCTCACCGTCTTCAATATAAAAGCTACTGACCGCGCCGTCACCATCGAACCAGTGTCCGAAGGGTTTACCTGCTAATTCATTCCTAGCCGGGCCAATTCGAAAAAATCGTCCTTTGAGTTTCTCAGGTATTGCACCGCGGATGTCCTGCTTAGTAATGCTATACGACAGATTGTCTTGCATTGTCCGGAATCCGGAACAATGCGCAGTGAGCGGGTTTTTCCAATTCATCTGGTGTTACCTCAAGTCAATGCCTTGCCTTACTATACCCTCAAACTCTGCATATGGACTATGCAAAACATATGATGAATTAGGGAATTATGGCACAGCAATACGCCGCCATTATGCTCATTACATTTAAATTTTCATAGGGATTGAACGGCGTGTGATTGATGTTGGGGACGGGTCAACGATATAGAGAAATTAACCCCAAGCACCGCCTACAGGAGCAAGGTTTGGAGGTCTTTTTGGCGCCCAGCATTCTACTATCCGACCAGACTCCAGCCTCCGTCTACCGCGATGATCTGACCCGTAATAAAGGGCGCATTACAAGCCAGAAATTCTACCGTGCGCGCGATATCTTGTGGGTTGCCCATGCGTTTCAGCGGCGCATTTTCTATCGCCTTCTCGCGCATGGCCGCATCAAAGGTGCCGCTTTCCTCCGGCCACAATATAACGCCTGGCGCTATCCCATTGACGCGAATATGCGGCGCGAGTTCTACTGCGAGGCTGCGCGTGAGAGACGCCAAACCAGCTTTCGCCGCAGTATAGGCGCTGTAGTGGTGCAGTGGTCGATCAATGTTTACATCTGTTAAATTGACGATACTTGCACCGCGAGATTGCATCAACGGCAGCAATCCCTGAATTAAAAAATAGGGCCCGCGAAGATTAGCATCTAACAGGTCATCAAATTGCTTTGTCACACAGTCTCCGATAGGAGTCGGCATGAAACTAGAGGCGTTATTAACCAGCAAATCAAGCGAGGAATATCGCTCACAAAGTGCTGCCGTTAATGCACAGAGCTGCTTCTGATCTCCAAGGTCTGCCTGAAACAACTGACAGGAGTTAATACGTAAGCCGAGTAATTCATCTGCCAGAGCAGTTGCCTTTTCAGTAGAGCTGCAATAATGCAAAGCAATATCAAAACCTAACTGATGCAAATGTATGGCTATTGCCTGGCCAATCCGCTTAGCACCGCCGGTGACCAGCGCAACTTTTGTCACAGCGGGGCCCGCCGTGGTGACAGTGGACGCCGCACCCACCTTTTCGCCCGACGGCCCACGCTGTTCAACTGACCACCGAATCCGGCACCCATAAGCCATGAAAGCCAACGGGCACGCGCACCGGCAATTGCACTTTGGCGATCGGTCCCGCTGAAACTTTCGTAGCATCAAACAAACAAAACGCACTGGTTTTAGCGTTCTTATCATACACGTAGCTAGCCAGATAACCTTCATCCTCCGAGCCACCTGATTCGCGAGCAGGAATAAAGATCGCTTCAGCCGGCTTCAGAGAGGGGCCCGGCAAATAGCTATCGTCTGCGCCTGTCTTCAGATCATATTTTCGAATGCCGCCTTCTGATTGCGCGATACGCTCTGGCGAATCATTTTTCTCATCAATCGCTAGGCTATAGCCATAGCGATAATCTTGAGTCCAGTAGTTGCGGTTCACCGTTGGAAATTCCATAGCGCGCTCATGCATACGTTGCACTGACACTTTGCCTGTCTGCATATTCATCGAGAAACGAGAGAGGTGTGCAGGATGAAAAAAGTCATGCGAATTTTTTACCCAA
This sequence comes from Haliea sp., assembly GCA_002862465.1. Classification (GTDB taxonomy): domain Bacteria; phylum Pseudomonadota; class Gammaproteobacteria; order Pseudomonadales; family Halieaceae; genus Marimicrobium. Next base: position 13,548 of record PKDD01000058.1, read on the forward strand.
AGATTATCGTAGCGAGCGGCGTCGACAATCACATCATCGCCTTGCTCATAGGAATTCATGATATGGAAAATAAAGCAGGTAGGGACATCAAACCATTTAACGTCAGAATTAGTACCGTCGCGAGGCAAAACGCCAAAACGGCTTGGTGCATCGTCGTCCCATTTAAAGGGAAGACCGCTGCCAGAGACCGCCATCATCCAAGAAAATCTGACCGGCAGCTCCATAAAAATAACGTAGTTGTCGGTTACACCAAAATCGTGAACCATACTAGGGCCCGTCATTTCAATGGGTTCGACCTGTAACATCTGGCCTGCCGCATTAGCCCGCATGTAAGTTAAATACGGCTGCACAACGTTATAACCAAAAAACAGCAGTTCACCCGTTGCTGGATCAACCCTTGGATGCGCGGTCATATTGCCCGGCAATTTACCGTTATAGTTGAAAGCACCCTTAGTCGATAAGTCCTCCATATTTATCAAGTAGGGGTAGCCAAACTCACCCAAGGACATCAGTTCTCCACCATGATAAAGCATTGATACGGCGCTGGTGCTGTCTTCCGGTTTAGGTGCACCAAAGCCGCCCGACTCTTTACGATAGACAGGCGTATCGACGTAGCGATTGCGATACCATTTCGCCTTTCCTCCCTCGAGACGGACGCCGTGCATCATGCCATCCCCGCCA
>PKDD01000081.1 GCA_002862465.1 Haliea sp.
CTCCATAAATGCAGAGATCGCGTTACCAAGTGTCATCAGAAGCGTAATACCAATGGCTAGCTTGCAGAACCACTGTTGATACTTGAAAGACACGTATGAACTCTCAGAGTACTGAGTACTAAATGCACTAAGCCTCAAGTCCCGATTTTACCGAGGCCTGTGTGGCAGTTTTGTGGAGAGCCAGTAAGTTTCAATGTAATTTTCTAGGCTAATTAATGGCCGTAGGCATTCAATAAAGTATATAATTTAACCTATTAAAAATAGCGCGGCTGTATTCATAATACTGAATAAAGCTACTCAAATGGTCCCGTAGCCGCCAGTCTAAGCATTAATTATTATGTTTACGTTCTCGGTATTGCTATTGACTGTTAGGTGCCCCGCGTTAAGGCACAAGCTCGTCTAGTGCGAGTTTTTTGAGCGTGAGACGATATTGAGTGGTCAGCCACCCTACCGTTGGATCGACGTGCTCTGCGCAAGAGTACTAGGGTTATGACAGGATATTCGAAACCAATGGAAGAACCATCGCCTGATATTGAGAGTCATCTTCGCAGGCCGCCATCGTTAATGCAGAAGTGTAAAAGACTTTTTTTCGCGCTATTACAAATAAGGACGGGTGGATACAGTTACAGGCTTATACTTACGTCATATTTAACAACTTTGCGCGCCGATGGCCTCGTTGGTGTTTTCTCTCGACTGTCTACGGTCGCAGGATATCAGCCAAACACGGAGTATCAGAACTGGATCCAGCTTTATGATGCTCCGAATGCTAAGCGTACAGCTGCGATACATAAAGAAATACACTGTTTCGATCGCCAGCCACTGATCTCCATCATCCTACCAAGTTACAAACCACAGATGGTATGGTTTAAACAAGCAATAGCAAGCGTCTACAAACAGGCGTATCAAAATTGGGAGCTCTGTATCGCAGATGATGCCTCCAATCTACCCGAACTCAATCAGTATTTAACAGCTCTGCAATCTAAGGACACTAGAGTAAAAGTGGTTTTTCGCAACCATAACGGCCACATATCAGCCGCGTCAAATAGTGCGTTAGCCCTCGCGACTGGGGAGTGGGTTGCTCTTCTAGATCACGACGACCTTTTGCATGAGTATGCAATGTTTTATATCGCTAAAGAAATTCTGACTCATTCTGATGCGATGCTGATCTATTCCGATGAGGACAAAGTAGATGAGCACTCTGCTCGTCACGATCCATACTTCAAGCCGGACTGGAATCCGGAACTTTTCTACTCCCAGAACATGTTCAGCCATTTGGGTGCATACAAAAAGCAGCTTCTCGATGCCATTGGCGGTTTTCGAGAGGGCCTAGAGGGTGCTCAAGATTATGACCTCGCACTTCGCTGTATTGAGAGGATTAGCGCCGATAAGATCCGACACATACCAAGAGTCCTCTATCACTGGCGGGTTCATGAGAAGAGCACAGCTAAAGACCCGGACGCAAAGCCTTATGCGATGATTGCAGGGGAACGAGCGCTTAATGAGCACTTCAAGCGCACTAGTCAAGCTGCCTCAGCGGAGCTTATTGGGTTCGGATATCGGATACGATATGGCTTACCTGTCGAATTACCTATGGTAAGCGTGATCATACCCACCAGGAACAATCACGAACTGCTCCGCTGCTGCTTAAACAGTATTGCCAGCACCACGACTTACTCAAACTATGAAATTATTATTGTTGATAATGGTTCCAATAGCTTAGACAGTCTAAATTATCTTCATGAAATCAGCCAACTGAACCATGTAAGCATTTTAACTGATTCTCAGCCGTTCAACTACTCTGCCTTAAACAACGGTGCGGTCGAGGTCGCCAGGGGGGCGATAATATGCCTGCTCAACAACGATACTGAAATAATAACTGCTGACTGGCTTAACGAGATGGTGGCCATTGCCATTAGGCCAGACATAGGCGCCGTCGGCGCCAAGCTTCTTTACTCAGACGGCAGCATCCAGCACGCAGGAATTGTCTGCGGGATGGGGTTTGATAAAGTTGCCGGACATGCGCACTATGGCATGCATAGCGCGCATAACGGCTATTTCGGCAGGTCAAACCTCACTTCTTCATTTTCGGCCGTCACCGGTGCATGCATGGTACTAAGAAAATCTCTATATAAAAAAGTACTCGGCATGAACGAAGTCAATCTCAGTGTCGCTTACAATGACGTCGACCTATGCTTAAAACTCGCAACGCTTGGTTATAGGAATATCTACACCCCTTACGCCCAATTATATCACCATGAATCTGCGTCACGTGGTTCCGATTCAGGCAGATCTGATCAACAACGATTTTCTTCCGAGGTTGCCTATATGAGAGCGCAATGGTCAGAAATTTTACAGGGAGACGCAATGTATAGCCCAAATTTGTCACTAGAGCACTCTGACTTTAGGTATGCATACCCTCCAAGAGTGACTCCATGACTCCGTCCCTTACCGAAGCGACACATTGTTGGACGGCCACACAGGTTTAGGCTTTATGGCACAAGTGAACACGAGTAATGAATTAATATTTTTTGTGCATATCCCAAAGACGGGAGGCTCAAGCATCAATGCCCACTTGAAAAGTCATTTTTCAAATGGCATAGAGCATGCGGAATCGATTATCTCTGATCCTGAAAAATTAATTCAAACTTGCGCCCGCGCTAATTGGATTTCCGGACACGTCCATTACCCAGTAGCAAAAGAGAAACTATTGGCATCTACCGAGCGCCCAGTCCGTTTTTTCTCATGTGTACGTGATCCTAGGCATCAGGTCATGTCTCATCTGAATTGGCTAATAGAGATTCAGAAACGGACAAAGAAGTTTTTTTATGACCACCCAATTAACATACAAAAAATATCTCATGAAGTGTGCTCATTAGGCTTGAGAGATGAGCATCAGATAATGTATTTACTACTTAAGTACCGCGGTCTGCTACTTAATACGCAGTGCAGCTTAATGTTGGGAGCTGAGAAAGACATCAATAAAGATTCAATCGCCCACACTATTGAAGAGTTTGAGTATATTGGTACAGATCAGAGTTATGGCACTCTGCTAAACCGAATGATAGGTCAGAAACCAAACCGCGTTTACCATAAAAATTCTGCCGAATATCACTTTGATACTAAATTATTTGACAGTGAAGAGTTGCGATATTTCCTAAAGGTGCACAATGCACTTGATGATACCCTTTATCACCTCGCAAATCAGCCAGCCGTGAAACTTGGATGAAAGAAATTTTATTAGACATGAAATGGAAAACTTGGCATTGAACAGCGTTAATGGAAACATTGGCGTACCTTATATCGTCGGAGGCAGTAATTAGGATGAAAAATAAAGTTGCTATTCGATCGTCTCTTTTTTCTTCAAAATTAAGTTCCCTAGTTTTTTTACTCGGTCGTAAATATAGATCAAGATTCCTTCCCGAAGATTTTGATGCCGAAATTTACCTAGCGCTTTATCCTGATGTAGCGTCAGCGAATGTAGATGCTGCCGAGCACTATATCTCGCGGGGGATTAGGGAAGGACGCACATACACATTGGAAGGCTTGCCGAATGACTTTGACATCAAGAGCTATTTAGAACTCCACTCTGACGTGCGCGCAGCAAAGCTTGACGCCGTAGAACACTACCTCTCATACGGCATTAAGGAAGGACGCGCCTATAAGCGTGACCATTATCCTGTTGATATCAAGGTCCGAAAGTCTTCAACCCCTAATTCCGAAAAATTCACAGCGAAAGTTCATACGGAAGACCATAGCCGGACGCCTGCTAGTATTAGAGGACATACGAAACCGAGCGGTTCATTGTCCGAAGTTAGAACAATAGAGGGTGTTAGCAAAAAGACGAGAATCACGGCTCTCTTGAACTCTCGATTTGAACTAGCAACTCCTCTACGTACGTTTGCTGTGGAAAATTCGGCAGGCGTTGCACGCATCACAATGGTAACTGACAGCATCGCTCGTTCGTCACTTTTAGGAGGGGTCGGGACTGCCCTAATTTTTTGCACAATGTTGGCAAACCGTATGGGAGCCTCTCTGCGCATCGCAACTCGGACAGAACCTCCAACAGCTGGCGACATTGAGTCATTCTTGGCACTGTGCAGAGTGCATATTGATAACGGCGTACAATTTTCCTTTGCCCCCATAAAAGGCGAACTGTACGAGCTAGATGTATTCGAAAATGACCTGTTTGTTACAACATCATGGTGGAGCACTGCCGCAACTTTGAACGCCGTAACTCCGACCTCTATTTTTTACCTACTGCAAGAAGATGAACGCATGTTTTATCCATTTGGAGATGACAGGCATCGCTGTGACGCAATAATGAGCAACCGAGAAATTCAGTTTATCGTTAATACAGAATTACTCTTCAACCACCTTATAGATACTGGGCTCGATAGCATTGGGACTCATGGAGTCTGGTTTGAGCCCGCATTCCCAAAATGGATTTATCATAAAAGATCAGATGGCAAAGACAGTAAACGAAAATTATTTTTTTATGCGAGGCCAGATAACCCAAGAAATTTATTTTATTTAGGTATTGAGGTGATTGATCAAGCTATACAGTCTGGTGCTTTAGACCTCGCTAATTGGGATGTTTACCTGATTGGAAAGAATATCCCTGCTCTAGAATTCACAAATGGTTATCAACCTATATACTCTGAGGGGCTAACGTGGCAGGACTACGCCGCGCTGATAGGCACAATCGACCTAGGCCTTTCGCTTATGTCTACCCCGCATCCAAGTTATCCGCCCCTAGATTTGGTTGCGAGCGGAGCGTTAGTAGTAACTAACAGGTTTCTTAACAAACAGGATTTAAGTAACTACTCTCCCAACGTGATTTGCGCTGATCTTGATTTGCACTCGCTCACTGCTGCCCTATCTAGTGCAATCGCTCTGACAGATGATCAAACAGACGATAACCCAGTTGGAATTGACCATTCTCTAAATACCGATTGGCATAAATCGTTCGACAGCATCATCAACGACCTTTTGACGAGTGGGCAATGGACATAGCCAACGCGGCCAGTAAGGTGTATCGCGATCCTTGGAATATCTCGCTTGAATCTCGGCTTAGTCAATTAGCCGCAGGGAAAACACGTATTGCGTACTTTTACGAGCAACCCAACAATAGCACTTTTCGTTATCGTGCTTATAATATGGCACAGGTCTTAAATGAAAATTTTAACGAAACCTCGGCGAGTTATTTTTTCCTTGATGACCTCCATGAATTAGAAAGTTTAGTAAACACAGCTGATTTAATCGTTATTTGCCGCTCTCGATACTGCCATCGAGTCGCCAATTTAATCCAGCGATTCAAAGCCAGAGGCAAGCCGGTTCTTTTTGACATCGACGATCTTGTCTTCGATCCCAGATACTGCCACCTTATTGTACAAACATTGAGCCAAACCAGAGATGACGCTGTCTGGGATTATTGGTTTGCTTATACCTCGCGAATTGCAGAGACGATGCGCTTATGCGACAAGGTAATTACTACCAACGAATTCTTGGCCCAAAAAGTGGCGGAAGCATTCTCCACCCCGACAGCAGTCGTACAGAATTTCATCAACAAAGAACAACTAGAGGTTTCTAACACCACATTTTTTGAGAAGAAGCCTTTATCTTTTAAGCGGGACGGAAAAATACGATTCGGATATTTCAGTGGCTCTCCGTCACACCAGAATGATTTCTCTATCGCCTTAAGCGCTCTCGAAAGCGTCTTAGAAAGCAATTCCGCCATTGAACTGATACTTGCGGGCTACGTTGATATTGGAAGACCGTTAAAGAAATTTGGGCATCGAGTAAAATATGAAAATTTTCGTGACTACGTAAGTTTGCAGCGTCTCATTGGATCGGTCGACTTCAATCTAATGCCCCTGCAATATAACGCCTTCACAAACTGCAAGTCTCCTTTAAAATTTTTTGAAGCGGCCGCTGTCGGAACACTAAGCATCGCGTCTCCCGCAATAAACTATGCTGATGTTATCGAACACAGCATGAGCGGTTATTTAGCAAGAGACTATGAGTGGGAGACGGTCATACGGCAAGCTCTAGATGATGAAACATCTTACAGCGCCAATGCAAACAGAGCGAGAGATACAGCGCTCTCCAGATTCACCTACAGAAATCAAAGAAAAGCTATTCTAACCGCTCTCGAAATCACCTAAGGTGTGTAACCTCATATATTAAACTGCCGCAACGAGCTCCTCTTTCGTTAATCTGAAATTTTTGCTCTTCTAGCCTATTGAAATAATTAGTTTCGTGGATACCTCGTGCCTGCATATACTCCCTCTAAAGCTCCTCTCCAGTTAAAACCTCTATCAGCGTTCAGGTCGCCGGCATTATGAGTTTTCTTGCACATATTGTGGGTTGAACAGTATAAATGCCCGATAGTTTGACCTCTCAGAGAGCTATCACAACCATCTGCAAAGCGTCCAACCATGGGTAGGTAGTGCTCACACTGTATTTCCTCAAAACCAAGAGCCGGGCAAAATAGTGAGCGTAACCCACCCTTGTTGAACTGGAAAAAATGCCACGGTAGTTCATGTTCTGCAAACGCGAAATGCGTTGCTGTGATTACAGTACCGCCAACTTTCAAAACTTTCGAAATTTCCTCTGCTAATATCCAGGGCATCGCTATATGCTCTAAAACTGCTGCAGAGTAGACCACATCAAACTGCTCAGCCTCGAAAAATTCAGAGAGCCTGTGAGCATCTCCTACAACATCGACGTTTTCGCCGGACTCAACATCAAAACCCGTGTAGTTTTCGGTGGGGCAAATTCCCTCAAATTGGCGTCCACTTTGCGTCACATCCCTTGCCCCGATTTCAAGCACCTTCATCGTATCAATGTTGTAATGGTCTCTTAAATATCTCTGCCAATTGAATTCTTTAGCATAATCGGGGGACACATGATTGTCTCGAGAAGTTGGAATGCCGCAAACTAGAATTCTTTCTACCTCATTAATATGCGCTTGTGATTGGCCATCTAAATGACTTGTAGATTTTTTAGCCGCGTCAATAAGGGAGCCGTATAGGAAAAAATCACGCTCTAGTTCTTCAATCCTTCGTTTTAATATGGTCTTTTGGAAAAGTACATCATGGATAACTGTAAATAGGGAACGAACCAGCGCTGCTAAACGTGGCAATAGCTGTTCATTGTCCGTTGGTGGCTCTAACATAATTTTTCCTTGAAAAAAAACGAATCAACAATCGCATCTTCGGTTTGACGTGACGCGCATATACAGATCCACAACTCATGAGCTACTTATATAATTCAACAGTAAATTCAAACGTTCCATAAACAGGGCCTCTACAACTAATTTTACTAAAATCTATACAATCTAGCCGTATCAAAACATCTAATATGTCTGAAAGTGAATACGGCTCAAATTGCCAGGCGTGAACATCAATATAGCTACCCTCTGCGCTGTTAAACGCTTTTATAGCATTTGAAATTCTTTCTGGATCAAGGCATTGGTACCGGTTTCTTTCTGGATTTGACCAGTGAACCGAGCAGTCATTATGAGTCGTCAGGGCCGAACCCTCTATGACGCTCCCCAGCGTATGCACCGTGCGTTGATCGCGGTGCGCATTAAAAATTTCTGAAATCTTGGATCTCGGGAGGTCCGCGTCAAAACAATACATAGAATTTGGTACTATCATTACATACCTTCCATCATGTTCGAGCAAAGACGATACCTCATTTAGATGGGAAATAAGGTCTGGCTGATGCTCTAGATTGTGCGAGGATGTAACGATCTGGAACTTTTCTTCGATCATATCAAAGCTGCCGTTCTTGCAGACAAAGTCAACATCAATGGCCTGATCGACACAAAGCCCGATTTTTTCTGCTCTTTCAACCAATTCCTCTTTCGACATAATATCTACATACTTCATGTTTTCATGCCTTAACAAAGGCGTCACGAAAGGGCCAATCTCCAAAGTCTTGACATTTCCCAGACTCGATACAAGGGGATCTCTTTGTGCAAGAGGATGAGACACCCTGCCCTCCTCATAGCCGAATTCAAAATAGTGGTCATGAAGTGCAAGATCACTAAGATCCCGCAAGTCGTCGTATTTTCCGCGATAAAAATCTAAATCTATATCTATCAAATTCTGTAACTTATTCATCTATGTCGTCTCAGGCATGCGCCGACTTAATTGCCGGCTAAAGGCAAACGTTTTTCGATTATGCGGTTGTGGTTTTGACAACAAGGTCACGTCTTGCCGGACAGTATCCAAGGTTTTTTTCGAGCTTGCACGCAGTCCACGAGTTCATGCAAAGGTGCTGACCTTATCGTAAGAAAATACAGACAAATCCTCTGCATAAATAGTTTCAACAATGTCAGTGGTATTTTCATCGTAATACTCGCGAAAATCTTCAAGTAGCATTTGTGATTTTGTCATGGACGCTGGCGGCAGTGCTGCCACTATATCTTGCCCTGTTAGGAAGTCATTAAATTCTTCCTCCAGGTTCTCAAACTTGATAACTTTGTCCATCATCAGTTGTTTATCCTCATCGAACAGAAACGAACTTTGTGGCATATTATGTCCAATTTCGGCTATGTTAATGACTCGGTTTATAGCAATTCGATTTTCCAGTGATACAACCCATTCCTCAAAGGTGCAATGCGGCCCATATCGTAAATACCAGTGATATTCAGAGACAGCTTTGGAAAATGGGTTTCTGACGACAGAAAACTTTGTGTATTCGTCCCACAACGCATCGTTATGGATTTTTAACTTCAGCTCTCTCGCGGTGTTGTGTTGAAGAACATCCAGATTATCGACTGCTCCCCAAAAGAATTGGCTAGGACCTCCCCCATACATGCTCAGGCAGTTCTCGATAGATTCACCAGCAGTTCTTGGTATGTGGACGAAAATAACTTTGTGCTCATGCGAAACTGGCATAGGATATCCACTAGAAAGACGGTATAAGTCTAAATTGCTACCGCCGCAAATGCCACTTGCTATCCGATTTTTTTTGAAAAAGATTAGGGGGATTAGACAAGCTTGCTAAAGCTTGACCGACTTAGGAAAACGCCTTTTCGATATTTTTATCGCGCAAAGTGGCTTGCTAGACGCGGCGAATACAGCGGGGGAGACACAATGGGATTCTGCGTAAAGGTCTGGCGAAAGCGGGACAGGATGCAGTAATCTTGAGCTTGGCGTGGCTTAGCACAGCTAAAATAAAACCCCGAAAATAAAATCCGCTTTTCGGACGGAAACACAGTCGAATTTAATGAGGTGCCAGTAAAATTTTTTTATATCGATGCTCCAGCAGTCACCGAGAAAAAAAATCGCGTATCGAGAAAATAACTCTGTCGACGTCCGCGTTGCTCAACCTCGGATGCAAAGGAATGGACAGTGCTTCCTCATTCAGTTTTTCCGAGTTTTTCAAGTGCCGGTCAGTCTGCCCGTAAAGTTGGTTCAGATGCAATGGATGGTATCTTAATGTCGTGTAGATATTCTCGTCGAGCAGTGCATGCGCTAACTCGTCACGTCGATTCACTCGAATACAAAAGGTGAAGTAGCTATGCTGATCATCAATGGGGGCATCCTGCGGCAGTGTCACCTCAGGGATCGCTTCAAGGCCATCCTGATATAAATTCCAGATAGCCTTTCTCCTTGCCTGCAATGCATTTAGTCGTGTCAGTTGTGCAATCCCGATTGCTGCGGCAATATTGGTGGGTAGCATCTTAATGAATGGCTCACTAATCGTATACTCCCACCACCGCTGATGCGTACCTGATGAAGATGTTGCCGCTTCAAAACCCGACTTGCCAACGCCGCAATAACGCAGTTGTTTTGCCCGATCAATGGTCGTTTGGTCCCTGGCCGTGATGCCACCTCCTTCACCCGTCGTGAGATTTTTAATGGCATCAAAACTGTAAATTCCAACATCGCCGATTCCGCCGCATGGGCGCCCCTTTGAAAACGAGTCAACGGCATGTGCCGCGTCCTCAATCACAGGTAAGCCTAAATCTAAAATAGGGTCAATGTCGACAGGCAACCCCGCGTAGTGTATGACCATAATCGCTGCTGTACGCGGCGACAGGCAGGCTTCTACGTGTTCTCTACGGACGTTCATGGTAAGAGCATCAACATCACAAAAGACCGGCTTTAAGTTCGCCATCAAAACCGCCTGAGCGCAAGAAACCCACGTAAAGGAAGGAACAATGACCTCGCTTCCCGGAGGTAGATCCAACAGATGCGCAGCTAGATACAGGGCATTCGAACCACTGTCCACCATCGCAAACGATGATAGCCCCAAACGATTCATAAGAGAGTCCTCAAACTCTTGGACCTGCTTGCCAAAACCGGGCCATTGCGATTGCATACAGTCAACCACTGCGCTAATTTCCAAGTCGCCAAGATCTGAACCAAATACGGATATAAGCTCTTTCCTTTTCAAGAGGAAGGCCGTCCAACTTGGTAGAGCATTGTGATTCTGCCATCACGCTCACAGACCACTTCACACCCGTTTTTTAAGTGAAATGAGATAGCTGAGTTTCCAGCAACAATATGATCTTGTATTGAAGTTGACCGCACCCCCTGCGCAAACTTAATTATCAAATTGAAAGCAAGCGACATAAAGCCTGCAGGTTTGATCGAACTGACAACTCTTATAACGTTATATACATCCCAAATTCCGCCCCGAAGCCGAATACCGATACACCCAATTGCCTGGTCGCCCAGCATAACCATAAACATGAAATCCTCGGATCGACGTAGATAGGCTTTAAACCAGTCTCTCTGAGCTTTATCAGAAATGGCCTGTTGATAAAAAAAACTAGCGGCGTGGCGATTCTTCCACCTTCTAAGTGAGTCTTGGTGGCGAAGCTCAGCTGTTTGGATCCAGGGACTGCTGAGATCTCCCTCGTTACCTAGCACAACTTTTTGGGCGCTCATTTCCGTGGTATTGGTTGCAATGGAAAGAAGTCAGTTCTGTGGGCCTCGTCATAGTCCGGATAATCATAGATATTGAGAAGACTAAGGTGTCGATGCCTAATTTTAGGCGTTATGGCAGCATGTAGGCTCCGTGCTTTGACCATATCAGCCAAAACCATGTCAACCTGAAACCCGATTTTCTTCATGATATCGGTTCTCAACATCATAAGACGCCCGGGGGGCGAGCGAATTGGAAATGGCGGTTCCGTCAAGAAGTAATCTTGACTCATATCGATGGAGCTCGTGCTTTCCATAAATTTTCGTTCAGGACTTTTTCTCTTAGCTAAGAAGTCCGCCTTGTCCGCATCGCCACCAGTAAGACGCAGCGCGAGTTTATCTGAAACAAAGTCAGAATGTTCTATCAAACTTCCCAGCATTCCAATCTGCGTATTTGTTTCCATAATACGGCGCATCTCGGACAGCCAACAGTCACTCGCTGATTCAATAACACAGTCGCTTTCAATATAGGCATGCAGCGGTCCGAGATCAGTCAACCGGTCACAATATGCTTGAGCAATATTATCAAAACTATTGGTTTCGAAGCGGACAATCTCGCTGAACATCCCTCGGCGCTCGAACCCTGCTATGACATCATCGACTAAGGGGTCTGTATGCGCATTATCCAACAGGACAAAACGCACTGCTGATAGCGTGTGTCTATACAAAGCATCGAGACACGCCCATAAATAAATTGGGCGACCCCATGATATGATGAACACTGTCATTGGCTCTAAGGGCGGATCAGGTACCGCCTGTCTAGACTGACGATCTAAATTCACTGGGCGTATTCCCTCAGCCTATTGTCTAATTGATACCGCATTTCCTCGGTACTAACATTAGACCTAGGCACCAAAATTGAGCGGTCGGCTTGCACACCCAAAAAATCGCAGATCATTGGAAACACGTCTGGCTCTTCCAATCGCCCATAGAAAAGTTTTTGAGGCATATCCGTAAAAAAAGCACGGACCGCTGCAATATGCTGTTGATATATTTGAATGTAATGGTCGCGGTGTTCAATTATCGACAATAATCCGGACGCGCATGCTTGCAAGCTTGAGTTGTCAGCAAGGATCTGACCAAGTTCTTCCTCCCGATGATATATCCGTGCGTGTATATCAGAATCCCCGGGATTTCGCCCCCGGCTGTGATGGCAAAGCGATTGGAACCATTCCTCAGGCTGCCGCTCCAAAAGAATAAACTTTGCAGTAGGATATCGCAGGTGAATTGCCTTATAGAAATTGGGGCACCACCATGGATCATCTTCAAAGATTTCAGTATCAATAAATTCTGCACTGCTAAAAATTGCATCGAAATCACCAGCGAGCCACTTCCGACTCCATTCTAATCTAACAGACGTCGGCGAACCGGATCGCTGAAAACCATGTGCCTCTAACCAGTCTCCCACTGACGTTGTGCCACTTCGCTGCATGGATAAACAAAATACCTTACTGTTTCGTTGATTCTTCAATTTGATACGTTCGGCACTTTGGCGCTTGAGCCCCCGTATATGCTCTCGGGACACCTGCACCACCGCTGACGAATATTCTCTGCTTTCTTCGCTCATCCAGCCCACTGGATAACCACCAAAGACCGTTGCCAACGCACTTATCTCCGCGCGGTAAGCAGCTCTCAACCTACCGCTCAAATCAGAAGACACTGGCTCTTTCTTTTGAGTTTGATGTATTGGAGTTTGTGCAATTACAGGGTCAATCGTCAAGGCAGGCAACCCCAGAAACGCATATATCGACTCCAAAACAGAGACCGGCTCTCGAACAATGCCATCAAAAAAGACGAGAAGCATGTTTTCTGGCGGAAAAACTTCGCAAAAGCGGAGAATAGCTTTGGAGTATTCACCTCGAGGGCGACCAATAAATGTGTCGAAAAGCTGCATCGCGGCTGCGTCACCCACTGCCAGAGAGCCAACCGCTATTTTCATCCTACATTGGGACAAAAACCGTTCAACGGGGTTTCTCAGAAGAAAAATCAATTTGGCATTGGGTGAAATATGATGCATATGCTCGATCTGCGCTTTGTTACACAGCATATAACGAGGAGTGATGTCGCCAGCCACAGCCTCAGTTGGAGCGAACGCGAATAGTGATCGGTACCACTTATCGCTAAGGTCTGAAGAATTATGAAGAGCCCACCACGCCGCACTCAAAATGTCGCCAGTCTGCAGTGATCGCGCCTGTTCTGCGCGCCAAATCTCATTTTCTGTTCGATCAATTGCTGCCTCAGATAGGATGGGCGAGCCATCCAGTCGATTATCAAAATAGTGCATCTCAGATTTCGGTGGCATCCAAATCTGCGGGTGCTGCCGAAGATTGTAACGCAGCCAACCAGTACCCGCCTTTTGGGCACCAATACAGAAAAATTCTGGGCTTTTGGGATTCATAAAACAAGGAACCTCTTAATGACTCGACGTTTCAATACAGAAAACTGATCGGCAGCTGCAATACATAAGCCGCCTTTGAAACCGCGAACACATCATTACTAACCTTTGTATTGATAATATAAAACCTTATCGTACTACGAAAACTACTTTCAACTACAGCGCATAGTGAAGCTAGACGCCGCAAAAAATGATACCAAGGAAAGGCTAGTAATGTTTGCCAGCAATCATTGTCCGCGTGGACCAGCCCAGACAACTTGTCTTGACGATACTGTGCACTTCGACTAGCACGTCGCGCTAGAGGAAGACATCAGTCCAGTGGAAGATTCTCTGGATACTATTCACCTAATGAGAACAAAAGTCTAAGATCGCTCGCCTCCACACTGCCAGCACGTATCAAACGTTGCCGGGCTGTAATTGCCGCATTGAGCGCACTGCCAGTCTCGCCCCTCAACGGCTTGCTGCGACGCCTTGACGATTGAGGAGGCTCTGTCGAAGTCTCTATCATTCACCACCCAGACCTCAGGC
>PKDD01000027.1 GCA_002862465.1 Haliea sp.
ATGTCTTAACACCTGACCGCCCATTAGCCCGAGCTGACCAGACGTGGAGCCAAGATACGCGAGCAGCTCCTCATTTATAGCGAGAAATTCATTATCCTCCCAGAACCCCTTAGGGTTGCCAATATCAGCTGGATACAGATTATCGCCGAGGTGAACACCGAGCGCCTCTAAGCCACGTGTTACTGCGCTGGTACCGCTGCGATGCATGCCCAGTACAACGACCAATTTACTGCTTGTCATCTCCACAATGCTTTCCGCCTCGCCATTCACTGAAGCCGGATATCTGGCTGACAGCCGAAATCAACGATACCCGTCGTCAGATTCTGTGTTTCTGGGAGAACCCTAAACAGCGCAACGTCAACTAAGCGGTGCAGATAAGTTGTGCTGCCATCGATGGTCCCGGTGACTCCGGCATTCATAAAATAGACTCCGGGATTAAGCGCACAGAGAAAACGGAATTCGACGCGATAACTAGAGCCCGGATCAGCATCTTCAATACTCCCTCGGGGCGCGCGCGCCGACTCCGCACCACCCAACTCCACCCCGATTACGGTTTTAATTAACATCGCAAAGCGAACGTTGGTCGCGCGATTATTGAAGTTAACTGTGTATACATATCTATAAGTATTACCACGGACTAAATTATTCACTCGCTCCCCGTCTAACGTTAATATCATAGGAACATCGATATGCGCACCACGGGCCTCAAACTCGACGGTACTGCTCGGCTTGAGATTGGGGTCAAATGTCTCTTGTCGTCCAAGTGCTTCTTCAGCTGTTGATAAGGGGCTTTGCGATGGACTCACATTTTGTGGGGAGCCTAAGTCGACTTTTTGCGAAATGAAATGGCGAATAGTGCGTCGCTGCTCCGCTGACGCGTGCAGAAGTTTTTGGTAACTGGCAACAATTGTCTTAGGCGGGCCGTTCGTCAATTTTTCACCCGCATCTAAAAGAATAGCTCGATCACAGAGCTCAATAATTTGTTTAGCGGAGTGTGAAACAAATAAGATTGTTGCCCCACTGGCTCGAATATCTTCAATGCGAGAGAAACATTTCCGCTGGAAAAGCTCGTCGCCGACAGAAAGAGCTTCGTCTACAATTAAAATATCCGGGTCAACATTGATGGCAATTGCAAACGCCAGTCTTACCGACATTCCGCTGGAATAGGTTTTGACTGGCTGCTCGATAAACACTCCGATATCAGCAAAATTTGCAATGCTGTCAAAGCGCTGATCAATTTCCTCGCGACTGAGGCCAAGCAATGTGCAGTTCATATAGACGTTTTCGCGTCCAGAAAATTCTGGATCAAAGCCTGAACCAAGCTCTAATAATGCAGCAATACGACCATTTACTTGAACACGTCCATGGCTCGGGTGGAGTACGCCGCAAATAATTTGAAGGAGAGTAGATTTTCCGCTGCCGTTACATCCGATAATACCAACTGTCTCACCCTTGCGGACCTCAAATGAAATATTTTGTAACGCCCAAAATTCTTCAAAGTACTGCTTAGGTCCATCAGCTAAAAAACGCTGTAACCTTGGGAAAATAAATTGCTTTAGGCGATCACGCGGAGTGGCATAAATCTCGTAGCGCTTACCGATACCATATACGCTAATAGCGATGTCGTCAGAGCACATCTGCAAAACCCTTTCTGGTTCTTTGGAACCAAGCAAAACCTCCCCAGGCGACAGCAGTAGCCGCACAAGCATAAGCGGCTAAGCCAAACCAGTTCGGCATGCGCCCAAAAATTAATACACCTCGCGCTTCTTCAATAATAAAAGTAAGCGGGTTGGCCATAATCAAGGGCCGCACCTCTTCAGGCAACGCAGCAATCGGGTAAAAAATAGGCGCGAGAAAGAGCATCACTGTGGTGATGATACCAACGGTTTGTCCGACGTCACGCAAAAATACGCCGAGAGAAGCAAGTATCCACGCAATGCCAAGCGTCAGAATCACTAACGGTAGCAATATAATGGGGATGAAGATCACCGTCCAGTGAAGATAACCGTTGAGCAGAATGGACGCCATCAGCAGCACAATCAGACTAATGCCAGCGTGAAAGAGCGCAGCACTCATGGCAATCGCAGGCAACACCTCCAACGGGAATATCATTTTTTTAACATAGTTGACGTTCGATAAAATTAGGTTAGGTGCGCGATTGAGCACTTCGGCAAATAAGCCATGCACAATCATGCCGACAAAGAGTATTAGAGCGAACTGGGCTTTACTTTCATCGCCATCAGTACCCCATCGAGTCTGAAATACTACGGAAAACACAAAGGTATAGACGGCCAGCATTAATATAGGAATCAAAAATGACCAGGCTATACCAAGGAAAGAACCCTTGTATCGGCCCACCACCTCTCTCCGGGTCATCTGCGCGATAAGGTTGCGATTGCGCCAAAGACTCTTTAGCAGCGCTACGAGTGATGCGGGGTGGGCCACGTGCGGGTCAATTGCTGTTATAGCGTCACTCACGCTCAGTACCTGTCAATATTGAAAGTTACGCTGTGGATGCCGCGTATCTGCTTACCTTTCGATATTCAATCTGGTCTAGGTAGTCACAACATTCTAGAAAAAGAGCTTATCGATTTAAGAGATGCACGTAATCGCTTTATTATCGTCTTCATACTAATGTATTTTGCGTCCTGATGCTAAAGTGTTCTGCTTAATAATCACCTATAGCCTCAGTGCTTCAATGCGGCAGGATAGTGGCCGCAGACAAACGTTAAAATCTCGAGCTTTCACCGTTTTTGACGTCAAAGAGTTGCTAGAAAACCTGAACCTAGCTGTTATAGCATAACCCGATTGCTCCTGTAATCGAGAAAGAAAACGACACTTGGTGAGACGGCTTTTGCTCAGTGTAGGAGGATTCGAACCTCCGACCCCTTCGCCCCGAATGAACGGCGCTGCCAAGCTGCGCTCCACACCGGAGCAGTGTAGGCTATACTATATCAAGCTAGAAGATGTGATCCAAAAGTAAGCACGAGGAAGTAGACGGGGAGACGTGTCAACAGCGTATATGCCAAATTTCGCCTGCAGTTGCTCTCACTAAATAGGAAATTTAAACGATGTCTAGCAGTACTGTCTAATGCGCAAGTTTGATCTTGCAGTACCCTAATGAGAATACTAACGATATTCAAGATGGACGCGACTTCAACATTGCCCAGCACAAATACGCTGCCTCAAGCGTAAAAGGTAATGGGTAATGTATACTTCCAGTTAATACGAAACGTGGCAACCCGACGGCGCGAACATATAAGATCATACCGCTTTCTCAGGAATCAGATAATGTGCAATATATGAACGGCAACAGAGGCAACATCGATACTCCACGCGTAGCGGTGATCGTGCCTGTCTACCGAGACCTTAGAGCGACACGCAATTGCATTGAGTCTTTAATGGCTAGCAACTTACCTGAGCACGCCACTATCGTTATTATCGACGATAATTCACCAGAGAGCGCGGTTAGTGCGTATTGTCAAGAATTGACCACGCGATCCAGCATACAGCTCATCGTCAATAGTGAAAACCTAGGATTCGTAGGGACCTCGAATAAGGGTTTTAAGTTTGACACGGAAGCCGACATCATATTGCTTAATAGCGATACCGTTGTAGCAAATGACTGGGTACAACGATTACAGGGCTGCGCCTACCGAGACGATAATATCGGCACAGTGACCCCATTTTCAAACAACGGAACAATCTGTTCCTACCCAGTATTTTTAGCGTCAAACAGACTGCCGAAGCAATGGAGTACAGGGGAGATTGATCGGGCGTTCCAAGCAGGTAACGCTGGTACACACTGTGAGATTCCAACGGCAGTCGGGTTTTGCATGTACATAAAGCGAGACTGCCTCAACATGACTGGCGACTTCGATGAAGAATCTTTCGGTCAGGGCTACGGTGAAGAGTGCGATTTTTCTCTGCGCGCCAGTGCAAAGGGCTGGAAGCACGCTATCGCAGCAGATGTCTTTGTTTATCATGAAGGTGCCGCAAGTTTCGCGTCGGAGTCGACAGATCGAAAGCGCCGAGCCGACATAATAATGAGCCGTCTACACCCGCATTATCAGGCGCTCATAGGCGATTTTATAGCAGAAGATCCGCTTTATTTTTTTCGCAAAAATGTGGATGCTATACGGCTTAGTGAAAAGCCATCCGACGCCAACGCCTTACTGGAAGAGCATTTTCGCTACACCAAAATTATTCTCGAACGCGTGCAGAACGAGCAAGAACAGCGACAGCAACTTGAAAAACTGCTTGATAATGTCAGAGAACAATTTACCGAGACCGACAACGCTTTACGCCGGGCGCAAGCGGTCGTTAGCGCGCTAAATTCTGACCTCAAGCAATTTAAGGAATTAGACGCGCAGTTGCGCGATACTATTCAGGGCATGGAGCAAAGTCGCTCTTGGCGCTACACTGCTTGGCTAAGAAGAAAATAAACTCAGCTGCCGAGCCGACGAAACGCACGCTGTAGCGCTGGTCTAGTCAAATTGCGCCACATCTTCGCCATTACCACAATTCTCAGTACAGAGTGTCACTCGACCCAATAACCAATCAACCTCGACTTGAACCCCCATGCCACTGTCATTGTGCAATTTCACATAACCGCCACTGGAACTTCCATCGGCGTAAAAACGAATGACTCCGGCTCCGTCTCGATTGAGTTCTCTCGCCCCGAGCACGTCTATCTGAAGGTTGTTCGGCAATTTTTGCTCTTTCTTCCCTGCCATAATTATCCGAGTTTCAGGGTTAATCAGCACGTCTTCGTTTCTTCCCTTTCGAATAGCCAAATAACGCGCCGAAGATAGCAAGGTCACAACATCATTAACGGCCCCATGGTACTGCGCAGACTGGTAAAGACGTTGCATTGACGGTGCACTGACACCGAGCACAAGCACTAGGATTCCAATTGCGACCACCAACTCCAGCAGAGTGAAGCCATTCGATCTGCCCCTCTGAAAAGTTACTGTATTGATGGTCGCGCTCTCTCCCCTAGCAGACACCTGGACGTTACCAGTTTTCCACGTCCGAATTCTCGCCGTCGCCACCTTGTGTGCCGTCTTGGCCAAATGAATAAATATCAATTTCAGCACGGGTGCCAGGATAGACATAATAATAGTCGTTTTTCCATGGATCTTTAGGCACACCTGACTTCAGATAGGGGCCGTTCCAGCCATCGGCGTTACTTGGCTTCTGAACCAATGACTCCAAACCCTCAGAACTGGAGGGGTAAGCGCCCACATCAAGTTTGTACATCTCAAGCGCCATCTCCAGATCCTTAATCTGGATCTTAGCAGTCTTAGTCTTAGCGCCACCCAACTGGTTCAAAACCGTCGGGCCAACCAGTCCAGCCAATAAGGCGATAATCGCCAGCACTACAAGGAGTTCAATCAGGGTAAAGCCCAATGCAGGGCTCGAGACCTTTGATTTGCCAATTAACATTCGCATCTCTGCTTTCCTACTTTACAGTGTTAGTTAAGGGCATGAAGACACCCAGCGGAGGTGTCAATCTATCAGACAGCCAAATCATTCACCGACATAATGCCCATCAAAATAGCGATAATCACAATGGCGATGGCGCCACCCATGACGAGAATGAGGGCAGGTTCTAAAAGGGTGAGGCTGCGCTTCACACCAGTCTGGACTTCGTCATCGTAAACATCTGCTAATTCTGTCATCATCTGGTCCAAACTGCCAGATTCCTCGCCCACCCTGACCATCTGGATCACAAGAGGTGAGAACGTTCGAGTCTCTTCTAGTGCCGCGGACATTCGCTGGCCTCTTTTTACGGCAGGCTCCAACACGCTCAGAGAATGCCTGATATGAGTATTGTCGACAGTTTCCACCGCAATAGAGAGCGCCCGCAACAGAGACACTCCGTTACCCAATAAAGTTCCCACAGTCCTCGAAAATCGCGACACCTCGTATTTAAAAATGATGGCCCCAAAAAAGGGCAGTCGCACCATCGATTCATCGAACTTCGCTCGCCCCTCCTCGCTTTGCAACCAACTACGTACGACATACACGGTGATACCCAGCAACAACAGTAGTAGCCAACCATAGCGTATGAGTCCGTCTCCGGCAGAAATCACCATCCGCGTCAGCAGAGGCAGCGCATCGCCCATATCGTTGAATAATGTCTCAAACTGAGGAACGACAAAACCCAGCATCCCAACAATAGAAAGCACAGCGACTGTAAGCAATATTGTAGGATAGACCAAAGCCGAAATAACGCTCGACCGCACCGACTTGGCGTTGGCGAGGTAATCAGCTAAACGAGTCAAAACCTCAGCAAGATGCCCGCTGGCCTCACCTGAACGCACCATGCTGATATAGAAAGTACTAAAGGCTTCAGGATAGGACAACATCGCCTCGCTCAGCCCCTTACCAGCCTTAACTGAGCTAAGCAATTCTTCCAGCAATTCACGCAGTTTTACTTCTGCCGCCATGTCAATCATGACTTTGAGGGCCCTATCAATAGGCAGCCCGGCGCGCAGCAGTACGGCTATCTCGCGAGTCATTGCCAGAACATCATCACTACTGGCCCTGCCTGGTCCAGGAGCAGCCCCATCAGTTCTGATTGCACCGGTTGTTCGAGCGGGCTCAAGGCTCAGCAGCGTCAGGCCCTGCAAACGGAGTTCACGGGATGCTAATTCAATACGGTCAGCGACAACCATACCCTGCACGGCTTTACCTTGCTCTGATATGGCCTTGTAGCTAAAGGAACCCATTCCGTTAAGTTGCCAGATCCAGTCTTTCGCCAACAATCGACACGCTTTCGTCCTGCTGTTGCTGATCCAGCGTCACGCGCAGCAGTTCTTCCAGCGAAGTTATCCCCAGTACCACCTTTCTAAGGCCATCCTCAAATAAGGTGTGCATGCCATTATCGCGGGCCGTCGCATGCAGGGTGGTAGAGTCCGCACCCTCGAGAATGGCATCATACATCGCAGAATCAAGCACGAATAATTCATGAATACCGGTGCGACCGCGATAGCCAGTGTGTTTACATTCATCGCAGCCGACCGCACGATATATAGAGTCAGCGGGGGATTTCATGAATCGACCAAGCCCATGACTTGACAACATCTCCGCAGAAACGCTCACCGGCTCTCGGCAATGCGTGCACAGTGTTCTCACCAGACGCTGGGCCAGGACACCATTAACGGATGAAGTAATCAAATAGCGCTCGATACCCATATCCTCCAACCGGGTGATTGCCGCCGCTGCTGTATTGGTATGCAGGGTCGACAGCACCAGATGCCCGGTCAGGGCAGATTGCACACCGATCTTTGCGGTCTCAGCATCCCGCATTTCGCCAATCATAATAATATCGGGGTCCTGGCGAAGTATTGATCGCAGGGCAAGAGCAAAATCGAGGCCAATCTGGGGTTTTACCTGTATTTGATTTATCCCCCGCAACTGGTATTCCACCGGATCTTCAACGGTAATTATTTTAAGTGCGTCAGAATCCATGGATGAGAGGGAGGCATATAGCGTAGTTGTCTTTCCCGATCCCGTTGGTCCGGTTAGCAGCAGTACTCCATGTGGCCGCGACAGCAAATCTTGATAACGCTCCAGCGTGTCACTACTGAAACCCATATCGGAAAGACTGAGGCGAATGCTTTCGCGATCAAGCACGCGCATAACAATGCTTTCACCATAGACAGTGGGAATCGTAGAAACTCTTAAATCAAGTTCATGACCCTTGACCCGAGTCATAATCCGCCCATCCTGCGGTAAACGTTGCTCCGCTATATTGAGATTAGCAAGTAATTTTATCCGGGACGCTATCGCCGGCGCATGACTAGCTTGAGGGGCTTCAGCATAATCCTGTATTACCCCGTCCACGCGGTAGCGTAAATGCAGGCCATCGTCAAAGGGCTCTATGTGGATATCTGAAGCGCCCATATCGAGGGCCCGATGAATGATCTGGTTTACTAGCCGAATGATTGGCGCCTCACTCGCTAGATCCTTCAGATGCTCAATAAACTCTTGATCATCACTGTAGGCACCAGCAGAATCCTCTTCCACTATTTCAGAATCGATTTCCTGCACATGCTTTTGCAACGCCGTGAGAATATCGGATTCTAGACCCAAACATAATGTGACGGGATGGTCTAGCGCCAACCCCAGCGCCTTGCGCAAAAACGGATCCTGCGGCGCGATCGCAGCGAAGCTGCCAGAATTATTCTCTAGTGATACAGGCACAACAGAATTGCTCATCAAAAACTCAAAGGGTATGCCGGCGACAGTAACCGGAGCATCTGGATAATCGACCAGCGCTAATAAAGGTATTGCTAGTAACTCTGATAACGCATGCGCAACATCGATCTCAGAAACAAGACCTAATTTAATCAAAACCTGCCCAAACATCCCTCCCATTTCTGTCTGAGCAATCAAAGCCCGCTCGACATCACGAGAGCTAATTTTGCCACCTTCGACTAACATTTCGCCCAGTTTCATATAAACATTAACCTTGGAGACTCATCATCTCCGTCAAGCCGATTACCCACAGCGTCAAGTTTACCACCAATATGAGGCCGGTGGGTCCTGCTATACCCTCGGCAAACAAGCGGCCAAAATTATAGACACTGCAGAGTCACACCAGGATAACCAGAGCTGACAGACGGAGTTGCTACTATGAATCTAACTCATGCAGCGGCTTGTCGCTCAGCATGCGCTTAAAACGCTTTTGCAAACTATACGGAATAACCCTTTGTAGAAATGAAAACATGCGAGCATCACTCACCGAGACCAGCGATCGCAGTAATCGCGTTCTAAACGCAGCGCGGGCCAGCGCCGCTGGCTGCTTTGAATATTGGACAAAATCATCGAGCTTGCGCCTGCACGGAGGGAGTGACTCGGGGAGCACTGCAAGATAATCTCGCAAGTAAAGAAAATCTTGTGCTGAAGGCAAATCCTGCTCGGCCCATTCCTCAGGTTGACTGCCCTGTAGCAACTGCTGGCGGATAGCCTCTAACTGCTCAATAACGTCAGCAATGGGCGCTCGATAATTAAAAATGGGGCTCAACGGTCGCCCCTTGAGGCGCTCGGAGAACGCACCAATATCAGGCGCAAGCACTGGCAGACCTTGCCTCAGGCTATGCGAAAGCGTGTAACTATAGACCTCACCCCACAGCGCAGGAAACCAGACGAGATCGATTGACTGCGCAATCATGAGTTGCGCAAGCTCATGCTCTTCATACCGACCCAGAGTTACTATGCTGCCGTCTAGGCGACGATAAGCTTGGCCGAACAGTATAAATTCGATCGGATAATCATTTTCACGCACGGCAATCGCACACTCGTCAAGACGATCTGCGCCCTTCTCGCGACTCAACATGCCCAATACCGCCACACGCAGTTTCCCGCCGCCTCGTATTGCTGACGACACCGCCGGGTAGGGGGCATCGAACTCCCAGTCGGGGTGATAACAGTGCCGATAATTAGCGTCCGGATAGTGAGACCGGAAGATTTCCAGCGTAAACCCACAGGGACAAAATACGTGCTCAGCGGCGTGGACAAGCTCTGACGCCATCAGCTGCCACTGCGGCAAGTCAAGGCACCAGGATGGGAGCTGGGCGAGGGAAGGGGTATTTTGCCGGTCAAGGTCTCGCAGACAATACCCATCCTTATCGCTGAGGGTGGTCGAGCCGTTGATCAGACTGTAGTCATGCAGGGTGAGCTGATAGGGCAAATTCAACCTGTTTGGCAGTTGCCAAAAATCCGCAAGAAAACCAGATAAATGGTGAACATGCAAACAGCAGGCCTGCATTGTCCCAAGCAGTTCCAGCAAATCCTCAAATTGAGTCTCCTGATCGAAATACCAGGTATCCGACGCCAGACTTAACTTCACACAGTGGCCCGGCTGGCTTAACAATTTGGCAACTTCTGCCCTGCCAGCTAAAAGCTCCTCAAGTTGCGCGATATGACGCTGAACACCTCCGCCCATATCATGACTTACAAAAAGAATAATCGGAACGCATTTTGTCGCTGCAATGCTCATAGCGTCACCGACCTAACCAGCGCAAAATGCGCTGCAAACCAAGCTTCATGCCAAGGCGCCGGTATGCCGTTGACGCACTGCGGAAGATTCTCCAACTTATTGAATGGCGGATCGTGTCGAGTTCATGTCGTAACACGCTCACCATATCATCATCGGGACGGCCACCTTCTGCGACCTCGCCATGACCTCGAAACCAGGCCAGATAACCCATACCGTTTGGCGGGCAGGCATAAGGATCGGGAAAGCGATCAGACAACTCATCACGATAGCGATAAAGCAGGCGCTCGGCTGGTCTCACCTCGTCACCATTGTCATAGAACCCATAACGACACGGCAGACTGCCTAACAGGTCCTGCCCCATCTCGCGGCATCGACGCAGATACCAATCTCTTAACTGATGCAGTACAAGATTATTGCCCCCATACACCTCCAGCATCAGCTTCTGCGCTCCGCTGTCGATTCCGGAAAAGTGATAAAAACAAAGCGGAATATTATCAACGTAAACCCCTCCCGTGAGGTCACCAGTAACAACCCGGCTATCGATATTCCATGTTGAAACATTGAATTGTGGATCACGCAATATGCCCAAGTCGGGAAAGAATGCCGGAGCCAGATCGCCCCATTTCTGATCGGTAAAAAAACCTCGGCGCCTTTCATCAAAACAGAAATCGCGCAGCCGGTCACTCCACCAATTTACAAATCGCAGTCCCTCAGCGGAATTCCTGACTGCCAAAAAGCCCAGATTGAAGACTCCATATTTCAGACTACTCACCTCATTGTCCAAAATAGCCGATTGCGTTTTAGCGGGCTCAGTCTGATGCGGTGTCAATAATACACTGTGCTGCTCTAATTGCCTTTCAATCGCCTCGATCCCTGAGAAAAGCACCATATCAGGATCGAAGAATATAACCTTATCCGGCCCGTGACGCCGAAATATCTCTTGAAAGCCAAATCCCTTAACTGCCGTGCACAACTCGACGACATTGTGCTGGAAAATCCAAGACTTCTCATTATCGATATCCAGTTCATCCAGCAAGATCAGGTGATCAAACTCCTCTTGCTCCACATCAAAACCCTGAGGCGGCGTGTCGCAAAGCAGCAAGTGGAAAACAGCGGTCGGCACATATTCCTTGACCGAATGTGCAAGCACTCTGGCCTTTGGAATATAGTTACTGGTTATGCTGGTAAAAATATGCATTGTCTATCCGAGGACTGTTTGACACACAGCTTAACTGAATCGGGATACTATTTGCAGGCGCACCGTGCAGCAAGATAGCGCAATAGCCTGCTAATGCGAGCACGCAACCACACCGGAAGACGAGAACTCTGATCGACCTTACGGCCAGTGTAATTAATAAAGTCTGCCAGAACGCGTTGATAGGGCAACTCATGATTAATATGTAATGCCTCACCTTGTTTCTCTATGTCGGCTTGGACGTGGAGATTGCGGTAAGAACGTCTGGCTAATTTGTAGCGATGCAGAGGGATTGCCTCAGGCCTAGACTGCAGTGCGGCATACGCTTCGACCATACTGCCCGCAGTGCGCACAGTCTGCTGAGATACTCGATGCCTTGCTTGCAGTAGCAGGTCTCGCTGACTATCTAATACATGCAGTTGCGCGAGAACTGCAGCAGGGGTGGGCATAACTAGCCAGCCGTTTACTCCGTCATCAACCCGATCTACAAACGCACCAAGCCGAGTAGCCAGTACTGGTATACCTGCTGCCCAGAGCTCGCTCAACGTATAGCTGAACGTTTCAGGCACAGTTGACAATAGCAGGCCGATATCGGGATGGAACATGCGCAGTAGTTTACCGAGTTCGTCTTTGTGATAGGAGACCCTAACGGTGACGCCTGGTATACCATCGAATTGGGTTCCATTCTTGCCTGCACCGAGTAAAAATATGTCCGCGAAGCAGGCAAGGTCGGTCAAGATCTCAGCGAGAATATCGCCTCCTTTCTCTGACGTAAGTCTGCCGAGAACGACCACTTTGAGGCGCGCCGAAGGCTGTTCGAGTCGCGGGGCCGGCGCCAGAGACTCTGCAAACCCCTCGCTCAGACCATGAGGCACGATAAGGATCGGCTTTAGCGGTAGCCGCGGCTCGAGGCGTCGATAGCGCTCCATAACGGAATGACTAGGTGCCACTAGAGTGACCGCTTCATCCATCAACAAATCGACAAAGGCCGGCCTGGCTGCCAGCCAAAAATCATCAGTATCAACGGTAAAAAGAGAATGTGAGGGGTTATCGTCAGAGTGGTCTCTTAGTTCACCATCGGTACAGGAATCACGGGGCGAGCCGACGCTAGCGTAAAGTGAAGGAAAAAACGGGAAAAAATCGTGTAATACCATCGTAACGGGTAGAGGAGTCCGCAGCAGGTCCAGAGAGTGCCCAATCAGTGACGAAATCATCAGAGACTCAACGCTATACGTGGATATAAGTTCTTCGATGATACAACGGTATTCATAACTACCTAGACTGATAGATGTCACTGGCTCAGAGAGGGTCCAGGTCTGCACCGCAAAACCCATATTCATTGAGCAATACAAGCCAATCGTCTGGCCAAATGCACTAAAGTCACCAACGGAACGCAAGACTAGGTGATTGTGGCAGGTGTCTACTGCAATAAAGTCTTCCATCCAGCGTCCCAAACCGCCGCCCCAACTATGACCAATGTGAAGCTGCACCGGCAAACAGCTTACATGATGTGACGGCGGCTCCTGTCGCCTCGACAACTCGGTTAACGCATGCCGTATATTTTGTAATGGATGCCGTGTCAGATAGGCTGCTTGATACGCTCGGGGAAGAAAGGACACGTCATTATCATAATGGGTATTGGTATCATCTACATAGACTCGGTCTGTCGCAATAAGGCTAGCGCCGCTGTTGCGTAGCGCTGCCAGAAGCTGCCGGTCACTGCTCACACGGCGACACTGATCTTGCCAGAAATCACCCTGCAACAAAATGCAACTACCCAGCATGACGGGCACCGTGAACTCAAACCCCTCGGCATAATCGTTGAGCCATTGATCCATGTCATCCGCGGACAGTCGAGTTTTATGTGCCGCATCAGAAAATACAGAAAGCATCGGATGGCGCGCACACAAGGGGGCTACAGCCGCTACGTCACCCGCATGCTGCGCGGCCGCGATAAGTCTTGCATCCCAATGCTGAGGAACTACGGTACCTGCCAGAACGAATATACTTCTTCGTGTCGAGAACAGGTGGTGAGCGCAAATCGTAGTCCATTGATTCTCCGAACTCATCGTGACTGGGAGCGCATAATTAACCGGAAACAAGCAATCTGAAAGGACTTCTCGCATGGCGCGATTGTCAGTAGCTAACACTGACATTGCGTTCCCCAGCGAATTCGCTTGCACGCTGGCAATCGTTGGATGCAGGCCAGCGGCGTTCTCTGGGGTGACAATAACTACTACGCACCATGAGTCATCTAAGCGTTGGCTTTTCATCCTCGCACAGACGCCTGACTAACGACTTTCAGCATGATAATTACTCATTCACACTTTCTCACGATAACCGGACACTCTCGCAAAAAGCCATAACAAACGTCCAAATGCTCTCAGCAGCAAACGCTTCAGGCGACTGGCACCGCGCCCGGTGACAACCAAGGAATGAAAGTATCTCGCCAAATCTGCCAGTATTACAGCAACAGGCAC
>PKDD01000112.1 GCA_002862465.1 Haliea sp.
TGGCGTTGTGGTTGTGATAGCGTTCTGCACAACTTCTTAAGGGGAAAATGATGGACGATATAGCAGCGATCACGACCTTTTTAGGCTGGTGCACGGTGATTAACATCGGCTTTTATTGCGTAATGGCGGTAACACTGACGGTGTTTAAAAACACTATCAAAACATTGCATTCAAAAATTACGGGTGTGGCCATTGCCAAGCTTGATGAACTCTACTTTCAGTATTTAGGCCACTATAAGTTGGCTATAATCATGCTTTCGCTAACGCCGTATCTCGCTCTTCGCATAATGAATTCATAACCCAAGAGCTGTTACCAAAAATGTAGGTATAGACAGATAACGTCGGCACACAGCGCGATAGCGTGTGGTTGCGGCGAACAGGCGCTTAAAATGGCAACATGTGACTATGAAGACGATTACGAGCTTTGACCCCATCGCCAACAAGGACTGCCGCATTTTAATTTTAGGGAGTATACCGGGAGAGATTTCTCTGCAGACCGGCCAGTACTATGCGCACCCGCGTAACGCCTTCTGGCGAATTATGGGCAAGATTTTTGGCTTCAGTGCCGAGTTGCCCTATGAGGCGCGCATTGAAGCACTGCAACAATCGGGCGTCGCCATCTGGGATGTGCTTCAAGCTTGCGTGCGTTCAGGCAGCTTGGATAGCGCCATTGCAGCAGGCTCGCGGGTGCCAAATGCGTTCCAACCTTTTTTTAATAGCCACCCAAAGATTGAACAGGTGGGCTTCAATGGCGCCGAAGCGAAGAAGAGCTTCACGCGATATGTTCTCCCCACTATAGACAGTAAAAATCTGCACTTTGTGGGTTTGCCGTCGTCAAGCCCTGCGCACGCAGTAAAGTGGGAAAAGAAACTTGCCACATGGCGCGAGCAACTCAATCTGTGACACAGGGCGCATGTGACGACGGCACTGCCGTCTGAGAAGGACGTCATAAAATCTGCCAACAGCAGCCGGGCATAGTAGTATAAGGCAAACATACACGGCCGCAGCCAATAAACTGTGCTGTATCAAACGCGAGAAGAATCTATGGCCACACAGATAACCGACTCAGGGTTGGCAGGCATTATGATCGCCGGCTTAGCGCTGCTAGCGTCCTGCAGCGATGGCACTGACAGTGGTGATGCTATTGCCGCTCAGTGTGGCTCTGGTGGGCCTCTGACAGGTCCCGGCGGTGATGTCGTCGGTCCTTACATGGAACGCACGCTGGTGATGAGCACGGGTGAAAAGCGCAGCTACCTACTGCGCCTGCCTGCCGATTATGATCCTTCACGGCGCGCAGATGTCGTTTTCACCTTCCACGGCTCCGGCAGTAATATGCTGCAACAACTCGCTTATAGTAACTTTATGGCATTGGCCGATCGGGATCAGGTGATCCTTGTTAGTCCCGATGCCAATAAGGTCTACGACTACTCCGACAATCCCCTTGGAGACTATTGGAGTAGTGCCTGGGAAGCTAATCTCCGTGAGCGACAGTTTGATATCGACTTTATCCAGCAGTTGGTTAGCGGCGTGCAAGATGAGTACTGTACCGGTGAGTTCTTCGCCGCGGGGATGTCCGCCGGAGGTGATATCAGTTCTGCATTCCAGTGCCTACAAGACAGCCCCTTCAAAGCGCATGCGCCGGTGACCTATGCGTATTACAACAGCGAAGAATGTCGCGATGCGCCGCCCCGCCCGATGATCTATTTTCATGGCACAGCCGATGACGTCGTCCCCTTCGATGGACAGGGAGCGCCTTGGTTCGACCCGCCGGTGCCAATGCTGATGCAGAACTGGGCAGACCACAACGGCTGCAGCCCAGAGGCAACCGAAGAGGCGATCAGTCCCGAGGTCACCCGCTACACGTATAATCAATGCGTCTCCCCCGTGACTTGGTACAAAGTGGAGGGTGGCGGGCATACGTGGCCCGGCGGAGCACCTTTCCCGATTCTTGGTCTAACCACTGAAGATATTGATGCGAGTGAACTCATCTGGGCTTGGTTTTTTAGCACTAACCCATCATCTTAACCCTTGAGCTGGAAACGGCGGCGTAGAGGCCGCGTCACATAGGTGATAACCCTTACATTTTTAACGTCCCATTTCTTGTAGACTGCGCGCCTATTATTTAGGAGCGCTCAATGTCCAAGACGTTCGGTCACACTGACACACAAAAAGACAGCAAATCCAACACTGTTGAATCCATTACTAACAACTCGCCAGAGAAGTCAGGAGTGCTGTTTGACCTCACTCCCGAGCAACAAGAATATGCCAGAGAATTACTGGCCGCGGGCGTACCAAAATCGAAGGTGATTCAGATGGTCATAGAGGAGTATTGCAACGTGCCCCCTAGCACAGTGATCGCCAGCTAAAACAACGGCTTATAGTGACATAAAAGCAGCGCTGCACTGACGCTGACCAGACTGAGCTGCTGACGCTAGATATTGCGTTAATTGTTAATGCTTCAATCCCAAAACCCATAGCCCTGCGTCAGAAAATCGAAGACGCTTTGGTTTGCAGGCACAAATGTGCAGGTATAGATCGCCTTTTCTTGTGGTGGATAAAATACTGGCTCTACACGGCCGGACTCACCACAAATATCGTCTTGCTGGAGCGCAGGCAGCGCGAGAATCTCTAGCTGTGGCAAATCTGTCAACTTGATATTCTTCGCGATGAATTCGCGACCGGTATAGCGGTCAGCAACGTTTTGCTCAGACCACGGCGTGCAAGCGAAAGGGTTAGCCGAGGTGTTGAATCCCAAACCAACGCCCGTGTTGAAAGGATTGGCGTCTTGACAAAAGGCCAAGGCAGCACGCAGGGGCCCCACCAGTGCCGAGTAGTCCAAATTGTTTGCCAAATTTGGCACGAGGTAGCTGTCGTTGAAACCCTGAAAGCACTGCTTTGATGAGATTAGGCAGCCTTGACTTCCCACTTTACACGCGGGCACCTGCTCCCCTGTACTGAGCTGCACCGTGAAGCCTAGTGCCATCTGCACCTCAGGACTGCAACTTGCAGGATTTTCCGTCGACGGCCAGTCACGGTTGGGATAGGTTCCAGAACCGACGCAGCCAGTTATCTTGCTAAAGACCTCAACAACGTCCTCCTGATTGGCTATTGCTGTATAAGGATCAACCATCAGCCGGCCTAATTCCAACGGCACAAAAACGTCTAGTTCAGTCTCCAAAATTTTAAACCAAGACTCGAAGGCTGGCACCTGTGCATTAATCTCCTCCGGCAGGGTGTACACGGCAAGAATCAGCGACGCCACCGGATTATCCGCCACGTAAGGTCGCACGTAGACCGGAAAGCCAATGAAGGTGTCGATTGCCGTAAGCATTTTAATCAGGATCGCAGGATTTGTAGATTGTCCCCACCGTTTATTTATCTCAAGGTAGCGATGGGCATTTGTACTGCCATTGGCCCAAGCGTATTGATACTGCTCCGGGTAGAGCCTCTCACCGCCCTGTAATGACGTCACATAAAGCTCAGGAGAGATACAGTGTTCCGGGGTGGTTTGAAAGTTTGCCACTGCCGCCGCGTAATCGGCGGGCGTCTCGATTCGTAACGAGCATGCCACCGCCGGCTGGTCGATTGGCTGTTCACTACAAAACGGCGGTGGCACGTTAGCATTTGAGTCATCAGCATTACTACTGCCGCCGCAGGCGCACAGTAATGCCATTGCCGCGAATGTCATAAAAGATAAATAGCGTTTGGCCATTTGACTACGCAATAATAAAGCAAACATAATAGAATCTCGAGTTGGTGGTATCGGTCAGAAATGCCTTAAGCGGCGTCATCCCGCCACTCCGGTCGATAGGCTAACGTGGCGTATCGACGCACCTCTGGGCTCGGGCGGCCACGCTGCACGCACAGTTCAAGTATAGGACGATTTATCACTGCGCGCTAATACGAGGTAAGCTACCGCAGGCGTGATGGTATCTGCATATCGTGGCTCACGTTCTAGCTATTGTTGCTCATGGCGCACCGCGCCACAATATAAGTGCACCGATTCACCATACCATATTACATATCACCCCAAATACACGAATACACCGCCTCCTGAGGTATTTGAAACGCGAATCTCATACTCCGGCGAAATTGCGCTGTGTCGTTTAACCTGTATTATTAGTGAGCCAATACTAAAAAAACAGAACGTTTCCAGACAATAATACTGTACCGCGCTTTCTTTGGTTTGCACACGAGATTGCGGTGGCGACCATAGCCACTGCGATGCACGGTACCAGTACCACTTAAGGCAATGTCCATGGCAGGCTCTAGAACTTATATAGCAGGATTTACCGTAATACTTCTGTCTGCTTGCAGCAATGATAGTGAAAATAACCGACCATATAATGGTGGCGATGATGCAGCCATAAGCGCCACGGTCTTTGAACAAAAGCAATCAATTCAGTGTGGGTCATCAGGTCTCTCTGTTGATCAGAGCGCTCAAACATTAATCACTGCCGGCATCGATGTTCTTAATTCGGAATGTGCAAACGATAATTTAATGGCCGTTCCCAGCGTCTGTGGCGCAGCCACTAGCGAGATACTTGTGCATGAGATCCCAAGCCAAAATCTAGTGGATGCCGAAGCGGTTGGCTTTACCAGTACCGATGATATAGATGATGACTATAGTATTTATGATTGCCGCTAGACACCTAGGCAGCTGTTGTTTACTGCAGTTTTTCTTGCAGCCTGATAACACCGTATTACCGAGTAGCTCTGCATAAAGACTTAACTTGCATTAGGAAAAAATATGATCGTAGTTTATGGTATTGATGAAAACTTAAATCCAATAAAAGGACAGCTATCTGATGCTATACACCGCTGCATGCAGACTGTACTGGGCATCCCGGAAGATAAACGAGCACAGCG
The DNA here is from genome assembly GCA_002862465.1 of Haliea sp. GTDB lineage: Bacteria > Pseudomonadota > Gammaproteobacteria > Pseudomonadales > Halieaceae > Marimicrobium. The sequence goes on from PKDD01000112.1 coordinate 4,870, forward strand.
CTTTATACCTTGTAAAAAAGAAGATTTTTATTATCCGAGTGGGCGCAGTGACGCCTATACGGTCATAGAAATTAACATGATGACAGGCCGGAAACCCGAAACCCAGAAAATGCTTATCAAAGCGCTGTTTCGCACTATCGAGTCTGCACTAGGTATTGCCCCTATCGATATAGAGATTACCATTAAGCAGCAAGAACCCTACCAATGGGGATTTAGAGGTATCACAGGGGATGAGGCTAAAGACCTGAGTTATCAAATTGATGTTTAGGCAGTGGCACAACAGCATTGCGCCTGACCGCCAATATTATCAGCCAGTTTTTCGGACAGATGCAACGCCCAAGACTGCGACAGGGGTGACATAGTCAATATGGACTGGAAAGTATTTGTGGCCATATTCGCCACAGTATTGGTCGCCGAACTTGGCGATAAAACACAGCTGGCGACAATGTTATTCGCGACAGACAAAGGCGTGAATAAATACACCGTATTCCTGGCTGCGTCGCTTGCTTTAATTATAGCTTCAGCGCTTGGAGTACTGTCAGGGACATTTATATCAGAGTACGTCAATGAAAAATACCTTCACTATATTGCCGGTGCTGGCTTTATCGGTATCGGCTTCTTTACTATATACAACGCTTAGAGTGCATCGCGAGTTGTTTGCGTTCACTCGTGCGGATAAACCCGTCGAGGTAACGCATAACGCGAGGTCAGTGGTTTCCCAAGCCGCTAATTATTATTCATACGGGGGTGATTGCTATGACAGAATTTGAGGAACACTATTGGGGTATGCCAGCAAACACGTATTGTATGGCGATTCATTTAAGTCAACTATCGAGTATATTCGCACCCGGCCTCGGTCTAATACTCCCCATTTTGATGTGGATAGCAAACAAAGACAAAAACGACAAAATTGACATCCATGGAAAAATCACCATCAACTGGGTGATCAGTCTGTCGATTTACTCCGTTATCTGCTGGATATTAACCCTCATTTTCATTGGGCAGTTATCGCCATAGCGAATGCCAAAATGGAGTTAACTCGTAGTTATGTATGAAACGATTGCCGTAATGGCACTGTTTATAATGGTATACAGTTCGGTAGCTGGAGCGATAGAGCGCCGATGGATCAGCGGCCCTATTGTCTTCACCTGTTTCGGCTTGCTTATCGGCCCAGCGGGTTTTGCGCTGCTTGACTGGGACACTGACCGAGAACTGATTCGCAATCTCGCTGAAGTGACCCTCGCCATGGTACTGTTCACCGATGCAGCTGGCGCTGACATCAGAGTCCTAAAACAGACGCGGGGAGTGCCGGCAAGGCTACTATTGATAGGCTTGCCGCTCACTATTTTACTGGGGTTCATAGCCGGCACCGTACTCATTGATCATCCATCCCTGTTCGCGATAGCAGTCTTGGCAACTATGCTAGCCCCAACCGATGCCGCATTAGGTAAGGCGGTCATCACCAACGAGGCTGTTCCGGACGACATCCGCCAGAGCCTCAATGTAGAGAGTGGACTAAATGACGGTATCTGTGTGCCGGTTTTGCTCCTTTTCCTCGCATTGGCTTTGGACATGGCCGGTGATGCCGGTCCCCTCACGCTGGCGGCCCAACTTGTTTTTGAGCAAATTGGTATCGGACTTACGGTCGGACTGGTGCTGACGTTTTTTACCGTTCGGCTATTGACGTACGCTAGACACCAGCAGTGGCTGACGAAGACGTGGACGCAGATACCCATTTTTGCGCTGGCATTAAGTTGCTTTTCAGTTGCCCAGTATTTTGGAGGCAGCGGCTTCATTGCGGCCTTTAGCGGTGGTTTACTGATGGCCTTTATGGACAGAAACCTCTCCCATAAAGTGAAGGAGCAGTACCTGCTCACATCAGAGGGCGCCGGTGATACGCTTGCATTGATCACCTGGGTGACCTTCGGAGCTGCGGTAGTGGGACAGGCATTAGGCTACTTCAGTTGGAACATCCTGCTCTACTCACTGCTAAGCCTTACCGTCATCCGCATGGTGCCGGTATTCCTGTCTCTGACAGGCAGCGGCATTGATACTGAAGGAAAACTGTTTATTGGATGGTTTGGACCTCGGGGCTTAGCGAGTATCGTGTTTGCCGTCATCGTAGTAAACAGCGAATTACCGGATAGTGGCTCGCTCGCGATGACGGTGGTGTGCACGATTATGTTGAGCATTCTTGCCCACGGCATTACGGCTAATCCATGGGCGCAGGCTTATGGACGGCGCAGGCTGGCATCACGCAGCAATACGCCTCCCAAAAACAGCTAGTGGCACACGTATGATCATGCGCTTTCCAAGCTCCACAATAAACAGCTCGCCGGGAGGGGTGGATATGTCACTTACGGATACTGAAGCGAAAGGGAAATTGCCAGCATGAATAGCGTTGGACGCCTTGCAATGTCGGTTGCGATTGCACTTTATACTGTTATTCCACCGCTGGTTGACCTAATCACTGATACGCATGTTTTCAATAATGAGTGGGTGCCCCATGCGCGAATGCACACTGTGTGGTTACTGGGTACGACCTCGGGCGTTGGACTAATCGCACTGTATTTACTCTGGTCCGCTGACGCCCATGACAGATTTCGCATCAACCTATCTGGGACACTCAGCGTAGTCGTGCTTGGGGCATTTTTCCTCAGCGCGGTCACGATCTCATTATATGGAGGATCATTGAGTGATATGGCGGGCGATTTATACAAAGGGCCATTCGGGGTTGATGCAAACCTATTGCTATTCACGGCAGCAGCAATCCTACTGGCATTGGGTTGGCATCTGTGTGTGCGCAATAAAAAATGACCCGTCGAGCTCGCAACCGTGCCTGAACCGCAAAGAGTGCGATCTCTGTCAATCGACCTGCTGAGACTTAATGGGCAGCACTTTGATACCGTAAGCACTGCGCAGAACGGCGATCTTTGTGTCGAACATGTCAGCAGTAACAGATGAGTGCGGCCATTTTTGGTGCATCTTGCGAACCCTAAATAGCCACGTCGCAAAGAACTGCGGCAGAAAAATGAACATGGTTTTAAGCGCGGCGAGAAGTGGCCCGCCCAGCAGAGTCTCCCCCTCTTTATTCAGTCGCTGTACATCTTCATCGGCAGCATAATCTTTCAACTCTCGAAGGCTTATCGTGGTGCCAAAAAGGATCCACGGTTTGAGTGCTATCTCCCCGGTGATCGAGGTGTCACAGCCAAATATGACATGCGTAAGATCATGGTCGTGGAAGGTTTTACCTTTCCGATTCGAGGTTGCTGCTACCTCGGGATTAGTTAAGTACAGTTCTTGAAGGCCTTCGCGTAATGTTAATGTGCACTGTTGTTTCAAAAATTCCATGGCAACTCCCCAAATTTTTGCCCGCGTTTGACGGCATAACGGTGCGTACCACTACAATCCTGATTTAAATAATCGCTGTCAAGGATTTGACTCTGGAGTTTTGTATTTCCACTATGTCGCAAATTCGATGGGACTGCTTGTGTCGATAATTGGCGTGCGTCTTGGATAAACGTGAAAGACCAGTCTGGCGCTGATTCTGTGCCAGCGATATCCTCGAGTAAGTAACATATGAAGTAAATGGTACACCGACTGACATGATCGTAAGCACCGCGCGGCACAGCGCGAATTGCTCCAGATAAAGACGCACGCGAAAATTATAAATAATGTTATTAATCAGCCGTTTATGGGGACTTTTCTAGCTCAAGGCTAAATGCACGATTGCGCTGGCGGAACGTTAACGGTATGTTTTTGTCCTAGATACCTATCGACTAGCTCATAGCGTTCTCTGAGGACGCGGCCGGTCATTCTTATTACTTATCGTAAGGACAGACGCTCATGTTTCAAACAGCCCTCAAGCGCTCACGCGAGTTGTGCATTATTGCAGCGAGCGCCACGTTGATCGCATGCTCCAGCAGTAGCAATGATGATAATTTTACACCGCAGCCTGAGTATCTACCAATCGCGACTCCGACCGTTTCGCTGCCTCCTGACGTGGGCACACTCAGTTTACTGGCACAGACTTTTGATTTAGGTGATGTCGGCTATCAGCAGAGAGAATTTTTTATTGAAGGTACGGCCTCTGCCTTCACTAATACAGACGAATTAGGCTCAGACGGTTTCTGGGCACTCGAGCCTGCCGAGCAGGCGACCTACAAGACGCGCATTGTGGTGTATTCACCGATTGATCCCGCCGACTTTAGCGGGATTGTGCATCAGGAGTGGCTGAACGTAACCGCAGGGTTTGGAACGCCGCCAAGCTACGGCACCGGGCAAATAGAAATGCGACGTAGTGGCGCCGTTTGGGTCGGCGTCTCAGCACAATTAATTGGCATTGAAGGCAGTGATCGCTCGCTAGCGCCGCTGCACTTGAAAGCAGTCAACCCAGAGCGTTATGCCTCGCTGCAGCATCCGGGGGACGCCTTCTCCTATGATATGTTCTCTCAGGTTGCTCAAGCCATTCGCAATCCTGGCGATATTGATCCGCTGGGAGGCCTGAACGCCGAATATATCATCGCCTATGGAGAATCCCAATCGGCTGGACGGCTAACTACCCATGCCAATGGCATTCAACCGCTCTACAATGCGTTCGACGGCTATATGATTCACAGCCGCGGAGACGGCGCTTCACCGATATCGCAGGAACCACAAACGTCGATACCAGCGCCTGACGCCCCCTTGATACGCACGGATACAACGGTTCCGATCATGACATTCGAGACCGAAACCGATGTCGTATTTCTTGGATATGCGGCTGCGCGCCAGGACGATACGGAGATGATTGTGACCTGGGAAGTGGCAGGCTCAGCGCACGGTGATACATACACATTCATCAGTGGACGAGGAGATAAAAACGGCGCGCCGGAATTTGCGTCTGTGATTGAAGAACCTTCGATCGCCGGTTTTATCACCTGCGACAAACCAATGAACAATGGGCCACAACATTACCACTTCAATGCTGCTGTGCGCGCGTTAGATGAGTGGGTCACAGAGGGCAAACTACCTGTGCACTCGCCACGGCTTGAGATTAATAATGATAACTCAAACTATATTTACGACGAGTTAGGTAACGCATTGGGTGGCATGCGCAGTGCCTATGTCGACGCGCCGTCGGCGGTCCTGCGCGGCGAGCCTAATACTGGCGCCAGCTTCTGTCGACTGTTTGGCACAACGGCGCTGTTCAGTGCTGAGCAGATGGCCAGTCTCTATGTCGATGAAGCGGGCTACGTCAATGCTGTCACCGCAGCGACTAATGACGCTGTAGCAAAGGGGTACCTATTGCCCGAAGACGGTGAGGCTATTATCGCTTGGGCACCAAGCCAGTGGCGTTCACAAACGGGCGGAGGCTGAAGCAATTATCGCTGACAATGGCTCGACTGCGGCCGACGTCTATCTTGCTCATGCTATCAATAGCATACCTGTGTAACTGTTTAGCCTTGTCACACAGTAAGTGAAGGCGATAGTGTCGCATTGCAGAGCGGCACTGCCTGAGCGCATTGCGATTGAGAAACGTTAACTGTCGCGTTACAGAAAAATAATCGACAAGGAACACACAACTATGAGCAGCGCCAATAAAGCCTATGTGTGGATCCTGTGCGCTTTTTCAGTCGCGATAGGTGCTTGCTCGAAAGTTGACGATCCATCCCTTAAAAATACCCTCGCTACTGATTACAAAATATTTCTGGTGCCCGACGAACCGCCTCCCTATAACGACAACCGCCAACTGTTCTTTGGTGACCTGCATATCCATACCGGTCTCTCAACAGACGCCTACATTATGGGTGTGCGCAGCGAACCTAACGACGTCTATCGGTTTGCCAAAGGCGAAGTCATTAACCACGCCGCCGGATACCCAATCCAAATATCACGGCCACTGGATTTTGCCGCCGTTACCGATCATGCCGAATATATGGGCCAAGCCAGAGTAGCGGAGCTTGATATACCCACGAACAATACCCCGTTGTCCGAACTGTTGCGCAATGGCAACCCGCTCAGTATCACCCTAGCGTGGCTTCAATCCAGTATGCAGATCAATAGGAACGGGTTTAGTCCCGGCGGAGAAGCCATCAATAAAACCGTCAATAAATCGGCTTGGGACTCGACCATTGCCGCGGCGCGGGCGCACAATCAACCTGGAATATTTACGGCGTTTATCGGCTATGAATGGTCGGCTGATGCCGGTGAAATTACCGCGCATATGCACCGCAACGTGATCTACCGCAGCGATGATGTAGCCGATATACCGTTCAGTTCTCTGGACAGTAATCGTCCAGAGGATTTGTGGGATTTTCTGCATCAGCAAAATCAAGCGGGCAAAGTGGCAATGGCCATACCCCACAACAGCAATTTCAGCCGAGGGAATATGTACGCCTCCGTAGATTCCGAGGGTAAGCCATTAACGGCACAGTATGCTGCAATGCGCGGTCGATATGAGCCTATTAGCGAGATTTTGCAGATTAAGGGTAGCTCTGAAACCCACCCGTTGTTGTCGAGCGAAGACGAGTTCGCCAACTTTGAATTACTCGGCGAATCGCTGTTTACTGGCGGCAATGCGGCAGCATCTGTTAAAGGCAGCTATCTGCGGGATGCCCTGCGCGTTGGCATGGAATTTTCACATAGCGAAGGTTTCAATCCGTTCAAATATGGCGTTATTGGTTCCAGTGACAGTCATAACGCCAGCTCACCGTCGGATGAAAATAACTATAGCGGCAAACTACCGCTGCTTGATGGCAGCGCAGGACTGCGAACCGATGAGGCCTTATTTTTGCCCGAGGGTGTCAACCCGGTAACACGTTGGAGTTCTGGCGGGTTAGCCGGTGTTTGGGCGCAAGAGAATACCCGACAGTCGCTTTTCGACGCACTACAGCGTAAAGAAACCTTTGCCACCTCCGGACCCCGCATCAGTGTGCGTTTTTTCGCAGGCTGGGATTTTAGCGATGACAGCTTGCGACGCCCTGACCTGCTTCAGCAAGCCTATGCTACAGGTGTCCCCATGGGCGGTGAGCTTGGCTCAAACGATGCGGGACTGCGGCCCGGGTTTTTGGTCATGGCATCTAAAGATCCCGAGGGCGCCAACCTTGATCGCGCACAAATCATAAAAGCTTGGGTAGATGCTCAGGGGGTAAGCCACGAAAAAGTATACAACGTCGTTGCCGCGGACGGGCGCTCTATTGATTCCGCAACTGGCACACTCGCTCCGATCGGCAATACCGTTGATAGCAGCAATGCAACTTATCAAAACAGCATCGGCGGATCGTCTATTGCTGCTTTCTGGTCGGATCCAGACTTTAACCCAGCCCTAGAAGCCTTTTATTATGTCCGCGTGTTGGAAATACCCACGCCGCGCTGGTCTACCTTCGATGCGGTTAGACTTAGCACTAAACCTATGCAGCCAGAGTCCATTCAAGAACGCGCGATCACGTCAGCTATTTGGTATGTGCCATCATAGTGCATCGACCGCTGGCGAGGGACTTTCTTATAGCAGCAAAAGTCGACCGGGCATCTACGATACCGTCTTCGCTCGGTAGGGGCGAGATAACGGGTGCCGTCGACTCGCCGATATGATCCAATAGCGCACGTTAATTGGTAAAGCCGTCTTATCGTCCCATGACCTCACCGACAGAATCACCCATTAGAGCGAACTGGCCGTTTGACGTTCGCCGCCTGCCGTTTTACTACGGCTGGGTGGTCTGGGCATTCAGCGCGTTGGGTATTCTAATTAGCACCCCCGGACAAACCATGGGTATGGCAGTCTTTACCGACTATCTCATCGAAGCTTTGCATTTGAGCCGCACGCAGCTGTCGATGGCATACCTCGTTGGCACCGTGGGCTCCTCGTTGTTCCTAACCCGCGCAGGCCGCTGGTACGACCGCTTCGGGGGGCGGGTGACTATGGCCGCCGCCAGTGCAGGCCTCGCCACAATGGTCCTATTTATATCTGTGTCGGACAGTCTTGCCATGCACTTCGGCGGCGGCGTAGTGGTGAGTTTTCTGTTTATTACCGTAGGGTATTTTGGTGTGCGGTTTCTTGGCCAGGGCATACTCACGAATGCTTCGCGTAATGTCTTATTAGTGTGGTTTGAAGAGCGCCGAGGACTAGTGACTAGCGCCAGGGGCGTGTTCGTTAGTTTCGGGTTTTCCGTTGCGCCTTTAGTACTCGCCTGGTCTATTGCCAGAGCGGGCTGGCATGAAGCACTGTGGGAACTCGCCTTTGTCTGCTTGGTTTTTGCCGGCATCGCTTTGGTCTTTCTCAGAGACAACCCTCGATCCTGCGGTGTTTTGGTTGACGGACACACTCACGAAGACCAAATGCCTGTCACCCGCGCACGGCCCAGCGTCACCCTTGAGCAGGCAAGACGAACTCCTATTTTTTGGCTGGCGACTCTAAGCCTAAGCATACATTCACTGCTTGGCACAGCAGTGACGTTCCACATTGTGTCGATATTTGCAGCGGCTGGCCGCAGCCAAACAGAGGCCTTCGCTTATTTTCTCCCCACCGCCGTATTTGCTACCGTC
>PKDD01000174.1 GCA_002862465.1 Haliea sp.
TTAACATAAGTGGCTGTTGCTACATCGACGGTGTTACCAACCGCCGCCAGCTTAGCCGTCACTGGGTTGAGCTGGCGCTGGTCTGATGCAGCCACATCGTAAACCTGTTCATGACTCTGGCCTTGATCATCAACCCAGCCTTTGATGATTTGTAAGCGATCAAGATTTGCACCTTCGGGGTCTTTAGCCGCCCAGACGGCAAATACCGGCGATTGATCTTTAGGTCCGCCTTGCGATGTTAAATGCCCTCCCATAGGCACCCCATTCGCATACGCATATTGCAACAGGTCTTCACGCGCTAACAGGTCTTCAGGGTAATCCCAGCCAGCAAAAAAGCGCACGGTCATGCGAGGCCCCGAGGTGGCGTAAGTTTCTTTACGGCGCATGGCATCAAATAAAGAGGCACGGGTATTTTCCTGCGCCCACACTGCCGCCAATCCCATTGCGCTCCAGCGACCACCGCGATTTTGCTCCTTGGGTAGCAGTATAGTTTCGCCCTGCCTCAGGCCTGCGGTACCATCGATCAAAGGCAGCTTACCGTGGTAATTATTCTCTTCAACAGAGGAGCTGGAATTGTGACTATCAGAACTGCCAATCACACCAAATTGATAGGGGTTAAAGCCCTCACTATGACCAAGTTCCAAACCTGCCCGCAGGGCATCACGGGCATAACTGCCCTGCGGTTTACTAAAGGCGCCACTGGTTTTTAGCTGCTGGTCGTAAATTTCAAAATTAGCGAACTCATCATTAGTTGACAAAATCGGATGCGTTTCCGAAGCACCTTTCACCTGCAGGATTTCACTGATGGGCTCGTTTAGCATTCTTTGCTTAGCATAGTCGGTACTGAGTTCACCCCCGTCAAAAGCTTGGCTATCGTACATCAGGCCATTACTGACATTGCCATTATGAGGGATGGCAAACATCTGCATACCTTTCTGGCGCTGTGCATCCAGCGCATCCCATAAGTCTTCCGGGTTATCAGAATCACGGGAGGTAAAGGGGTAATCAGGCACCGCTGTGGTTTTATAAATAACATTGCGATGCAGATTTTGGCCGCCGGGCATTGAAGTCCATTCATAGGCAATAAATGTGGTAAAACGGCCCGGCGCATTATGCTGCTCTGCCATTGCGATAATATGTTGCCACGCTTGCTTTGAAACATGTTCTAAGCCCGGCATACCGAAACTGTCCTCACGCGTTTCGGCACTACTCATTTTTGAAAAGGTGGTATAGAGGAAATTCCAGGTAATACGTAAAGGGTTCCCTGTTAGCATAACTTCTCGCAATTTGTTGTGGCCGATATCACCGTCTTTGTCTAAAAATTTAGGCACCCCTAGATATTCACCATGATCCGTCACCGCACCAAAATCCAGTGGGCGTGACATGCGAATGGGGTAACCCATGCCGTGCTCTATGGTCTCGCCTTTCATAAAACGATAGGCATCACCTGGCAACGTTCTCACACCGTTGGTATAGGCGTCGTACGAAAGGCCGGTATGAATATGTAAGTCACCCCAAAAGACATTGCGAGTTTCTTTAAAGGCTAGTGATAACTTTTCTGGAGCTTGCTCGACAAAATCTGCATTGTAGAGTGGATAAAGTGTTGGATCATCGACTTTGCCACACGATGAAAAAAGTGTCGCAGCAAGTGCCACAAACAATAAACGCTTTCCCATAGCTAAACCTGTTTTATTTTTTGCGCAGGCAAGATCATTGCATAAATACAGCAAGTATAGGAAGCATAAACGGCCTGTCGAGAGTAGTTTTCCTCGCAGTGTTGACGATGCGTTAAGGCATCGGCGGCATATAGCCAATTCGTTAGTTTTGGAGATATTAGAATATCGTAAGAGTATCGGTAATGCCATTTAGTACATCGGGTATGTATGAGGGTACTGACAAGTTAACTCGCCGAAATTGCTAGAATCGGCGTATGAATACGTATAAGCGTCACTGATTCTCGCCAGACATCATCTCCTCCGCTGTCCGGCTCTACTATCGCTTCAATCTAAGCCACCGGGATATCGAAGACCTGCAACTTGAGCGTGGCATCACGATTAGTTGTGAAGCGTTCCGCCTGTGGTGCATCAAGTTTGGCGCCACATATACCCGGCACTTGAAATCAAAGCACTGATGCTACGGTGATGCTGTCTTCATCGATGAGGTTTTCGTGAAGATTAACGGTAAGCAGTGTTACCTGTGGCGAGTGGTAGACCAGAATGGTGATGTGGGTATAGATACGCGAGAGGGGCGCCATACGGATGATTTGAGACAATCAATGACGCCAGAGCACCATCTTAGGATATGAGATCGAGAGGATGCGACTCGATTTCTTGGCGATACACCATTTAAATTGCGTATACTCTAAAGTAAGGAAGATATTTTAAATTTAATTCAACGCCGCTTCATGTCTCATTAGCCTTGGGCCGCGGACAAAGTTCGCCCGCAATCATCAAACGGACGTAACTGGAGCATCTCTATGGATGGTGATGAAATTACCCAAGGGCTGTTAGATTCTCTCAAGAGTATCCCTAAGGAAACTGTCTCTTTAAATCTCGCTGGCACTCAGTCTCTGGAGGTCCTTGGTCGTAGGATTGACAAATTCTCTAGAACGATGCCTTTTACGCAGGCGTCAGCGGGAACTTCAGTCATTTGGGATGACTGGATTGGGGAAAAAATTAGCAGCGACCTCACTGATTTCTTCCGCCTCACACCCGCCGACAAAATGCTTATGCTATCTAATCCAACTGAGCATAATTTAACATTTGGTTTTGAGCCTTTTTCACCAAACCTTGCAAAGCCTGAAATGTACGAAAATATAATCCAGAGATCGATGCAGTGTCTCGCTGGTCTAATGCAAATGCTCGGCTTGGCGAGAATTCCATCAGCGAATAAAAGTTTCGACTATCACGCACTAACCGATATCCAAGGATGCCTCGCATCGATCGAGAGGGAGGAGGGTAACAACTTTAGTTTCCCAAATCCGTTCAATAAAGAATTTGGCATCGATACGGGGAAAGGCGTTGCTAGCATCAGAGCGTGGCATGCATTATATTTTTCTTGCGTTGTTAGACGAATTTTGGGTGATTGCTCAGGTAAAAATATTCTCGAGATCGGTGGTGGCAGTGGCAGAACTGGCTACTTCCTTCAGAATTTAGGCGCAAGAATTACGGTCCTTGACTTACCTTATGTGTCAATGCAGCAAGCGTATTTCTTTGGAAGTTCAATGAGCCAAGAGCAACTCATGTTGTATGGAGAGGCCAGTGACAAGGCCGCTACTACAGTCGAATTGCTACCCGTTTCCGAAAGTGCATTAAGAAGGATTGAGGACACAGAGTTCGATTTGGTCGTCCAATTCGACGGCATTACAGAGTACGATCAAGAAGTTGCAAAGAGGTATATGGAATTAGCGAGCCGTGTTTCCCCAGCATTTTTCTCCATAAATCACGAAGCTAACAGCTTTACATTTAACGATTTATGCAGGCAAATTGGGGTGACGCCGAAAACTCGTCTTCCGTCGCTATACCGCAAGAATTACGTTGAGGAATATGTTGTTTTCTAGCTTCCGAAAGGGTGAAACCAAGGTAACTTACTATTTCTCGAGAAATAGAGTTTTGCAGTCCATTGAACTAACTAAATCTAAAGCGGGAGCTGACCGCTCGAATGCTGGCGCCAAGGACCGAATTGTGTCGGCTTAGGCAATAACCTCAACTTAACTTGTCAGAACTCCCTGATGGGTGCAATCTAAAGTAAGTTTTGATAACAATACAAGAATACTGCGAGACATGCGCAGTTGTAAAAGGCCATTGAACATGAATCCGCCGAGTAATAAGACCATCACTTCGCAGTTCAAGCCACCTTCGAGTGCGCGAACTGTTGATCAAGATTCAGCATCTCGCATGCTCCTAGCCATTATCGCCACTGCCTGCTTCTTGGCGGCATCAGTTGTTGTATCCGGCTTTATTGGTTTTGGAACAAACATCTCCTTTCAGTTTGCCCTCGGATGGCTGATATTTCTTAGTGCAGTTCTCCTCACGTGGCCATATCTCTCCTTGAATACTCGAGGGGTTGTTGCATTATTGATTCTAGCGTCGCTCATTGCCCGCTGGGGCTACTCATGGTTAATTGCACCGCCACGCGAAGCAGTTATTGGTATTCTTGTCGTGTTGCTCTACATACCCATACTGCTTGTCATTACGACACTCATGTTCTCAGCGAAAGCAGCATTCATTGGTATACTTATAGGCTTGGTTATGGGCACCATTAGCTTTTTAGGCACTACTAGGGAAGTCCTCGCGCCGCTGCATTTAAATGACTGGCGTATTGCGCCGCTTATCCTGTGTGTTTACGCGTTATTCGCATGGTTACTCAAGCGTTGGGTTAACGAAAGATATGCGCTTGAGCTTTCAGAACAGCGAGAGCAGCAGTTGACCCTAGAGAGTAATACAGACCAACTGACCGGACTCGCTAATCGGCGGGCCTGTGAGCAGCGATTTCAGCAGCTAAATGCTGGCCCACGCACATATGCCATCATCATGCTCGATATAGATCATTTTAAGCAAGTGAACGACACCCACGGACATAATGAAGGAGATAGGGTTTTAAGGCGAGTAGTAAATCTTTTAGCCGGTAAACTGCGCCCCAACGACTTTATCGCACGATGGGGCGGCGAGGAATTTTTAATCATACTGGAAAGTATATCCAGTGCCAACGCGAAAGCGGTCAGCGACTTACTGTGTCAGAGTATTGAAGACGGTACCGTAAACGACATTATTCCTGTTACAGTAAGCCTCGGACTCGCACTCAGCGCTAGCGGTCGGACCGCAATGGATACCCTCAAAAGCGCGGATGATGCTTTATATGCTGCAAAAACTGCGGGCCGCAATAGAGTCAGCTTAGCGTTTTGATCAGAAAAAGAACCCTCACTGGTCTAGGCGATATTACCGCTTTCTTCGACATATTGTTGAAGGGTACTGACAACCGTCATATTGCTGAGCGCTGTGGATCATCTCGGGCAGCAGTTCGCGATGATCGCGAACGCAACCATCCTTGGAGCAACCGGCTTCTCTCCGATCGGAATCGCAATTGATGCCGACGGCAATATCTATACGGCTAACGTTGGCTCTAGTAATGTGTTGAGGATTCCACCCGACGGCACCTCAACAATCTTTGGAACGACCGGTGACTTGCCGCAGATCCTCGCACGTGATGCGGGCATCAGGAAGCTGCGTAAAGCCTGAGGCTTTTCAAGCCTGCCCAGTACGTGTTTTTTGCTGGCAAGAGAGGTCATTAGAGCAGGGGATAGCCACAACAGTAAACACGAGGCCCCGTAGGATTAAGCGCCAGTTAGGTGCTGTGAGCGCATATGAGGAAGCCGGGTGTATAGAATTAGGTTCAGCCAAGGGGTATCAGTTGCGACAAATCGTTATCTATTAGGCCACACCATATCGTCATCTAGTGTGGCACACACCTAAACCCGGAAAGTTCTCTATTTCTGCGGAAACATGCTACATTATCGATAGCTAGGGGTGCCTGCTATAACAGCTCGCTGAGACATACCCTTATAACCTGATCCGTTTAATGTCGGCGTAGGGAAGCAGTTGACGGGGAACATGTGCAGTATTGCCCCCAATCGCCCCTTCTTCTTTGCCTCTGCTAGGATCTTCACCCTATCTGAACTGGAAGGCTATCTATGAACCACCCCATTATTGCAAACAGCATTAATCAAGAATTTTTAGCTAAAACTAATCAGCTGTCTGTCGATGCGACCAAGCCCATTCCCGGCTCTAGAAAAATTTACGTAGAGGGCTCGCGTCCAGATATTCAGGTAGCGATGCGCGAGATCAGTCAAAGTGAAGTTCATGGGCAAACAGGGCCTGAAGAGAATCCGCCAATTACGGTGTATGACACGTCAGGCGTCTACACCGACCCCAATGCGACTATCGACCTGATGCAGGGCCTAGAGCCTATTCGCGATACCTGGATAATTGAGCGTGGCGATACGGAAAAACTTACCACTCTTAGCTCTGAATACGCGAATACACGTCTAGACGACGAATCACTATCTCATCTTCGTTTTCAGCATTTACAGGAGCCTCGCCGTGCGCTGATGGGAAAAAATGTCACGCAAATGCATTACGCTAAGCAGGGAATCATTACACCAGAAATGGAATATGTGGCCATTCGTGAAAGTATAAAACTACAAGAGCTACGCAAAGATCCACGCTACAAAAATTTGTTAAAGCAACATTCCGGCCACGACTTTGGTGCATCAATTCCTAGTGAAATAACAACTGAATTTGTGCGTGATGAAATCGCTCGAGGTCGCGCGATCATTCCTGCCAACATTAATCATCCAGAATTGGAGCCCATGATTATTGGCCGTAACTTTTTAGTTAAGGTAAACACGAATATTGGTAATTCAGCGGTTACGTCATCGATCACTGAAGAAGTCGAGAAATTAGTGTGGTCTGCTCGTTGGGGTGGGGATACGCTGATGGATTTATCGACGGGTAAAAATATTCATGAGACTAGAGAGTGGGTTATCCGCAATTCTCCGGTGCCAGTAGGTACCGTGCCCATCTATCAAGCGTTGGAAAAAGTAAACGGAAAGGCTGAAAACCTGACCTGGGAAATCTTCCGTGACACACTCATAGAGCAAGCGGAACAGGGCGTAGATTACTTTACTATTCATGCTGGCGTGCTGTTGCGGTACGTGCCGTTAACAGCGGAGCGCCTCACCGGAATCGTATCGCGTGGCGGATCAATTATGGCTAAATGGTGTTTATCGCACCACCGCGAGAACTTTTTGTATACGCATTTTGAAGATATATGCGAGATCATGAAAGCTTACGATGTGTCATTTTCATTAGGCGATGGCCTGCGCCCGGGCTGTCTAGCGGATGCTAATGATGCAGCTCAGTTCGGCGAGCTAGAAACGTTGGGGGAGTTAGCAAAAGTAGCCTGGGAGCATGATATACAGGTGATGATTGAAGGACCCGGACATGTGCCCATGCAGATGATTAAAGAAAATATGGATAAGCAGCTAGAAGAGTGCTTCGAAGCGCCCTTTTACACGCTTGGACCATTAACAACGGATATCGCACCGGGCTATGATCACATCACTTCAGGAATTGGCGCTGCTCAAATAGGCTGGTATGGCACAGCGATGCTATGCTACGTCACCCCGAAGGAGCACCTTGGGTTACCCAATAAACAAGATGTACGCGACGGCATTATCACCTACAAAATTTCAGCCCACGCTGCAGACTTGGCCAAGGGTCATCCGGGCGCACAACTGCGTGACAATGCGTTGTCGAAAGCACGTTTTGAATTCCGCTGGGAAGACCAATTCAATTTAGGCTTAGACCCGGAAAAAGCGCGCGAATTCCACGATGAAACTTTACCTAAGGATTCGGCTAAGGTGGCGCATTTCTGTTCAATGTGCGGGCCTAACTTTTGCTCGATGAAGATCACTCAAGATGTACGCGAATATGCACAAAAATTAGAATTCCAAACAGATGATGCGGTTGCGAAAGGCCTCGAAGAGAAATCAAAAGAATTCCGTGATTCGGGCGCAGAGATTTACCAAAAGGTCTAAGTGGTATGCCTTCGGTTCATGTTATCGGCAGTGGTGTTAGTGGTCTTGCGTGCGCTTATTATTTGCAAAAGGTTGGGTGCGACGTAACCTTGAGCACCGCAAGCAGTGGCTGCGATGAAAACTGTTGCTCGTGGTGGGCGGGCGGCATGCTGGCGCCATTTTGCGAGCAAGAGTCCGCTGAACCCCTCATTGGCACATTAGGCAAGGAGAGTATGGCCTTTTGGCGACAACTTGCGTCTGTTACGAAGTTAGATTATTGCGCCAATGGTTCATTAGTCGTCGCACCGGCCAGAGACCAAGCGCTAAAGCGATCTTTTGAACGTCTGACGCGCAATCATCAGCGGCTTGATCACGCCCAACTCATTGCATTGGAACCCGATCTTGATCATTTTCAGCAGGGCTTGTTTTATCCCGACGAGGCGCATATACAGCCCCGGCTTGCTACTAAAGTTTTGTGGCATGAACTGGGCCGCATGAACGTTATACTGAATACCGAGCACTATTTAGACGAAGCCAGTCTCGTTAATGCTCGTAACGAATATGACTGGCAAATAGATTGTCGAGGGTTAGCGGCTCAAAGCGAATTAGACGATTTACGCGGTGTTAAGGGTGAAATGCTCCACATCTACTCGGATGAAGTCCGTCTTAGTCGTCCAGTGCGATTGTTACACCCAAGATATCCATTGTATATTGTGCCACGCCCGGAACAGCAGTTCATGGTTGGCGCGACAATGATCGAAGCAAACACTAGTCGTAACGCCACCGTGCGCTCGGTGTTGGAGTTATTGTCTGCGGCTTATGTTGTTCATCCAGCATTTGCTGAAGCAGAAATTGTCGAAATTGGTGTCGATATACGTCCCGCTTTCAATGACAATTTACCCAAGATACGCCGCTATGGTAATCAACTTTACGTGAATGGGTTGTATCGTCATGGTTACTTAGCGGCTCCTGCGCTCGCACGTAGAGTCAGCGATATCATTACTAATGACTATTTTTGTACAGAGGTCGTCGATGCAAATTATCCTTAACGGTGAAACCATCAGCACTGAGGAAACCACGCTTGAGGCATTGCTAGCGGAGCAAGGTTATAGCAACTGTAGCGTCGCTACTGCGGTAAACGAGGCGTTTATTGCAAAGAAAGAGTACGCTAACACGCGGCTTCATCCAGAGTGTGTAGTTGAAGTTGTTGCGCCCATGCAAGGTGGCTGAAGATGTCGTTAACACTGTACGGTACTGAATTTCAATCACGCTTACTACTGGGAACTGCGCAATACCCTTCCCCGAAAATTTTGCAAGAATCTATCCTAGCATCTGCCTGCGATATTATTACCGTATCGGTGCGACGCGAATCAAGCCGTGAAAAGGCGGGCCAACATTTCTGGCGTTTACTGCAAGAAACGCAAACCCATATTTTGCCTAATACCGCAGGTTGTCGGACGGCGAAAGAGGCAATTACTACTGCTCAAATGGCGCGGGAGCTCTTTTCTACCGATTGGATAAAGTTAGAAGTTATTGGCAATGACGATAACTTGCAGCCCAATATATTTGCCCTCGTTGAAGCTGCTCAGGAGCTTATAGCCCAAGGGTTTAAGGTGTTTCCCTACACCACCGATGACATTATTGTCGGAGAGCGTCTGCTCGGAGTCGGCTGTGAAGTGTTAATGCCATGGGGCTCCCCGATCGGTAGCGGTCGCGGTTTACAAAACCCCTTTGCATTGGAGACAATGCGCGCCTATTTCCCTGATACGCCGTTAATAGTCGATGCGGGTATTGGACTGCCATCGCATGCGGCAGCCGCGATGCAACTTGGATTTGATGCAGTGCTGCTGAATACTGCAATTGCAAAGTCGGGCAACCCAGTTAACATGTCCAAAGCCTTTGCGCTCGCCATTGAAGCGGGCCGCATGTCGTTCCTTTCAGATCCTATCGAGCAACGCGATATGGCAGCTCCATCGACGCCAGTCGCCGGCACACCCTTTTGGTTAGAGACACCATGAGTCTGCCCCATTTTTATCAAATTATTGATGACGTCACATGGCTTGAACGTTTTTTGCCGTTGGGCTTAGAGGTCGTTCAGCTACGTATTAAAAACAAGCCAGCCGCATTTGTGCGCGACCAAATAAAAGTGGCCAAGTCCCTGTGTGACGCATCAAACTGCCAGTTAATCATTAATGACTATTGGAAAATGGCGCTTGATGAGGGCTGTGACTATATTCATCTGGGGCAAGAAGATTTAGCTGAGGCAGATTTGCATGCTATCAAACGCCATGGCTTAAAACTGGGCTTGAGTACCCACGACAGTGCGGAATTGCAAACCGCTATCGAGGCTGAACCGGACTATATTGCACTCGGTCCGATATATCACACAATACTTAAGGCAATGAAATGGCGGCCTCAAGGCGTCGCAAAAGTGAGCCAATGGAAATCTCAGTTGCTTGATATTCCTCTTGTAGCGATTGGTGGCTTGAGCCTTGAGCGTGCGCCGGAGGTGTATCGAGCTGGCGCAGATGCCATCTGTGTCGTAACCGATGTCTTGCTTAACGACGAGCCTGAGCAGCGGCTGAGCCAATGGTTAGCGCTTGCAGCGCATACGCGGCATAAGTCATGAGCGACGCTCGATACCAACGTCAACAGCAAGTACCTGCGCTTGGAATCAAGTCCCAACAAAAATTAGCGGGTGCTCATGTGCTAATCGTAGGTGCCGGTGGCCTTGGTTCCCCGGTAAGTTTATATCTGGCAGGAGCAGGGGTGGGACAAATCACTGTCATTGACGGTGATATCGTGAGTCAATCAAATTTACATCGACAGATTTTGTTCCAGGAGGATCATGTCGGCGCATCAAAAGCGGCATTCGCTAAACAACGCCTCAGCGCTCTTAACAGTGAGATCAAGGTAAACGCAATCAATACGAACCTTAATACAGACAACGTCAAACGTTTGGTACAGCAAGTAACAGTAGTCGTTGATGCGGCTGATAACTTCTTTGCTAGTTACCTGCTCAGCGATGTATGCCTGAAACAAAGAGTGCCATTAGTCAGCGCTTCAGTATTGGGTACAAAAGGTTATGTCGGCATATTTTGTGGTACCGAAGATATGCCGGCACCAAGCTTGCGGGCTGTTTTCCCCGCACCGCCTGCCGCTATCGCTACCTGCAATACTGCCGGTGTTACAGGCCCCAGCGTTGGCATTATCGGAAGCTATCAGGCGCAAGAAACACTCAAGGTCATTATTGAGGACACATCGCAGCTGCGTGGGAAGTTACTCAACTTTGACTTATGGGACTATCGACAGAGCGTCATTGACTTTAGCGTTGCCTCCGAACCTGAATGCCACGCAGAGTTATTGTCCATACAGGCGCTTCCTGTCGAGCATATATTGCTGGATGTGCGCAGCACACAAGAATATCAGCAGGACACATTAGCGCCGCCATCGATGAATATTCCATTAGATGCATTGGCTCAACACCTCGATCAATTACCCAAAGAGAAAACTATTGTCTGTGTTTGTCACAGCGGTCAGCGTGCGCTGCATGCTGCTCAATTCCTTCTCGATCAGGGTTATTTAAATGCCAAGGTGACAATGCGATGAAATCTTGCTTAAGCATTGCCGGTTCAGACAGCTCAGGTGGCGCAGGTATTCAAGCAGACTTAAAAACTTTTGCAGCCCATAATGTTTTTGGTACCAGCGCTATTACCGCATTAACAGCACAAAATACGTTAGGTGTTCACGGTGTTGAGCATGTCTCACCAGACTTTATAGAGCAGCAAATCAGTGCTGTATTTGATGATATTCGTCCTGATGCAATAAAAATTGGCATGTTAGCGAATCAAGCTATTGTCCTGACTGTCGCCGCGACACTGTCATTTTATAATGCCGACAATGTGGTGTTAGACCCGGTAATGATCGCCACTTCAGGAGATGCGCTACTGGACAGGCAAGCCATAGAAAGCCTTATTTATTCTCTTATCCCTTGTAGCGATATCATCACGCCTAATATTAGCGAGCTCATAAGTTTATGTGGGGCTCAGTCAATAGCCTGCGATATTCCCGCTGGGGATATAAATCAACATGAGCTCAAACGCCTCACAACCCTGTTGCACGCCTCACTGCCGAATAAGAAAAATGGTGGGCGCGTTGCAGTTCTAAGTAAAGGGGGGCACTTGTCCGGTGATATAGCCGCCGATTATCTAATCGATAGCAGCGGGCACTATTGGTTTGAAAGCCCACGTGTCGATACGGTTAATACCCACGGTACCGGTTGTACATTATCAGCGGCAATCAGTGCGAACCTTGCTGTGGGTTTTACGCTAAATCAGGCTTGTAGTAAGGCGAAAGATTATCTTAACCAAACTTTAGCAAAAGGATTAGACCTCGGCATCGGCAATGGGCCCTTGAATCATTACACGTTTTTTCCATCTTAATAGCGACGTAAGGGGTTAGAGTCCTTTAACTTCTTTCTAATCAATCTAGGCCAACATGGGCGCAGGCAGCGTCGATTGCCCTAGTGTGATATTCGGAAAAACGAGACGCCCAGTCCATTAACTTTCATAAAGCTAATAGAGAAGTGTTGGAGAATTCGTCTTTATTTTTTCAGTGTTTCATGCGCCCTTTTGTATTCAACAGATACTAGCGGTCGCTTGCGGCAGAAAAGCCACTGACCGGTCGCCCTACAATGAAGTCGTTTATCAACGCTGCGAGTTCGGGGCCCACTTCTTCCTGAACAAAGTGCCCCACGCCCTTAATCGTCACCTGCGTGGCACCGGGAACACGTTCGACAAACTGTTGCGCGGAATCAGTGCCACTAGTGACCGGATCGGAATCAGTGAACGCCACTAGAAAGGGTTTGTTCCACTTTTCATAAACGTCTTGCCACGCCTGTTCATTCTCCCTTAGTTGGGTCGGAATCAGGTAGGGGAAGACTGCGGCGCCGGCTTTATAGCGCGCATCGGGGTAGGGTGCTTTATAGGCATTTACAACCTCCGGCTCTTCTATGTCACCCATAAATTTCATGATCCGGCCCACGTCCAGATCCTCGCCGTAATAGCTGTAGGCCACCCAGTACTGGAAGCCGCCGGCCTCCACCATTTCTTCAAAACTGACCGGTTCGACCCACCAGGTAACCAGCTTGAATCCTGTCTCCACTGCATATGCTCGAAGGCCTGTGGCGGCAGGCAGGGCGGTGTTGGAGATTACCACGCGCGCGAAGCGCTCGGGTTCAGCGGAGACGACTCTAAGGCCCACCAGCCCACCCCAGTCCTGACCGAAGAAAGTTGCTTTCTGAAGATCTAGACGCCGCACCAGTTCCACCATTGTGTCGATATGGAACTGGTAGCTATAGTCGTCCTTTGAGGCCGGTTTATCGGAGCGTCCGAAGCCAATCATGTCGGGTGCAATCACCCGGTGGCCCGCTGCAGTCAGT
>PKDD01000008.1 GCA_002862465.1 Haliea sp.
TGCCACCGGCTTTCTTGTTGCTGGCCTCTACATTATTTATGGAAGGGGGTGCGCCTGCAGCAGGCTGGACGTTCTATGCTCCGCTGTCGACAACCTATGCCGGTCCTTCGGTTACATACTTCATTTTTTGTATTCATGTACTCGGACTGTCTTCCATTATGGGTTCAATCAATATCATCGCCACGGTCATGAATATGCGCGCCCCTGGCATGACATACATGAAGATGCCGTTATTTGTGTGGACCTGGCTGATAACAGCATTTTTGTTGGTCGCTGTAATGCCGGTGCTGGCTGGTGCGGTGACGATGATGTTAATGGATGTCCATTTTGGCACTAGCTTCTTTTCCGCTGCAGGTGGCGGTGATCCAGTCCTGTTCCAGCATATATTCTGGTTCTTCGGTCATCCTGAGGTCTATATTATCATTCTGCCTGCATTTGGTGTTGTGTCGCAGATTATTCCCGCCTTTTCTCGCAAGCCGCTGTTTGGCTACGACTCAATGGTCTATGCCACCGCATCCATCGCGTTCCTCTCGTTCATTGTTTGGGCTCATCACATGTACACGGTGGGGATGCCCGTTGCGGGAGAGTTATTCTTTATGTACGCGACTATGCTGATCGCGGTGCCAACAGGGGTGAAGGTATTTAACTGGATTTCCACCATGTGGCGTGGAGCGCTGTCCTTTGAGACGCCAATGTTGTTTTCTATTGGCTTTATAATATTATTCACCATTGGTGGGTTTACGGGCTTGATGCTGTCCATTGCACCTGCTGACTTCCAGTACCATGATTCGTATTTCGTTGTCGCACACTTCCACTATGTCATGGTCGCCGGCGCCGTATTTAGCATGACGGCCGCCATTTATTTTTGGCTGCCTAAGTGGTGTGGGCGTATGTACAACGAGACGATGGGAAAAACCCATTTCTGGATTTCATTCATTGGTTTCAATTTGGCGTTCTTTCCGCAGCACTTTGTGGGCTTGGCGGGGATGCCGCGCCGTATTCCCGATTACGCTCTTCAGTTTGCTGATTTTAATATGATGTCTAGCATCGGCGCATTCATCTATGGCGCCTCGCAGATTTTGTTCTTGTATAATGTGATTGCAACTATTGTTGCCGGTGACCCTGTTAGTGATGAAAAAGTGTGGGACGGCGCTGAAGGCTTGGAATGGACACTTCCTACGCCGGCGCCCTACCATACTTTTGAAACTCCGCCACTGGTTAAGTAGAACGTGTAATTATGCTGAAGCTGAGTAAGAACCCAGTCGCCGACACCTCCCTGAAGCTGGTGGTGACTGCGGTAGTGATGTTTGCATTTGTATTCGTAGTGATGGTGCCGCTATATAATGTGTTGTGCGATGTGCTAGGGATTAATGGTAAAACTAATGGTCAAGCGTACACGTCCATTGAGGCCAAGGTTGATGAGAGCCGAACTGTGACGATACAGTTTATCGCAACCAATAACGATGGCATGCCCTGGGATTTTTCGCCTACAAAAACCGCAATGAAGGTGCATCCGGGTGCGGTAAATGACACGGTATTTTTCGCTTACAACCCGAAGCCAGAGGCGATGATTGCGCAAGCGATACCTAGTATTTCGCCGGCAAGAGCGGCAAGGTATTTCCACAAAACAGAATGTTTCTGTTTTAATCAGCAGCCTCTCGATGGCGGCAGTTCTGCAGAAATGCCGCTGCAGTTTATCGTCGATCAGGACCTGCCGCGCGACATTGGTACCATCACGCTGTCGTACACTATTTTTGACGTAACAGATATGGCGAGCGACGCCTTGGCCGCTCGCTGATGTGCGGGCGGCGATATCGGCACGCTATTAACGGAGACACATTATGACGAGTCAGACTTCCACGGAGTACGAGAAGTATTACGTACCAGAGAAGAGCAAGCTGGCATTGTGCGCTACTGCAGGCCTTATCCTGAGTATTTATGGCGCATCCGGTATCATGAATGATATGACGTTTGGAGACCCTGATGAGGCTACCAACTCGTGGTCTATCTTTTTATTCGGAATGTTTTTCTTTGCTGCGACGCTGTTTAGTTGGTTTCGAACTGCCATCAAAGAAAATATTGCGGGGCTTAACAGCGCGCAACTAAAAAAGTCATATGTGCTTGGGATGTTCTGGTTTATTTTTTCTGAGGTTATGTTCTTTTTTGCTTTTTTTGGCGCGTTATTTTATGTGCGCAATCTCGCGGGGCCTTGGCTTGGTGGCGAAGGTGATGGTGGGCGCATGAATGGACTGCTTTGGCCCAGCTTCGATTTTTCATGGCCAATGATGCAAACACCGCAGGAAGCAATGGGCGGTGCAACAACACAGCTAATCGCAAATAACGGTTCTTTCACTAGCGCCCATACGAGCATGGCCTTTGCTGATGCACATGTCTGGTGGCATTGGCTCCCTCTGTGGAACACCCTCGTCCTGTTAAGTTCCAGTGTCACCTGCCATATCGCACACTTGGGCATCCTCAAGGGCGACAAGAAAAAGTTCAACTTGTGGTTGGGTATCACGGTGGCTCTGGGCATGATCTTCGTATATCTGCAGATTATGGAATATTATGAAGCTTACAATGAGTTTGGTTTAACTCTGAATTCAGGCATCTACGGTTCCACGTTTTTTATGTTGACTGGTTTTCATGGCTTTCACGTGTTCATGGGCATGACGATGCTCCTTATTCAGCTATTGCGTTCTGTGATTGGCAAACAGTTTACGGCAACAGATCATTTCGGCTTCGAGGCGTCCAGCTGGTACTGGCACTTTGTCGACGTTGTGTGGGTATTTTTGTTTTTGTTTGTGTATATTCTTTAGGCTGGTTCGGCACTTCAACCCGGGTCGACCGGGATTATTGTGCCTTAACATCCCAAGGGTTAACGTGGCCCAATTGGCCAGTAGCAACGCCGTAAATCACCAGTGTCAGGAGGATGGCGGCGATGCCTAAGCGAACCCCTAAGGAGTGAACAGTGCGCCTCTGTTCCTTGTTACCCTGATCGAGCATCAAGTAATAGAAGCCACTTCCCAGGCTGGCGACCAGCGCCAGCATCAGTAGTACAATTGCAGTCTTTAACAATGGATGTCTCCTTTAACAGTTGGGTTCAGTATAAACCAGTCGGACCGATTTGCCTCGGAGCAAAATAATGCCTGAGAAAAAAAACCGATTACATTTTGACTTTGAATGGCGCATTACTTTGTTTACCTTGATTATGACGCCATTAATGCTAAGCCTAGGGGTCTGGCAGCTAGAGCGTGCCGACGAAAAAGCCGCGATTGCCTCTTCTTTTGAGGAGCGTCAGCGTCAGTCGCCAGTGCCTGTTTCTGATTTGTGGGCGCAGCCTGCGGCAGCGCTTGCATATGTGCCGGTGCAGGTAAGCGGACATTATATAGCCGACCAGTATTTTCTTTTGGACAACCAGATACATAACGGCAAGTTTGGCTATCAGGTATTGAATGTTCTGCGGCTGTCTAATAGTGCGGGTAGCGTGTTGGTTAATCGCGGCTGGATAGCAGGTGATGCGGGCCGGCGCGGATTGCCAAATGTGCCGGTGATTGCAGGGCCAGTGAGTGTCATCGGTCAGGTTTATGTTGCGCCAGGAAAGCCTTATTTGCTGGCTGAACAGCAGCTGCAAAAGGGCTGGCCCAAGGTTATACAGGCAGTGGAAATGGATAAACTTGAGCCCGCCGTATCGACACAACGCGCCGAGAGTGTTTTTCGCTACCCTGTTCGCATTGCCCCTGGTCAGCAGGGAGCATTGACAACGGATTGGCAGATAGTAAATATGAGTCCGCAGAAGCATCATGGCTACGCGGTTCAGTGGTTTGCGATGGCGGCGATATTGGTGATGTTTTACCTGCTGCGTAGCAGCAATATAGGGCAAGTTATATCCGGCATAGGGAAGACGGGAAAATAAATGGCAGAAATAAGCGCAGTGACACGAAACCGCATGGTACTGATGTTGATAGGCGGTATCCCGGTAATAGTGGCTCTCGTGGCCACCTGGCTATGGTATTTCGTTGTCCGCGGCGATCTCGATCTCGTAAGCATTTTGGGCACCGCAAATCGGGGTGAGTTGGTACAGCCCCCGCGACAACTCGACGATCAGACGCTGCTTGGCGAGTCAGGAGAGGCACTAAAATTTGTAGATATGGAGCCGCGTTGGTCTATGCTAATTCCTTCGACGGGAGCGCGGTGTGATGAGGCGTGTGAAAAAAGCCTATATGTGACGCGGCAAATTCAGGTGGCCATGGGCAAACACTTCAACCGTCTCCGTCGCTTCTACATAGAAGAGGAGCACGCCGGAGAAACAGAGTTGGGCGTATCCCAGCTAAGTGATGGGCGCGCTGTCTCGTCCTTCGCAGACTTTTCGGAATACCTGGTGATGGAGCATCGCGGTTTGCAGGCTTTGACGGTGTCTGCCGAGGGCTATAATGCGCTGTTTGCGGAATACACAATCGACGCGGGGACATGGTATCTGGCGGACCCCGCAGGATGGATTATGATGTCTTACAATGCTCAGGTCCCGTATAAAGATGTGATTGCAGACCTTAAATTCCTTATTAAAAACTCTGGTGGCTGACAACCAATGACAGACCTAGAGCAAACAGGCGCCGCTACTTGGCGCGATTACAAAGAGCTCACGAAGCCAAACGTGGTTCTTTTGATGATTCTTACTGCGGCTATCGGTATGTTTATGGCGGTGCCCGGCATGGTGCCCTTGCATATTTTGGTGCTGGGTAACCTTGGCATTGGTCTTTGCGCGGGTTCTGCGGCTGCTGTTAATCATCTGGTTGACCAACAAGTAGATCAAAAAATGACCCGCACTCATAATCGCCCCATCGCTCAGGGCCGAGTGACAAATGTGCAGGCGACGTTGTTTGCAATGGTGCTCGGCGGCCTCGGTCTATATATTCTCGTCGTCTGGATCAACCCGCTCACTGCATGGCTGACACTAGCTTCTCTAGTGGGCTATGCTTTTATCTATACGATGTTTCTTAAGCGAGCGACGCCGCAAAATATCGTTATTGGTGGGCTAGCAGGTGCGGCCCCTCCCCTGCTCGGCTGGACGGCCGTTACTGGCGAAATCCACGGCCATGCGCTGTTGCTGGTACTGATTATTTTCGCGTGGACGCCACCCCACTTCTGGGCGTTAGCGATCCACCGACGCGAGGAATATGCCGCGGTCGCCATACCGATGCTGCCCGTGACCCACGGGGTAGCGTTTACCAAGCTGCATATCCTGTTATACACAATCTTGTTGTTTCTGGTTTCCTTGTTGCCCTACGTCACGCGCATGAGTGGGCCGCTATATTTGCTGGGTGCGATAGCGCTGGGCGTCGGCTTTCTCTACTGGGCCATCGAATTGATGCGGGATAAGAACCCAAATGCCCCGATGCAGACGTTCAAATATTCTATTTTCTATTTGATGGCGTTGTTCGTCATCATGCTCGTCGATCATTATATCTTTCCTATGGGTGCGTTATGAGCCAGTCACGCAACATTAAATTGACCATCGCAGGTGTGCTGCTCTTTATTACCGTGATTGTCGCTGGATTTGTCTATCGAATTTCGCTGCCGCGCATTATGACCGTATCGGAAATGAGCGCAAATGGCCTCTATTTGTTGGAAACTCCAAGAAATATCGGCGATTTCGACCTTATTGATCACAATGGCGATCCGTTCAACGCGACTCGTTTGGAGGATCAATGGACCCTGTTGTTTTTTGGTTTTACTCATTGTCCAGACATATGCCCCACCACCATGGCCTTCCTTAATACGTTTTTAGAGAGTTTGGAGGGTACCGAAGCTGAAGACCCGCAGGTGGTGATGGTGTCTGTCGATCCAGCTCGGGACACAGTGCAACAGTTGGCGGACTATGTGCCTTACTTTAATTCGGATTTTATCGGTGTAACGGGCGAATTTCTGGATATTCACCGTTTTGCGACTAAGCTCAATACGCCTTTTCGGAAAGTGATGGACGAAGACGGCAGCTATCAGGTTGACCATAGTTCTAATATAGTACTTATCAATCCTAGAGGCGATTACCACGGTTTTTTCAGGGCACCGCTGGATCAGGCAAAGATGAAAGTGACCTATCGCTCTGCGCGCTTTATTTGGGGTAGATAGCATTGCGCTTTGGTCAGTTTTGTAGCAGGTGCTAGTGTATAATACGAGAGAGGCAGCGCTGCTGCAGGCGCCATGCCCAACAATGTGAGTTCTATTATGGATTCCACAACCGCGCCATTAGTTCTGGTAGATGGTTCATCTTATGTCTACCGAGCATTTCACGCGCTGCCCATGTTGACCACCTCCAGCGGCCACAACACTGGCGCCGTGCGCGGTGTGATCAGCATGCTGAGGCGCCTGCTACTAGATTACCCTGATAGCCCAGTGGCGGTGGTGTTTGACGCCAAAGGCAAGACCTTCAGGGACGACATTTTCTCAGAGTATAAGGCGCATCGGCCGCCGATGCCGGATGAATTGCGCGAACAGATTGAACCCATCCATGAAATCGTCAAGGCTATGGGCTTACCCTTCATTTGTGAGCCTGGCGTCGAGGCGGATGATGTGATCGGCACATTAGCGCGCCAGGCGAGCGAGCAAGGGCAGCATGTGGTGATTTCCACCGGTGACAAAGATATGGCGCAGTTAGTGAATGCGCATATCACGCTGGTCAATACGATGACCGATACAGTGATGGATGAGGCCGGTGTGGAAGCTAAATTTGGTATCCCGCCCGCACTAATCATCGATTTCTTGGCGTTAATGGGAGACAAGGTGGATAACATTCCCGGCGTACCGGGTGTCGGTGAGAAAACGGCGCTTGGCCTGTTGCAGGGGTTGGGCAGCCTCGATGACATTTATGCCAATCTGGAGCAAGTATCGGCGCTTTCTTTTCGCGGTGCCAAGACCATGGGCGCGAAGCTTGCCGACGCAAAAGACAGCGCCTATTTATCTTATTTGTTGGCGACGATCAAAACTGACGTCCCACTGGGAAAGGGTCCTCAGCAGCTTGCCAACGCCGACCCAGATCAAGTGGCTTTGGTCGACTGGTTCACGCGGATGGAGTTTCGCTCCTGGCTGGATGGCCTTTTGGACGCGGGCGAGGTGCCTAGACCAGAACCGGAACAGGTGGATGTTGACTATGACATTGTGACGGACCAAGCAGCACTGGATGCTTGGCTGGAGACGCTGATGGCAGCCGAGCTGTTTGCCTTTGATACGGAGACAACCAGCCTCAATTATATGGAGGCGCGCATTGTTGGTGTGTCCTTTGCGGTGGAGCCGGGCAGGGCAGCTTACGTGCCGCTGGCACATGACTACTTGGGTGCGCCGCCACAGCTGCAGCGCGAGGCAGTGCTAGCGGCGCTAAAACCGCTGCTGGAAGACCAAAATACGGCTAAAGTCGGGCAAAACCTCAAGTATGATGCCAGCGTGTTGGCCAACCACGACATCACGTTGAAGGGCATCCGTTTTGACACCATGCTCGAATCCTATGTTTTAGATTCCATTGGCACGCGCCACGATATGAACAGCCTGGCGCTAAAATACCTCGGGCAAAAGACGATCCGTTTTGAGGATGTGGCGGGTAAGGGCTCTAAACAACTGGGGTTTAATCAAGTTAACGTGGAGGAGGCCGGGCCTTATGCCGCCGAGGATGCCGATATCACGATGCGGCTGCACCGCACGTTGTGGCCAAAATTAAAAGAGCAGGGTCGCCTTGCCGACGTCCTGACTTCGCTAGAGGTGCCGCTGATCTCCGTTTTGTCGCGCATTGAGCGTCAAGGAGCTTTGATTTCTAGCGAGCTACTGGTCCAGCAAAGTGCTGAGTTGGGAGAGCGGTTGCAACAACTGGAAGCGCAAGCCCATTTACTCGCAGGGGAAGAGTTCAATTTAAGTTCGCCTAAGCAGCTGGGGCACATTCTGTTTGAAAAGCTACAGTTGCCAGCCATCAAGAAAACACCAAAGGGAGCGCCCTCTACTGCTGAGCAAGTGCTCGCAGAGCTGGCACTAGACTACCCGCTACCTAAGCTGCTGCTCGAGCATCGCAGTCTAAGTAAGCTCAAATCCACCTATACAGACAAGCTTCCACAGATGTTAAACCCTGCCACCGGCAGAATACATACGTCTTATCATCAGGCGGTTACTGCGACGGGCCGACTGTCGTCGTCAGATCCCAATTTGCAGAACATTCCGATCCGTACAGAGGAGGGCAGGCGTATTCGCCAAGCCTTTATTGCGCCTGCGGGTTACAAGATGCTTGCGGCAGACTACTCGCAGATCGAACTGCGCATTATGGCCCATTTGTCTTCGGACGCGGGGCTAATCAGGGCCTTTAATGAGGGACGGGACGTGCATGCTGCCACCGCCTCTGAAGTCTTTGAGGTTGAGCTCAGTACGGTGACGACCGAGCAGCGTCGCAAGGCCAAGGCGATCAATTTTGGCCTTATCTACGGCATGTCCGCATTCGGGCTAGCCAAACAATTGCATCTGGGTCGGCATGAGGCGCAACAGTACATTGAGCGTTACTTTGATCGCTATCCTGGTGTGGCAGATTATATGGACCGGACTCGGGCATTGGCTAAAGAACAGGGTTATGTAGAAACCCTGTTCGGGCGACGTCTGTACTTGCCGGAAATTAACGCCCGTAACAAGATGCGGGTGCAAGCTGCTGAACGCACCGCGATCAATGCGCCGATGCAGGGCACCGCGGCAGACATTATTAAGCGAGCAATGCTTGCGGTAGATAACTGGTTGCAAGCGGGTAAGGCCGATGCCCGCATGATTATGCAG
Source organism: Haliea sp. (assembly GCA_002862465.1). Taxonomy (GTDB): domain Bacteria; phylum Pseudomonadota; class Gammaproteobacteria; order Pseudomonadales; family Halieaceae; genus Marimicrobium. The sequence continues at coordinate 8,794 of PKDD01000008.1, forward strand.
GTGCACGATGAGCTAGTGTTTGAGGTGGCGGAAGATGAGGTGAACTCGGTTCGCGACCAGTTATGCCTGTTAATGTCTGAGGCCGCTGAGCTAGAGATTCCGCTCTTAGTTGAAGCTGGAGTGGGGAATAACTGGGATGAGGCGCACTAGTGCGGTAGTCGGCCTAATGTGCGTCCCCCAACGGCAACCGCGTCATCCAGGTATCCAGCACCGTAGTCAGCTCTTGGTGACCATGGCGTTTTAAGGCGGAAAACAGCTGCACGCTGGTCAATTCTCCAAAAGGCTTTAGCGCATCGCGGACCTGCAATATGACTGCCCCGGCAGCACCCCGACTGAGCTTATCGGCCTTGGTTAACAGAATGTGCACAGGCATGGAGGCCTGTAGCGCCCAGTCAAGCATTTGATGGTCAAAGGGTTGCAGTGGGTGCCGAATATCCATGAGCAGGATCAATCCGCGCAAGCATTGGCGGTTTTGCAGATAATTTTCCAACTGTTTAGTCCATGCTTGTTTTACGGCGATGGGAACTTTTGCAAACCCATAACCCGGGAGGTCGACCAGGCGCTGGGTATCAGATAACGTGAAGAAGTTGATTAGCTGGGTGCGACCCGGTGTTTTGGATGTTTTCGCGAGCTTTTTGTTATCTGTTAAACTATTGATTGCACTTGATTTTCCTGCGTTGGAGCGCCCTGCGAAGGCCACTTCCCAGCCAACGTCTGGCGGGCACTGGGACAGCTTTGCTGCACTGGTCAAAAATTGCGCACCGCGGTATCTGGGGGCTGTGGGTGCTGGGATATCCTCGGTTTCCGTCATTGTCAGGGATTGCCTTTTTTGGTGCGTGTATCTCGTATATAATGTTACAGGTTTTTTTTGCCTGTTATCACATGCATATGCGAGCTGACGGTTGGTTAGTAATGAGAGGTTTTTGGATGAAAAAGCTTTTTGCCGTCATTTTGATGTGTTGTTCTGTCGGAGCTATTGCGGACGCTGCGCCAGCGAAGTACCAGGCGTCCTGCTTTGCGTGCCACTCAAGTGGTGTCGCCGGCGCGCCTAAGACGCACGACGTCGCGGCTTGGCAGCCTCGTCTGAAGGAAGGGATGCCGGCACTCATCATGTCAGTGAGAAACGGCCTCGGCGCCATGCCGCCGACCGGTATGTGCGCTGACTGTACTGATGATCAATACACAGTGATGATCGAGTACATGGCGGCTCCTGCTGACTAAGTACGTATATATTAACGTTCTATCTGGGATTAAAATGAAAAGAGTATTAATTTTGCTCAGCCTGACACTGGGCTGGACATCAAGCGGCTTTGCCGCCAACGTTAACCCGGTCGGTGATGCGGCCGCAGGTAAAAGTCAGACGGTGGTCTGCAGTGCTTGTCACGGTGTGGATGGAAATGGCGCTGCGCCATTTCCGAAGCTGGCGGGTCAGGGTGAGAAATATCTCCTCAAGCAATTGAATAATATTCAAGATGATGTGCGCATAGTGCCGTCCATGGCGGGTCTACTTAATGGCATGACGGAACAAGATTTGGCCGATATAGCGGCCTATTATTCTGCGCAAACGTCTACTGGAGGGCAGACCAATCCGGAGCTGTTAGAGCTGGGCGCTCAAATTTATCGTAGCGGCGTTGCCGACCGTAATGTCGCCGCCTGTATCGCGTGTCACTCGCCTACTGGTAAGGGCAACGCCCCTGCCGGGTTTCCCGCGCTTGCAGGCCAGCATGCGCAATATATCGCTGATCAGTTACGCGCCTACCGTAAGGGGTACGAGGACCCTGAGGGCCGGACTAACGACGGTGAAGGAAAAATTATGCGTACCAATGCTTCGCGGCTCAGTGACAATGACATTGAAGCGGTGTCCAGTTACATTGCTGGCTTGAAATAGCGAAAAGCGCTATAAGATGGATAAGGTGAGGCTGCGTTGTCGCCGACGATAGATTAATTGCCCTATTTTATTGTCGCATTAAGAAGATGATTTATTGTGGAGAAAATGATGATTAAAAATGTGATGCTGAGTTTGTGTCTGCTGGTTGCCAGTATATCTTACGCCATCGCCGAAGAGGTCACCGGGACTTATGTGGCTGGTGTTGACTATGATCTGATTTCACCTCCGGTGCGTGGTTTCAACGACGATAAGATCGAAGTGACTGAATTTTTCTGGTATGGCTGCGGTCACTGTTACACGTTTGAGCCGATGCTGGAGCAGTGGAAAAAAGTCCAGCCGGAGGATGTGAGTTTCCGCGGAGTCCCCGCAGTCTGGGCGGAAAAAATGGAATTACATGCTAAGGCTTATTATACGGCCGATACATTGGGAGTGCTGGATACGATGAATCCGGTGATCTTTCAGGCAATGAACGTCGATCGCAAGCCGCTTGCATCGCAGGCGGACATTGCGGCGCTGTTCGTGGCCAATGGTGTGTCAGAGGACGACTTCAATAAAGCGTTTAATTCTTTTGGCGTGAGCAGCCAAGTTCGGCAAGGTATCGCGACAGCCAAGTCTGCGAAGATAACCGGGACGCCAGCTCTGATGGTTAACGGTAAATACCATGTCAGTAGTCGCAAGGCCGGCACTCAGGCAGATATGTTGAAGGTTGTCGATTTCTTGGTTGAGCAGGAACGCACCGGCAACGCAAGCACAAGCACAAGCACAGGGAGTTAGTTTTCTGCGGTGGCGCCCTCGCTGATAGGCGCTTCTCGGTGATATTCAGCGAGATAAAGTGCTTATTACATCCCGCTGGTATAAATCTCCAATGAGGTCTTGCCGCTTTCCCGAATTTGCGTGAAGGCGAGGGCATATTCTCTCAACATTTCAAGACAATAGGCCAAGCGCTTGTCGAAGTATTCTTGAGCGTCAGGTTTATTGTGCTCGGGGTTCTCATTGAAGACAGTATCGACATAGCGAATAATCAAATGCTCTGGCAGGTAGCAGATGCGGCTATTCTTATAGCTGCTCATGCGCAGTTCTGCGATGGGGAAGGAGCCGCCATCTGCTGTTGACACGGTAACAATTAGCGCCGGCTTATGAGCCAACTCGCCACCGGCGGTCCACATTAAGAAAAAGTTTTTTAATCCGGCTGGTGCCATGCCGTGCCATTCAGGACTTACCACAACGAATCCGTCGCAGGATTTAAGTTCCTCGCTCAAGGGCGTGAGCGTTTGGCGCCACTGCGCATCGCCTGCCCAAATACTTTCGTCCCACAGCGGGAGTGGGTTGTCGGCCAGATCATAGAGCCAGGTAGACTCGCAAAGCCCTTGCACTAGCAGCGCATTTTCAATATAGCGCGCGACTTTTCCGCTCTGGGAGTTAGCGCGATGACTGCCGCAGATAATGCCGATTTTCATGGATAATCCTTCTTCACTAGAGGTTAAATAATTTAGATAACAAGCCACTCAGGAATGGGTAGGCCTTTATTTTCAAGAAATACGGGGTTGAACAGTTTGCTCTGATAGCGATTGCCGTAATCACACAAAATAGTAACAATGGTGTGCCCTGGGCCCAGGTGTTCTGCCAGTCGAACGGCGCCGGCAATGTTAATGCCCGCAGAGCCACCGAGACACAACCCTTCGTTCTTAAGTAGGTCGAAAATATAAGGCAGGGCTTCCTCGTCGCTAATTTTGAAAGCAACATCAACCTGCGCTTGAGCAAAATTATCGGTGATGTGATTGATGCCGATCCCTTCCATGATTGAACTGCCCTCGCTAGCCTTTAGATCACCGGTGCGCACGTATTCATATAAAGCCGCGCCAGCAGGGTCGGCCAGTCCGATAGCGACGTCGGGGTTGTGCTCTTTCAGCGCCACCGATACGCCGGCAATGGTGCCACCGGTGCCTGCCGCACAAATGAAGCCGTCCACTTTGCCGTCGGTTTGTGCCCAGATTTCCTCGCCGGT
>PKDD01000101.1 GCA_002862465.1 Haliea sp.
AAGTTGACCGCGGAATGTATCGCACCCTGACAGAGGCAACACCTTATGCGTAAAAGAGTCTTGCTCGCTCTCATCCTTGTTGTTATTGCACTGGTTGGTGTGGCGTTGTTGCAGAGAGTCGAGATTTTATTAGGGCTGGTTAAGTTCCAATCCGACAGGGAATTTGTGGTGGCGCCGAACGCGCCCATATTGTGGCAAAGCGATCCGCAGCATGCGCGGCCTGACGCGCAAAAGCCACTCCCGAATATCATTTTGATCGTTGCTGACGACCTCGGCTACAATGACATATCGACGTTTGGCGGTGGTGTCGCCGGTGGCCGTGTACAGACGCCGCACATCGATCAGTTGGCGGAGCAAGGCGCTGTTTTTAATCAATCCTACGCAGGCAATGCGACGTGTGCGCCGTCACGCGCCATGATTATGACGGGCCGTTATCCAACCCGCACTGGATTTGAGTTCACTCCTACGCCTTCTGGTATGGGCCCCATGGTTTCGATGGTCAGTGCAAGCATCGACAGTGGTCTGCCACCGGGAATCTTCAGCGAGGTTAATAACGATGCTGCGGTCTCTTACGAAGAGCAGGGTTTACCAGCAGCGGAAGTGACCATTGCGGAGCTATTGCGTGACAAAGGGTATTATACGGCCCACATTGGCAAGTGGCACCTCGGCAGGGTGAAAGGCTCTATACCCAATGATCAGGGTTTTGATGATAGCTTGCTGATGGCCAGCGGCCTCTATTTACCTGAAGATGATCCTAATGTGGTCAATGCAAAGCTAGCTTTCGATCCTATCGATCAGTTTTTGTGGGCCCGCCTAAACTACGCGGCTAGCTTCAACAATGGCGGTGATCAACGTTTCGAGCCCGGTGGTTATCTTACTGATTACTGGACTGACGAATCGATTGCCGTCATTAGGGCTAATAAGAATAGACCTTTTTTCTTATACCTCGCGCACTGGGGCACGCACACGCCCCTGCAGGCGACGCGAGAGGATTACGATGCGGTCGGTGATATCCAGCCCCATCGGTTGCGTGTTTACGCTGCCATGGTTCGGGCACTGGACCGCAGCGTCGGTCGCGTTATGTCCGCCCTTGAAGATGAGGGGCTGGCTGAGAATACTTTGGTAATGTTCACTAGTGACAACGGTGGGGCAGGCTACCTTGGTCTACCAGACATCAATGCCCCCTACCGTGGCTGGAAATTAACAAACTTTGAAGGAGGTTTGAGGGTGCCTTTATTCATAAAGTGGCCCTTGCGTATAGCGCCTGACACGTTAATAGATGCGCCTGTCGCTCACATCGATATTCTGCCTACGCTGGCAGCGGCAGCAGGGACTGTCAGTCCTCCTGGTGTTGACATTGATGGACTTAATTTATTGCCCTTGGCCACAGGAGATAACGCTCAGAGATGGCCTCGTACGACATTGTTCTGGCAAAGCGGTTACTACCGGGCGGTCCGCCACGGTGACTGGAAACTGCAGGTTTCGGAGCGGCCTCAAAAAAACTGGCTTTATAATCTCGCTGACGATCCAGCCGAGCGCAATAATTTAGCCACTACGCGAGTGGATAAGTTAAAGCAGTTGCAGGCGCTGCTCGATAAACACGGTGAATCTAGTCGCCCGCCACTGTATCCGTTTGTCGCCGAGATGCCAGTTGCCGTTGACAAAACACTGGCTGACTATTTTGAGTCTGGCGATGAGTATATTTATTGGCCTAATTAACGTTTGCGGGTGTTGTGTCAATGAGATGTCTGCATACAATATATACTGTGCCGGTCTAGTAAGGCCTCTGTGGGCAATGAATTATGGATTCTGACGAACAGTTGCTAAACATTAAGATGCGTAATGCGCTGCAAGTGGGTGGTTATTGCGTGTCAGGAGGCCGCGGGCTGTTCATGGAGGTGATGGAAAAAGAGACAAGGCGTGTGTGGATGAGTGCTAAGCCTGTCACGCTGGAGACGTATGAAACTTTGGCGTTGGATGAATCCCTGCTGAAGGTTGGTATAGCGCTGGCGCCCATGGATCAAGCGGCGTTTCAATACTCACCCGATACTCCGGGGCAGCCGGTGCTAGAGCGAGTTATTAATCAGCGACTATACATCAATGTGGCGACTCCAGCCCCGCCTCATGAGTGGATTGTGTCAACGGAGCGCGGTGGTCCAGTGGAATTTACCGTGAACAAAGCGCATGTTGTTGGTTTCAAAGCACAACGATCTGTTGCCGTGATGAGCCTGCCAGACGGGGATTATGTAGAGGTGGTGGGTGACTCCGAAGGTGACGAGGCGCTTGTCTTGCCCGCGGGTGCAAGACTGACTAAGTTAGTCTTGCAGGAGCCTTGGCTGGTGCAGTTGCCGTCGCCGACGCGCGTTTTTTTTTGGTTTGGCGATTCCATGCGTAGCTTTCAGGGGCCGGTGCTGCTCCCGTGATGAAACCCTGCCATGGCAGACCAAGACGCGGTCTTGGCAGTCCTTGAAAACCGTTTCTCGAGCGTTCTGTGGGTGGCCGCAATGCCAGTCATAGGGTCATTGCTTCGGCCGGCTATTGTCCTCAACAGCAACAACGAGAGCGATTCGTCTAAGCCATTTTAGATGTGAGGACGGGCGGTTGATTTTGTCACTTCCTACATCAACTGCTCACTGATAATGTCATCGGTCCCCGCTGGAAGGAAGAAAGTAGTGCCGTCCTGACCTACAGTATAATCGACGAAAATATCGTCGGCGCCATTAAGCCATAAGCTTTCCTGCCCAGGGAAAACTAACGGTGGCACAATGTGGTAATAGAGTAGATGTCCCACGCCAGCGTCTCGAGCTGTTTCGGCGGCTTCGACAGGACTCGCATGATAATCTAGTACATCAAGTGACACTTTGGCCATTCCTGAGTTGCCCGTCTTTTGTGCGGCCTGATTCATCATTATGAGGAGATTTGGCGCTAAAGCTTCATGGACCAGCAGATCGACCCCTTGTGCATGCAATTCAATATTCGGTAGTTTTACCGTATCCCCAGTGATTAACAGTGATCGCCCTTTATACGTAAACTTATACCCGACGGCCGGATCAACTGGAGAGTGACCCACCGCCAAAGCTTCAATTTTTAGATCGTCTTCATCCACTAAGGTTTCCAATTTGCCCATCTTAGGCTGGGGGAAGGGCATTGCCTGCATGCCGGCACCCGCTAGCGGCGCGACGCTGTCGCCATGGTGAGCTTGTCGGTAGCTAAAGTCTTGTGCATAAGCAGCATTGAAACCGTTCACCACTCTGCTTATGCCGATCGGGCCATACACAGGCAAGGGTTTATCATTACCAACTGGGACCCATCGCAGGGTTGAAAGTTCGCCAAGGCCGTCAATGTGATCTGAATGGAAATGCGTTATGAAGACAGCCTCAATGGCTCCGATCGGAAAGCCCATTCTCCCGAGATTGCGCACGCCGTCCGTCCCCGCATCGACAACAAACAATCGTTTTCCGGCTACGACGGCAACGCATGGACCAGAGGCATTAGGCGCTGGCATGGGTCCCCCAGCTCCGCATAAAGTGAGATTAAGGCCGTCATCAAAGGTGTCTATGATATTACTGCCCAGGCGCGCCTCTAACCCTGCGGTCATGATGCGCTTGGCAATGCTACTACGCTGGCTGTAGACGATGATGCCCAACAGAGCGATGACAACTAACGAAATGACGGTTTTTTTCATGTGTCCTCCAGGTAAACTGCCACGGTGATTTAAAGTGTTGTTGCTATGTGGAGGACTGCCGACAGTAGCGCGATACACAACGCGACCATGATCTTTGGCCCTCCCAATACAAACCACGGTGCGGCGGGAAACGCAAAGGTCTTCTCCAGTGCCTCCAGCTTTAGCCCATGATGCTTGCTGCCAATCGTTGCGGGCAACATATTCATGAGATCACGCCGGCTGCGGTAACGGATCATGGCCGCCGCGCCCCAGTCGTCAGCATGCTCGCAAGCGACGTTTTCGATGTTGCCACTCGCAGCTCTGGCAAACATCACAGGGTGTCCCGCCTTTCGCAACAGTGAGCCGAGGAAGATCTTTCCATACTCATTGAGTTTCCCAAGCGATTCCCCTCTCGGTGACTTTAGATGCAATAGATTGACCATAACGAAATCTTTACCATCATCTTCAATTAAGAACCGCCGCAGGTGTTCCTGCTGAACCGTGGTCCAGCCATCAGCATTATTGAATAGGCGCATACAGGTGTCTACCTCTTGCGGGGATACCCTGCGCTGGAAGCCTACGTACCAAAGCCAAAATACTGCATAGGTTAGCGCCGCGATTGTCCAAATTCCTGCTGTGCTCACAACTAGACCTCTTTATGATGTTGTAGTCGCATCGTGACCGTTAGCCGCGGTTGTCCGCGCAGCGAAATGCCTGTTACCTAAAACTATGAACGACGAATAAATGTGACATAACGGCATTGCTTGTGTCAATATCGTCTCATTGAATCTGCGGCCGTCCAAAATTGTGTTCCACACTTTTGGGCGAACGCATTGGCTCCAATGAAACGTTTTAAACGATGGGCGGGATCGTGGCGCCGAGCATCAAAAAATACGCAAGCTGCTGCGATTTATGCTCTGACTTGAACGGCCAGGTAGGATGGCTCCGTTGCATTGCTTCTGGCCCTTGGGGTACAAAGAGGGCCAGTCGGCTTTGATGCCGACTGGCCGGTTCGACGAGGATCAAGTCTAGCCATCACAGGGTCGCCAGCACACGCCAATAGTTAGGCGTTTGGGAATGCTTGTTAACTGGGCACTTGGCAGTAGTCACTTGCTAGCACCGGCGCCGAAAGTAGAAGGCAGCGCAATTGGTTATGCAGCGTTTTAAAGTACAATTTGAAGAATTACTAACGATGAGCAAACGACACTAAGGAGTATTGTAATGGGATTTCAGATCAGCGAGCGTGCAGCGGTGCTGAATACGCAGCTAGAGGCGTTCATGCAGGAGCACATTTATCCGCGTGAACACGACTGGGAGGCGTTTACTCTGGATCAAAATAATCGTTGGGAGGTTCCTGATTGGTTTGACATACTGAGGGAAAAAGCCAAGGCAGAGGGCCTATGGAATTTGTTCCTGCCTGAGGAGTATGGCGACTGGGGGCCAGGTCTGAAAAATATCGAAATCGCTAAAATTTTTGAAACCATGAGCAAGGTGAATTGGGCCCAGCCCGTATTCAACTGCAATGCGCCAGATCGAGGAAATATGGAAGTCCTAGCGAAGTATGGGACTACTGAACAGCAAGAGCGATGGTTAAAACCCTTACTGGCAGGTGATATTCGCAGTGCTTATGCGATGACTGAACCGCAGGTTGCCTCATCCGACGCTACTAATATGGAGCTGGCAATTACGCGTGATGGCACAGAGTACATACTTAACGGTCGGAAGTGGTGGACTACCGGTGCTATTAATCCGCGCTGCAAACTCATGTTGGTGATGGGGAAATCGAATCCGGAAAACGATCGTCACCGGCAGCATTCTACGATTCTTGTACCCCGAGACACGCCTGGCATTACACTGGTGCGAGAACTGAGGGTGTTTGATAATTTGCATTCGCCGGGCGGCGAAGCGGAGTTGCTGTTTGACAATGTGAGAGTGCCTGTCAGCAACTTGATCAAAGGCGAGGGCTGCGGATTTGAGATTGCTCAAGGCCGTCTCGGTCCTGGCCGCTTTCAATATGCCATGACTTTTGTAGGCCAAGCCCAGCGTTGTATGGAACTGATGTGCGAGCGTGCAGATCAGCGTGTGGCCTTTGGTGAAAAGTTAATTAAGAAGACCAGCGTACAGCATGAGATTGCCCGCTGTCGTTGCGAGATTGAACAGTGTCGGTTGCTGACCTTGCAAGCGGCAGAAATCATGGACAGCGAAGGCGTCGAAGCCGCCATGCCCTATATTTCTATGCTGAAAATTGTCGGTCCTAATATGGCGCAAAACGTCGCAGATCGTGCAATGCAGGTTTTCGGTGGTATGGGCGTTTGTCAGGACACGCTTATTCCGTCAGTCTTCACGCAGGCACGCTTTTGCCGCATTGCTGATGGACCTGATGAGGTGCATATGTCCAAGCTGGCTAAATTGACGATGAAATCTCTGGGGCACTAATAGGAAGGTCACAGTATGACAATGACGCAAACTAGTCGCATAATGCGCGTTAACACGCTAGAAGTTCGCAAGGATAACTGGGGTGACACCCGGATAGTCAGCGAGGAATTAAGCGTCGAACTCGCAGAGCATGAAGTGCTGTTGCAAGTTGATAGGTTTGCACTAACCGCTAACAATATTTCTTATGCGGCGGCAGGCGACGCGCTGGGGTATTGGCGGTTTTTCCCTTCGCCAGATGGGTGGGGCAGAATACCGGCTATGGGTTGGGCAGATGTGGTTATGTCGAATCACCCGAAAGTCGCGTTGGGCGAGAGAGTGTGGGGCTTTTTTCCCTTTTCAACGCATCTAAAAATTGTTGCAGGCAAAATTAGCCCACAGAACTTTAGTGACGTGTCGCCCCATCGAGACGGTTTAGCACCGGTATATGCGCAGTTTGACCGAGCATCGGCTTACGTAATTTATGAGCAGGCGCGGGAAGATCAAGACAGTTTACTGCGTGGTCTCTATATGACAGCTTGGCTGGTGAACGATTTTCTGGAGGTAAATGATGCCTTTGGTGCCACTAGCTGCCTGATAACGAGCGCTTCGAGCAAAACCAGTATTGCGCTTGGTCACTGCGTGAAGCTAGCTGGTAGCCTGAGCAGCATCGGAGTCACTTCTGTAGGTAATGTTGCTTTTTGCGAAAGTCTAGGCTGCTACGACAGGGTCATTACATACGGACAGGTGGATTGCCTGGATAGCTCAGAGTCTGTCGTGCTAGTGGACATGACCGGCAGTGCAGACATTCTTTCCAATGTGCATCACCATTATGTGAACAAGTTAAAACATTCATGCAGGATAGGCGCGACTCATATCGACGACACTGGGTCTCTAGGTCAGTTGCCTGGTCCGGCGCCAGAATTCTTTTTTGCGCCAGGTTATATACAAACGCGCAGTAAAGAGATCGGTGCGGCCGAATTTATGGTGCGCCTGGGCACGGCCTACGTTGGCTTTCGTCAGTTTTGCGACGCGTGGTTGCGCGTGGAATTTAGTCTCGGTTCCGAGGCCGCAGCGGACACTTATCAGCGCGTGCTCGCGGGTAAATCTGACCCTGCCAGCGGCCAAATTATTTCCTTGCGACAAGAGTGATGAATGTCAGCCCGATATTGCGCGCAATGCTACAAGTGGGCAACGACATCCACCATGGCGTTGGTCAAGGTCGCCACGTCTGCGCTCTCCATTATATAGGGGGGCATGGCGTAAATTAGCTTGCCAAAGGGTCGTATCCAGACCCCCCGGTCGACAAACATTGGCTGTATGGTGCGCATATCGACGGCTTTTTTTAGCTCAATTACGCCAATTGCGCCCAGCGTGCGAACCTCGGCAACACTGTCAAACGCGCGAGCAGGCGCGAGGCCAGCGGCAAGCTCAGTCTGCAGGCGTCGCACGGTGCTCTGCCAAGGCTGCGACAGCAGTAATTGGATGCTTGCAATAGCTGTCGCGCACGCGAGTGGGTTCGCCATAAACGTCGGACCATGCATAAAAGCACCGACTTCGCTATTGGTGATGCCGTCACAAATACGGTCATTACACAGGGTGGCCGCCAGTGTCATATAGCCGCCCGTCAATGCTTTGCCTAAGCACAGAATGTCCGGTGCAACGTTTGCATGTTCGAGCGCGAAGAGTTTGCCGGTCCGACCAAAGCCGGTGGCGATTTCATCGAAAATAAGAAGCACTTCATGGTGGTCGCACAATGCACGCAACTTGACCAGATACTCTGGCGAGTAAAAGCGCATGCCACCTGCACCTTGCACGACCGGTTCTACAATGACCGCGGCGATGTCGCGACCATGCTGCGACAACAGAGCTGATATTTCTGCCATCTCAGTGTCTGGGCAGGGGCCGTCAAAAGGGCACTCCGGGGCGGGTGCAAAAAATTGCTTAGACAGAGCATCGCCAAACAGATGATGCATGCCGGTGACCGGATCACATACCGACATCGCTCCGAATGTATCGCCGTGATAGCCATGACGCAGAGCAAGTAGCTTATGTTTTTTAGGCCTATTGAGGGCATACCAATACTGAATCGCCATTTTCATCGCAACTTCTACTGCGACAGAACCGGAATCACTAAAAAAGACGCGATCCAGACCGGGCGGCGTTAGTGCTACCAGCATTTGGGCTAGCTCCACCGCGGGTGGATGCGTTAGTCCCCCAAACATAAGATGTGAAACAGCGTTTAGCTGTGATTCGACCGCCGCATTAAGAGTCGGATGATTATACCCATGAATGGCACACCACCAGGAGGCCATCCCATCAATTAACTGTCGTCCGTCAGCTAAGTCAAGACGCACACCACTGGCGCTGACAACGGGAAACACTTCATGCCCGCCGAGGGCGGGAGCATAGGGATGCCAGATGGCTGCGCTGTCTCCGCGCTGGAGGTTTTCCCAGGTTCTGTCAGTCATGATTTTCCGAGTACGGCAGTTACGGTTGGCAGCACGTTATCTAAAAGTATGGACTGTGCTTTAGCCGTGGGATGTATGCCATCGGCTTGCATTAGCATCGGGTCGGTGGCGACGCCATCGAGGATGAAGGGTGCCAAGGTGCAGTTCGTTTGAAGGCATATCTGACGGAAGGTGTCGCGGAATCCGGAGGTGTAGCGGGTGCCATAGTTTGGGGGAATTTCCATCGGAAGAAGAATCACCCGGGCGCCTGCCTGCTGCGCCATTTCTACGAGCCGCTTGAGATGATCGTGCAGGGTTTTCAAGGGGTAACCCTGAAGTCCATCATTTCCACCTAACTCGATGATGACAACGCTAGGCTGGTTTTCCTGCAGCAGCGAAGGCAAACGTCGGAGGCCCCCGGCGGTCGTTTCACCACTGATGCTGGCATTCACCACTTGGATTTCCGCATCTCGTTCTTTAAGATACAACGCAAGTTTTGCAACCCAGCCCTGTTCTAAAGACATACCATAGGCAGCGCTGATGCTGTCACCTAGAATCAGAATTTTTGTCTCACTGGCTTGGGCCTGCCCCGCTAGCACCGCCAGCAGGCATCCAATTACAAGTGAATTGCGTAAATTACGATAAAGGATAGTTTTAATGATCAAATGTAACAATCTCCAAAAACGGGTCCCTATAGCGGGCCACGAACTGGAGATATTGAAAGGGATTACGCTGGAAATCAAGTCGGGCGAATCCGTAGCTATTATCGGAGCCTCTGGCTCGGGTAAATCAACGCTGCTTGGGTTATTAGCTGGGCTGGATGAGGCATCGGGAGGATCTGTGACAATTAACGGTACAGATCTGGGCACGCTGGATGAGGATGGAAGAGCCCGGTTTCGCGGAGAACACATCGGTTTTGTGTTTCAGTCATTTCAATTGTTGCCAGCGCTAACCGCGCTAGAAAATGTCATGCTGCCACTTGAATTGCAGGGACAATCCAATGTGACAGAGCAAGCAGAGCACTACCTAAAACGGGTTGAGCTGGATGCCAGACTCGGCCATTATCCGCTGCAGCTTTCCGGTGGTGAGCAGCAGAGAGTCGCACTCGCACGGGCGTTTGCATCCCGGCCCGCAATACTGTTTGCCGATGAACCCACTGGCAACCTCGATAGTCGCACTGGCGACCGTATCATCGATCTTGTATTTGAGTTGAATCGGGAGGAGGGAACCACTTTAGTGTTGGTGACTCACGACTCAGCGCTGGCCGATCGCTGTGACCGGCGCCTCCGCCTAGACGGTGGCGCATTGGTCAAGGAGTAGGCACCGGATGTCGATGACTGCGACAAGAATGTTGGCGCGCGATTGGCGCGGTGGTGAGTTGGGCGTGCTAGTTATGGCGCTGGTGCTCGCTGTCGGAGTGGTCTCAGGAATTAGCGCTTTTACCACTAAACTGCAAAACGCGCTGGTGCAAGAGAGTCACCGGTTCCTTGCAGCGGACGCGGTAGTGAGCAGCGGAAGACCGTTGCCAGACCAATGGTTGCGGCAAGCCAAAATTGATGGACTGCAGTCGGCGAAGACGCTTTCGTTTCCGTCCATGGTGTATGCAGGTGATGACAATATGTATCTGGCCTCCATCAAGGCGGTCAGTGAAGAGTATCCGCTTCGGGGTCAATTAACATATGGGATCGAGCCCTTCGGTGAGACAGTGCCGGCGACCGCGGGGCCTGCGAGAGGAGAAGTGTGGCTGGACTCGCGTCTGTTTTCTCTGTTGGACGTTGCCCTGCAAGATCAGGTAGTGATCGGCGATCAGCCGTTTTTGGTTGTTGCGGTGGCGCGCACCGAGCCGGATCAGGGTGCGTCTTTTTACGGTTTTGGGCCTCGTGTGTTAATGCACTACGATGATATTCCTGCAACAGGGGTGGTTCAGCCTGGCAGTCGGGTGGAGTATCGGCAGCTATATGCCGGTTCAGAAGCGGATGTGAAAACGTTTAGCCGATGGTTGCAGCCGCAGTTACAAGACGGGCAAAAGGCGCTCAGCGTGGAGGAGGGTCAGCCCAGTATCAGTAACGCTCTGGCGCGCGCTGAAAGTTTTCTTTTATTGGCGGGCAGTCTGGCTGTTGTTTTGGCAGGGGTTGCTGTTGCACTGGCTGCGCGGCGCTTCAGCGAGCGCCATCATGACTATGTGGCGATCATTAAAAGTATTGGCGCGACGTCAGGTGCGGTGAATCGGTTGTATGCCAGCAGTTTGCTGTTACTGGGTCTTATTGCCACTGCAATGGGATGCGGGTTAGGTTTCGCGATACAGGCTGTATTTTTTGAACTTTTTGCGGAGCAGCTTCCAGTCCAGCCGGGCTCGAGTGGTATGAGACCTTACGCGATAGGCGCTGCGACCTCGATCACTTGTCTTTTCTGTTTTGCTTGGCCGCCGTTGCGCCGTTTGGGCCAGGCCAGCCCATTGCGTGTGTTGCGCCGAGATTTGCCTTTAGAGGGTGGTCGAGCGATAAGCGATTATTTGCTTGGGTTACTGGCGGTTGTGTTGTTGATGTGGTGGTACAGCGGCGACTGGAAACTGACTTTGGCGGTGCTCGCGGGTCTAGCGGTAACTGTTGGGTTAGGACTCGGTTTGGCGCTAACGCTGCTTAGGGGCGGCCGTTTGGTGGGAATGAGTGCAGGGAATATCTGGCGGCTCGCGTTGGCAGGTTTGCAGCGACGTGGTTTAGCAAATGCGTTGCAAGTGGTGATCTTTTCGATGGCAATTATGATGTTGCTAGTATTGCTATTGGTGCGAACGTCATTGATTGACGAGTGGCAGACCCAGTTGCCAGCGGACGCACCCAATCATTTTATGCTCAATATCGGCCCGGAGGAGGTCCCAGCAATAGAGTCAGTTCTAAGCGAAGAGGGCGTCGTTCGCGAGGCATTTTATCCGATGATCCGAGGGCGGATAATGTCTGTCAATAGCGAAGAGTTAGTGAGCACCGAGGACGTTGAAGAGCAGAGGCGTCAGCGAGAAATCAATTTGACTTGGTCGGATGGTTTGCCCAAGGATAATACCCTAGTTGCAGGACAGTGGTGGTCTGCCGGCAATGATCAAGCATTGGTCTCGCTGGAAGAAGATTTTGCCGAACGGCTGGGTATTAAGGTCGGTGACTCAGTCGGATTTTTGATAGGCTCACAACCACTGGAAGCTCAAGTGACGAGTATTCGTGCTCTGGATTGGCAGTCTATGCGCCCCAATTTTTATTTGGTGTTTCCACCAAAGTTGCTAGCAGCCTACCCGTCAACCTTCATGACTAGTTTTCATCTGGAAGTGGCTGATAAAGCATTTTTGAATCGCTTCATTCGTCGTTTTCCCACGGTCACCGTAATTGAGATGGATGCTGTGGTGGAGCAGGTTCGCGGAATAATTGAGCAGGTGTCTGCGGCGATCAATTTGGTGCTGGTGGTGATATTGGCTGCAGGTGGGTTAGTGTTAGTCGCTGGAGTGCAGGCCAGTGTCGATGCGCGCATGCATGAAAGCGCCATTTTGCGTGCTCTTGGGGCGCCCCGTCGCTTGATTCTTGGTAGTCTCTTGATTGAATTTGCCACATTGGGTCTATTTGCAGGATTCCTTGCAACGGTGGCGGCTGAATTGTCAGTCGCTATTTTACAAATACTGGTCATGGACATGCGCTACACGCCAACGGTTTGGATTTGGCCTTTGGGTATTTTGTTGGGAGCTTTAATTATTGGTAGTTTGGGTGTGGCGAGTTGCCGCAAAGTAGTGTCTGTTTCGCCGGTAACAGTTTTGCGAGAACTTTAAATGTTGTCGGTTGTTTGCTGCGGTGATTGCCGTCTAATGGGAAAGACCATCTAAAAATATTTGAACGCCCAGATCGACTTGGCGTTGCAGATCAATGTGGCGCTCAAATAATTCAGGCGCATCAACCAGCAGAGTAGATAATCCATAAATACTCGACCATGCGGCGTTAGTCATATAAGCGACACCATCAACTTCGCGGAAAATATTGCGATCCAAGCCACGCTGAATGATATCCTGCACCAATTGCAGAGTGTCCC
>PKDD01000117.1 GCA_002862465.1 Haliea sp.
TCGATTACATCTATCAATAGAGCTTAGTAGCATTAATGCTAATTTCCTATCGCGCCGAACTGATAACTGATTTGTAAATATGCACCTCGCGGCTGTCCGACAAAATAGCGATACTCTCCGAATCCAAAATCTGCCCTTTCGGCATAATCTTCATCTAGCAGATTAGTCAAACGCAATCCGGCAGACCATCGCGGTGTCAGGTTTCCGACAAGGCGCAGGTTGATTAGGGAGTGCCCGTCATATTGATAGTCATTTTCTGGCTCCAAATAATATGAATCCATATAAACCCATTCCAGCTCTGCACGGCTTTGGTGTCCTACGATGGCTGACAAATCCCAATTCAGGCCAGCACTACCGAAAGCCCGCGGTGCGGTGTCGATATCATTGCCTTTAATATCACCGCTGCCGCCCAGTAACTCAATATTGCTATCATAAGTGTGGCTTGCAACGTTTGCGTCTATGCTGGCAGACCAACTGTCATTAAATTGATAATTTAGGCTTATCTCTGCGCCGTAATGGCGAGTGCGTGCTCCACTCACATTAAAGCGATTGGCATCCTGAAAGATCACGTCGTCTTTGTGCATATAATAGACTGCGACATCATAGCGCGCGTTGCCAAGCCAATCACCACGAAGCCCCACCTCGATATTATCGATTTTTTCCGAGTCGAGATTGGCGACTTCTTGACCTCCTTGAAGTCGATAAAGTTCTGAGGCCTGTGGCGCACGAAAACCGCGCGCGAGGCGCAGATAAGCTATATGATTTTCACTGATACTGTAGCTCGCTCCGGCGTTAAGAGACCAATCGTTAAAGTCATTTTCTCGGTCGGAAGGTCTGTAAAATCGACAGTTGGTTGCCTCGGGCCCGCAGGCCGAGCCGTCTGCGGTCTTGTTGTTATAGTCGTAGTTGGTATATTCGAGACGCACGCCGCCGTCTATTTCCCACGGAGAGTCGTTTTGCATACGTAACTGACTGTAAAGCGCACCCACTGCAGCGCCTACCTTGTAATCATAGTGCACGCCGGCAGGTTGGTTAGGACTGAAATCTGTGTCTTGTATTTCTTTAAGAGTTGCGTTGGTGTACTCCACATCAATGCCATTTATCCAACGCACTGCTCTGGCATTAGTCTCAAGCGAGGCACGCAGCCCTAAACTATCGTGGCCGTTTTTTTCTACCGGCTGCCAAGGCAGATAGTGTTGTAGAAACTCCATGTGATTATCGCGGAAGTAGGGTGTGAGGGTCAGAGTATTATTGTCATTAACCGCATGAGTTGCCGCGCTATAGAGACGTATAGACCAAGCATCCCTGTAAGCATTGGGATTGGGGTTGCTCTTTTTCTTATTTTTATCTTTGTAGGCATCGTAACCTTGAACAAACCCAGCAGTGTTTTGGTTCAGGTTGGCAGCATCTAGCACAGTGCGGAAATTCCATTGGTCACCGACATAGTCGTGACGCACTGTGGCTTTTTCTTGGTCATAGCCGGAATTATCCTTATAGCCTCCATCGGATGCGCCGTTGGCACTGACGCTGATACCGTTCCGGCCCACTGTGTTGCTATAGCGGTATTTTGCTCGGTAATAATCATAAGGGCCCGCCTCCAGCGTGAGGCGATTGTCAATATCTTCTGTTGGTGCCGCACTAATAACGTTGATAACGCCATGCATGGCGTTAGAGCCGTACAGTGCTGTCGCGGGCCCTCTGATGACTTCAATACGGCCCGCCTGCTCAAAGTTGGTGTCGAATAACTGGTTTACATTGCAAAACCCGGGGGCGCGCAGACTAATACCGTCCGCAGCCGCGAAGAAAGCGCCACAGCCGCCGGCCCCTGTTAATACTGGCGATCGAAGGGCAATGATGCTTTCTTGCCCGTTGCCACGACTGATCCAAGCACCTGGCACGCGTTGCATGATCTCATTGATGTGCACCGGATCAATGAATTCTATGGTGTCACTGGTTACCAGAGACCAAGCGAGTGGAAGCTTCATAGCGTTTTCTTCAACTCGGCTGGCTGTAACAAGAATATTCTCCTCTAAAGTATCACTGCTAACCGAAGGAGATATGGCCATCAATGGCAGTGTTAGCAAAAGGAGTGAGCGATAAAAACTTGGAATATTGACGGACATACTTTGTTCTCTGAGATAAACTGGCAGCGAAATTGTAGCTGATTAGATTCTTGATCCCAATAGTCCATTTCCGTTTTAAGGTGTCTGCTGGACAAGTGGCCGACGCGGGATTTTACGGTATACTTTAACATGACGCACAGGCGCCAGACAGCACTTCGTCGCTTGACCGCACCGGCCAACTCGTTAAGGGAGAACACCTATGTTAGATAAACGCCTCGCTACATTTTTGGTCTCATTTATGTTTGTCGGTGCTTGTACTCAACTCGATACCATTTCATCGGCTGCGCCAGAGCAGGGAAATCCTGCTTTTTTAAAAGGTGTAGACACGCCGGCTGATGAACTTTACGTGAACAGTGTGCCGCAGCCAGGCGCAAAAATGTTCCGGAATGTTTTTATCGCGACCGCGAATTTTGCCAGTATGCTGGTCATTCAGCCAGAGGGTGCGACTCCTGATGGAGGTTGGGCGTTTACCGACTCAGAAGAAGAAATCTTGCAAAACGCGATACATGAGGAATTCTCCGCGGGGCTCAGTTTTCAATCGGCGTTTAATATTGTCGATAGCCGACAACAGGCGGAGATAATCGTTCAGACGGCGTTGGTTGCGATCCATCCTTATGATACCCGCGAGGCTGTTGCTGCAGGGGCGAAGCCAGGGGGCGCAATCACCGCCAGCATTGCGCTCGTTAATGCGGCCACTGGTGCCGTCATGGTGCGTGCAATCGACACAAAATCTACCGACGACATATGGGCATTCAATCAGGTGGATAATGACGATCCCGCTATTGATCTGATTTTTCGCTCTTGGGCCAACAGTATTCGCCGCGGTATGTTGCAAGTGCAAGGCCGCGCCAGTTCCCCACTGGTGCAGCCCATTCTGTTAGAAGAGCAGTAGATGCATTGAACTGATGCGCAACCAGTTGTGGTATAGACGGGAATGAAGGGCAGATTATGGGTAACGGAATGGAAATGTTGTTGGTATTTGGCGCCGTCTGGGCAGTATTTTTTGTTTTTTTCTACTCTCGGATAGCAGGCAACAAACTTAAGGCCAGACGTGATAAGTCGTAAGTCAACATAAAGTAGTGACGCGACATGGTCTGCCACAGAGACTGGCATTGGCAGTGCTGCGACGCATTAATCGTGGCCACTGTTAGCCCGCGGCAATGATATTGGGGTTAGTTGCAGCGCTACTGGGGCCTGCTTTGTTGCGAATAGCGTCGGCTATTCTAAACATAGGGACTTTGAGCATGGCTACTAACTCCTCGCTTGCCCCGGTTTGTTCTAGGGCCTTGTCCATACAGAGTAGCCAAAGGTCGCGCTCGGCCGGACCGATGTGATAGGCCGCATGCGGCGTAGTCATGCAAACGGTATCGTATTTATTAGCGTAAAGCGGGGGGCCGCCCATCCAGCCTGTGAGATATTCGGCTAGCTTGATTTTCATAGGCTGAAGTTCTGCGGCATGCATCGCACGCAAGGGTCCTGCCTCGGGTAAAGTGTCCATGATATCGTAGAATACGTTGGCTAAGTGCCGAATGCCTTCCCCGCCCAGAATCTGGTAGGGGGTTCGTTCAGAGTTGCTCATGTATGTACTTCCTTTCTATCATCATGTTCAGTTGGATTCCTGCGGGTTATTATAGTCGGCAGTCGTTACATATTGTAAGCAGGCAAACCACTGCGGTATTCTGGTAGCGTTGGGCCCTTCGCCTGATAGAGGTATAGACATGAATAACAATGCGAATGGTTTTTCGATTAGCGCAAGGCTCAGATCCGGCGTACATGCAGTTGAAGGCATTGTTGAGCTAATACGTAACCAGCACAATGCTTGGCTGCATGCTGTAGCTACTTTTTGTGTTTTACTAGCGGGATTCGCTTTTGATATATCGGCCTCCGAGTGGTGTTTTTTGATTATAGCTATTGCGGGCGTGTGGGTAGTTGAGGCACTGAATACCGCCTATGAGCTACTGTGCGACGTTGTATCTCCTGAATTTCATCCGCTGGTAAAAAAGTCTAAAGATTTGGCAGCAGGCGCGGTTTTGTTAAGTGCTATCGGGGCAGCCACCATCGGCTTTGTCATATTTTTCCCCTATATTATGGCTTACTTTTAAGCAGATGGAGCAACTTCTAAATTTTTGGGGTGCCTCGCGGTTCTTCCTTTGCTAGACTTCTGCAATAATAACGACAGTGTCTGAAGCCTGCAGCCTAGCCCAACCAACATAACTTGATATAGGAAAATCACTATGAGTCTTGCCGACAAGGTATTGGCTGTCAACGATGATCTCCCCATCCGCACGGATGCACCGGTGCACAGTGGAAAAGTGCGCTCTGTTTATTGGCTGACGGCTGCCGATAGTGCTCGTTTGGTGAGAGAGCGAGGCTACGATGTTGCACCGGATGCTCCATTAGCAATCATGGTGATATCGGATCGTATTTCTGCCTTTGATTGTATATGGCACGCAGAGGGTGGAATGCGAGGAGTCCCAGGCAAGGGCGCGGCACTGAATGCAATTTCCAACCACTGGTTCCGATTATTCAGGGAGCAGGGCTTGGCCGACAGTCATATTTTGGAGATTCCCCATCCGCTGGTTTGGATCGTCCAGAAAGCTCGGCCTGTTATGATTGAGGCGATTGCTAGGCAATACATTACGGGTTCCATGTGGCGATCCTACCAGAAGGGTGAGCGCGAATTTTGCGGTATTACGATTCCCGATGGTTTACAGCGCGATCAAAAATTGCCTGAGTTATTGATCACCCCTTCCAGTAAGGGTGTTTTGAATGACATCCCAGGCGTGCCTGCGGTCGATGATGTCAACGTCACTCGTAGCGATATTGAAAACAATTTCTCGGCCTTCAAGTTTAATAGTGTTAGCGATATTGCACTTTATGAGAAGTTGTTGCGTGAGGGCTTTGAGGTAATTAGTGCGGAGTTGGCGCGTCTGGGTCAAATTTTTGTTGATACTAAATTTGAGTTCGGCTATGTCGTGGATAAGAGCGGTAATGAAAAACTGATTTATATGGATGAGGTCGGAACACCTGATTCATCGCGAATCTGGGACGGCAAAGCATTGACCGAAGGTAGGGTAGTTGAAAACTCAAAAGAAGATTTTAGGCAACTACTGCTTCAGCATTTTACCGACCCCGATATCCTGCTGAATAAGGATCGCATGGATGAACGCGTGGTTCTGGCGCGTGACAACGCTTTGCCAGTTGAGGTTTTAATGGAAATCTCTAAAACTTATGTGGGTATTGCTGAGAAAATTACGGGTACGAGCTTGCAGTTAGCTGAAAATCCCAAGGCGGAAATTATCGAGGTTTTGTCTAGGGAATTCGCTATCATTGACTGAACCACCTTATGTTAAGTGACCCAGCCTTTTACCTCGCTTGTGTGCCGGCGGTGCTGCTGTACGGGATTACTAAAGGCGGCTTCGGTGGCGCCCTCGCGATTATCTCGGTACCCATGATGGCATTGGTGATGCCCCCGACTCAGGCTGCTGCGATTCTGTTGCCAATCCTCGTAATCATGGATCTGTTAGTCGTAAAAGCCTATTGGGGTGTGTTCGATCGTCGAACGCTGCATCTGCTATTGCCTGCAGCAATTCTCGGGGTTGGTCTCGGTTATCTTTCTGCAGAAGCCATGAATGAGCATTATATGCGCATTTTGATTGGTGCTCTGGCGCTTGTATTTGGTCTGCAAAGTCTAATGGGGCTAACATCATTCTCGGGCGAGAAGCATAACGCTGTCAGTGGTGGGGTGTTCGGTGCCCTTGCGGGATTTACCAGTTTTAGCATTCACGCTGGTGGTCCGCCATTTACCATGTATCTGATGCCCAAGCAGTTGTCACCATTGTTATTTGCGGGCACCGCGGGGCTTTTTTTTGCGGTGGTCAACATTATAAAACTGGTGCCGTACTACGCGCTCGGAGAGTTCACACATGAAAATTTGCTATATTCTCTGGTGCTCGTTCCGCTTGCGCCACTGGGTGTAAAACTTGGATATTATCTAGTGCAACGTTCAACACCGACGTTTTACTATTCGATAGTAAGTTTCTGTCTCATACTGGTGGGCGCAAAACTGGTATGGGATGGCGTGAGTAATCTCGGCGTTGCGGCTTAATTAAGTGCTAGGCTAGAAAATCTGGAGTTTATTTCGTGATTCGGCCAGGGCTAGTGTTCTTTCTAGTAATCGTTATTGCTTTTTTACTAGCGCTTTTGTGGTTATAGCCGCGTTACGATTAGCTGCCTCAAAAGCCATTTCAGTTTGTTGCGGAGCGCGTGTCTCAACAGCCCATTATCCAGAGCGGACTCATCAGTCGATTGAGTGAATCCGCGAGGTCGCAGTCTAACGACACCAACATTAATGGACCGCCGCTGATTGAAGTGCCTGATTGGATGCCTCACCGGCTAGGTAAATACTATCTCTATTTTGCTCATCATAAGGGCGCTCACATTCGACTGGCTTATGCTGATGATGTGGAGAGTCCATGAACGGTTCACGAGCCGGGTGCGCTGGCATTGAAAAACGCGGGGTTTCCGCTCGAGATTGATTTGGGCGAGGAGCCTTATCGCAGTTTACAAAATTTGTGGGGTAATTATTCGATCTATATTGTTTAAGATATGCTTCTAATGGCATATCGCTCGGCAGTTAGCGATCAGTCGATACGGAAGGATCGGGGTATTGCCGAGGCGCAAAACAGCCAGTCGCACATTGCTAGCCCCAACGTACTGGTGGACGATGAGAATCAGTGCTTACTCGTGTACTACCGAGGTCTAGCGGGAAGGACAGCACAGTATACGCGTGTTGCAGAGTCAACTGATGGTTTATCTTTCAGTGCTTTACCAGCCATCATTTGGAAACATTTTTTTCGTGGAGAGTGGTTTGGTTTGGCAATGCCGGGTATCTTGTATCAGTCAGACACTGGTGTAGAACATTTTCTACCGTGTAGAAAACTTCTTTTTGATCCGGATATGCGGCATGCTGGCTTGTGGCTTAAGGACAATAGACTTTATGTCTTTGGCCCAAAGTAGTAGACGCTCCGGAACGCATTTTGGTGTAAGAGGGCGATCTTATAGCGACAGACTGGAACGACTGGCAAGCAACTCAGCCGCAGGAACTTTTGCGTGTTGAACTGCCATGGGATGGCAGCGAACTTGCTATAGAAAGCTCGCTTCGCGGCGAGTTAGAATTTGCCGCAAATGAGCTGCGTGCCCCCTTTGTGTTCGAAGTTGATGGCCTTGCTTACTTGCTTTATGCCGGCGCAGGTGAAAAGGGGATAGGTCTGACAAGGGGGCTTGAGAAACAGAATCAGTGGGCGCCTGAGTATTATGGTGCAACTCGATGAACTGCGAGGGACAATGGGCCTATAATCAGGTCTGATCGCCGTCGAGAGAGTATCCGTACTTTGGGAGAGGTGTAATGAGCAGTGTGATATTTGAAAAGCGCGGGCAGCAGGCTTGGATCACGCTCAATCGGCCTGCAGCCAAAAACATGATCAACGGCGAGATGTTTATTGAATTAGCTGACGCGTGGCAAGAAGTGCGCGATGATGAAGCCATTCGCGTTGCAGTACTCACAGCAGTCGGCGAGGAAGACTTTTGTTGCGGGGGCGACTTGTCACAAATCATCCCTCTGTGGACTGGTGCAAAAAAGCCACAAACGGCACAGGAAGAACGTCTACTGTCTGATCCGATGATTGTTGACCGAATCATGCTTAAAGCAGAGCCGCTATATAAACCTGTCATAGCGGCAATAAACGGACGCGCATTGGGGGGTGGCACTGAGTTATTGCAGGCTACCGACATCCGTATTGCAGCAGAACATGCACAATTTGCGTTACCGGAACCAAAAGTAGGTGTAGTGCCCGGGGCAGGCTCTTTGGTGAGACTGGCCCGGCAGTTACCGTGGGCACATGCTATGAAAATTTTGCTGGGAGGCGAGCCTATCAGTGCTCAAGAAGCGCTGGCCATGGGCCTAGTCTCAGACGTCGTGCCGCTAGCGGAGTTGCAAGCCCAAGCTGAACGCTATGCAGAAAATATTTGCCGGCAGGCGCCTCTGGCATTGCAGGCAATTAAGAAAACAGCATTGGAGACACATACGCTGCCGTGGGCGGAGGCGTTTCAGTTTGAGATGGAGCAAGCGGGATTGGTGATGATGAGCAAAGATGCTCGGGAAGGGCCTAGAGCATTCAAGGAAAAAAGGCAGCCGTTATTTCGTGGTGAGTGATGCCGTTGTAACAGAGAAAAACGTGGGGTTGCGCTTTTTTTTCGCGCCATAGGGGGATACATGAATATTGTACCGTTAACCGAAAATCTTGCAGTGTCTGCACAGATTACCCTCGAGGATGTCGCGAAAATCGCAGCGGCGGGATACAAGGTACTGATTAATAATCGACCGGACGATGAAGACAGTCATCAACCTACCAGCGCTCGCATCGCTGCGGCGGCGGAAGCAGCAGGTCTGGAATATCATCATATGCCAGTGACTGCGGCTAACTTCCCAGGGCAAGACTTGGCTGCGATGTCGGAGCTTTTTGATGACGCTGAGCGTCCAGTGTTGGCTTTTTGCCGTTCGGGCACGCGCTGTGCAAACTTGTGGGTGGCATGTCAGGCGGACTCAGCGTCAGAAAATGCAATGAAGGTTGTCAGTCAGCGCAGTTTTGATCTGAGTATGGCGCTGGGATTTGTGGTGGATTCTCCGCCACGTAAGTAGTTCCCAGTGTCGGTAAGCATTAATGTAAGGGGGGTTTATGTCCGGCAATATCGAAGCTCGTCCTGCCAGCACAGTCGTTTTATTACGTGACACCGCCAATGGCCTTGAGACTCTTCTATTGAGGCGCAATAAGGCGTTGGCTTTTGCCGGCGGCGCCTGGGTTTTCCCGGGCGGTTCAGTTGATCCAGAAGACATTGAGGCTGGAGGCGGGAGCCTCGAAGACGCTTCGCGTATTGCCGCTGCACGGGAGGCAACAGAAGAGTCAGGTTTGTCGCCGAAGCTTGAGGACATGGTATTGTTGAGTCACTGGATCACGCCAGTGGGTGAGCCGAGACGTTTCTCAACATGGATTTATGCGGCACCGCTCCTTGAAGACAATGAAGTGGTGATTGATGGTGGTGAAATTCATGACTCTCGGTGGTTAAGTGTAAGCGACGCCGCCGCCGAGCATGAATCTGGTAATTTGGTCATGTTGCCTCCCACGTATTTTACACTGCTGGAACTTTTACGCTATTCCAGTGTTGCACAGATGGTTGCAGAGGAACGAAATTCTCCGGTGCCTGAAGTGTTCCCCGTGTTTGCCAATGACGGAGATGAGATGATGGTAATGTTTCGCGGAGACGCAGGTTATGAAAGTGCGGATGGAAGTATTCCGGGCGCTAGGCATCGTGCGGTGTTGCGTCACAAGTGCTGGCAATATGAATACCTAGATGTCGATCCTGCCTACCCCCCTTTGCTAAAACAGTCGATAACCTAAATATTATGCCTGCCAGCGAATATCCCCTTTGGGATATCCCGACAGGGATTTTTCACTGGCTGATTGTGGGTTGTTTACCTATAGCATGGTGGAGCGCTGAGGAAGAACGTTTTGATGTGCATCAATGGACAGGCTATACCGTGGGTGATCATAAGCACTCGTATTATCTGGGGGTTTATAGGCAGTCGTCATTCACGATTCACGATTTACGATTTACGGATTTCGTGGTAGGTCCCGCTCGGGTCGCTGCTTATTTGCAAGGACGTGGGAGCAGCAGTGCAGGCCATAATCCGCTGGGCGGCTGGTTTGTGCTTCTGCTGCTATTGCTGCTGCTAGTTCAGGCGATTAGTGGTTTGTTTAATAGCGACGGCGTGCTATTTTCCGGTCCGCTATATTATTGGTCCAGGTCTGGCTTTCGTGATGCCATGGGTGTTGTGCACGATCTAGTATTTAACGGTTTGCTGGCATTGGTGTTTTTGCATATTTCTGCGGTGTTTTATCATCAGTTGAAGTTGAAAGATAAGTTACTGCAGGCTATGTTGCATGGCAGTGCGTTGGGGCAGGTTGGCACTGCAGTTCCGGCATCCGGGCGGTGGGCCGTGATTATCGCCACAACCGCTGGCTTGGCACTGTGGTGGGGCTTGGCGCAAGCTCCGCAGCCGTCTTTGAGTTGGTGAGCGCTGGGATTACGATAGACGGCGAAAGGTTAGAAAGATTATAAAATCACGGTATGCGGACGTTCGATATATTCACTGATCAACGTTTAATTATTTAGCAGTTAATAACGGTTGGAGATGAGTGATGACGGAAGGTGGTTGCCTCTGTGGCACCGTGCGTTTTGCAGTTAAACAATTCAACTCAGCCATCTTTAAGTGCCATTGTTCTAAGTGCCGGAGGGCATTTGGAGGCGCGTCCAGTGCTGCTGCAACGGTCGGTGAAGGTGATTTTGAGTGGCTCAAGGGTGGTGAGCGCGTGCGTGAGTATCAATGTGAAAGTGGATTTAAACGCCGGTTCTGCCCCGATTGCGGATCTATACTGCCGCAGTTTTTGAATGATTTCAGGTTGTACTGGATACCGGTAGGGTTGCTTGATTCTGACCCTGGGATTCGGCTGAAACATCATATTCATGTCAGTTCTAAAGCCGCTTGGGAGGTTCTCGGTTCAGGCGCACGACAGCATGGTGAGGGTTTTGAGTCATAACGGAACAATACTCGCTCTCGCAAATGCAGATAAAGATTAAGAACAAGCACCGTGCTTCCTAGGGAATGCGGTAGCTTTTAAAACTTTAATATCAATTTAACGATATCATGGATACCAGATTGTCAGACCCTCGAATATCACAATGGCTCATGGCTGCCACCTATGTGATTGGAGCTAGCGGGTACTATGCGGGATTTTCAGCGCTCAGTTCCGAAGGGGCAGAAGGAGCTATTGGCCCCGTGGCTTTGCTCTCTGTTGGAGTGGTTGGCATCATTTCAATGGTGCGGCACTCAGTGTTTCATCACAGTGACGCCGTTCGGGCGGGTTGGGATCTGGGTCGACGCAACAATTTCCAAATCGAGGTTGGCTTTGCCAATCTCGCGATCGGTTTGCCGGCGGTGGTCGCCGTCGCGCTTGACTGGGGTGTTGCGGTTGAAGCATCGTTCGTTCTCGTTTATGCCTTGTATTTTTTTCAGGTCAGTGTGCTTATGTTGGTGGAGTGGAATAATATCAAGCGAAAGGTCTTACCGTTGCTGCTCACGTTGATGCAAGCGGGTTTGCTTGGTTACTTTGCGTTAGCTGCGCTAGCTGCATGATCATTAAGTAATGAGAGGGAGCGAATCAATGGCTATAAGCACTCGTCCGTTGGACCTAGAGTATGTGACAAAAGCGGCACAACAGCGCACTGGACTCAATGATTATGGAGACGATAGCTTTCGTGCGCCCCTGAAAGTTTTATTGGAGGCGCTTGTCGGGCAGGCCGACCTAAACGAGGCCGGAACGCAAGGACAATCGGCCAGAATTATTGAGATCCTGTGTCAGCGCCTGTTAGTGCAGAGTTTTTTCAACAAGCATCCAGAAATAGCTTACGAAGAAATATTAAACCCGGTCGTGATAGTGGGCTTGCCTCGCACGGGTACAACGATGTTGCATAGAACACTCGGCAGTGATCAGCGTTTTTACACGCCAATATGGTTTGAAACCAGATTTCCCTCTCCGCCTATGGATTGGGATTTCACCGGTGAGGACCCGAGACTGAATGCTGCCAAAGCCGAAATACGTTCAATGCTGGACGCAAATCCGGATTTGGCTGCAATGCATCCTTTCGATGCAGAAGCTGCTGATGAAGAAATTATGCTGTTAGAGCAGTCTTTTTATAGCAGCGTGCCTGAGGCTTTTTGTAATATTCCAGACTACGCGAACTGGGTTGATAGCCATGACAATACTCCCGGTTATCAATACCTTTATAGAGTGTTGCAATTTTTGCAGTGGCAGAAAAAACGTAAAGGGCAGGGGGTTAGACGATGGCTATTAAAAGCGCCACACCACATGCATCATCTCGATTTGTTGCTAGAGACGTTTCCCGGCGTGAAAGTGATTCAGACCCATCGCGACCCGCTAGAGACTATCCCTTCATTTACCAGTCTCAATTATGGCCTGTGGAAGTTAAACACAGATAATCCTGATGCGCAGGCGGTTGCAGATATCTGGTGTAACAAGTTTTCGCGCAGTATGCGTTTAGCCATCGGCATACGCGATCAATACCCGGATTGTTTCTTTGATGTCGACTATAAGGATGCAACGCGCAATGCCGATGGTGTTCTGGACTCGGTCTATCAATTTATCGGTATGGAGTTTACCGATATGGCGAGAGCAGCTATACAAGACTGGCGGAATAACAATCGGCGTGACGATCGTGCTGTTCATGAATACAG